>DXGO01000110.1 GCA_019113885.1 Candidatus Alistipes intestinipullorum | reverse complement strand
GCAACACGATCATCATCATGACCTCGAACATGGGCTCGCAGGTGATCCAGGAGAACTTCTCGAAGGACTTTGACGGCAAGAAAGTTCCGGAGGAGGTGCTCGAGCGTACGCGCCGCGAGGTGATCGACCTCTTGAAGCAGCAGTTGAAGCCCGAGTTCCTGAACCGTATCGACGAGATCGTGATGTTCGAGCCGCTGACGCGCCGTGACATCGAGCGCATTGTCGACATCCAGCTGGGCATCGTGCGGAAAATGCTTGCAGAGAACGGCATCCGGCTCGAGTACACCGACCGGGCGCGCGAATGGATCGCTGCGGCGGGCTACGATCCGCTCTACGGGGCGCGCCCCGTCAAGCGTACGATCCAACGCTACGTGGTCAACGATCTTTCGAAGAGGATTCTTGCGGGTGAGGTCGACCGCACGAAGCCGATCTCGATTGACGCCTCGGCCGACGGCCTGACCTTTTCGAACTGACGGACCGAGATGGCTCCATGCGACGGAGGGTTCCGCCCCATAGGGGGTGGAACCCTCTTTTTTTGGCCGTGCCGTTATGCGAACGGAGGGAAGGGGACTTCTGGAACGTCCGGACGTTATCGAACGTAGCGGCTGAAGAATCGCCACAGCTCCTCGCAGGTGTCGACGCCTGTTTCGCTCCACGAATGTTTGCCTCCGAGGGTTTCGTAGAGCCACACTTCGTTGCCGTCGGTCCCGCCCGTGTAACGGTGGGCGATGACCTGCAGGCCGTTGTCCCTGCGAGGCAGGGTATCGATACGGTGTTCGAGACATTTGTTTTTCGCGGCCCAATAACTTACCGCCATCGGGATCGGAAGGTAGGCTCCCCAGCCGCCCTCGTTGGTCAGGTCGCCTGCCCATCGGGTTGTCCGGTCCTCCGTGCCGTGGATTTCGAACAGCGGAACCGGATGAGGGTTGTCGTCCGCACGCAGGATGGCGACCGACATGAATCCCGCCACGGGCCCCAGTGCCGCAAAGAGATCGGGACGCCGCGATGCGAGCAGGTAGCACATGTCTCCGCCGTTGGACATCCCCGTGCAGAAGACGTTGCGGCGGCTCACGCCGTAACGTCGGTGGAGGTGGTCGACCAACTCCTCGAGGAAGCGTACGTCGTCGATTTTCATGTCAGCCTGGGAAGGGTATCCGACGTTCCAACCCCGTTTGCCGCGGCTGTCGCGCTCTCCCTGCGGGTAGCAGACGGCGAATCCGTGGCGGTCGGCCGTGGCGTTCATGCCGAAGCGGTCAGGGTCTGCGTCTCCTCCGTACCCGTGGAGGACGATGACCAGCGGAGCGTCATCCGGCAGGTTGTCGGGCAGGTAGATACGGTAGGTGCGTTCGGTGCCTGCGGATTGGATCTGTTCGGTGCGGGTCTCTTGGGCGAAAGCTCCCGGTGCGGAGAGAAGCAGGATGCCCGCAAGGGCGATTTTTATGGACGGTTTCATGTAGGTGGTTGTTGCTATGGTTTATAATCCCTTGCGGGCGATGCGCCACGCCAGGGCATTGTAGGCGTCGAGCAATGGCCCGCGCCATGCCACGGGCAGGAGATTCAATACCCGGACTTTGCGCAGCGTGCGGCGGTAGGTGCGCGTCCAACGGAAGAAGCGTGCGGCACGCCGGGCTTCGCGGGTTCCTCCCTTGACGCTCAGGATCAGCGCTTTGCCAAGTGCTGCCCGGGCGATGAACTCCCGCTCCTCGATCGGGGCGGCCGGATTGTAGAGCTCTTCGAACGAATAGGCCGTATGTTCGGGGGTGTAGCTCGAGGCTGAACGGTTCGAGGCGACCTTCGAGTAGCGGACAAGCTTGGCCGGGGAGTAGCAGACCCGGTAGCGGCGTCCGATCTTGATCCACATGTAGAGGTCGCCGGCGATCTTCATCCCTTCGGGGAAACCGCCGACCTGGTCGAAAACCTGCCGGGGAATGCACGCTGCCGAGGGAATGGCGATGTAGCGGTGGGCCGAGTCGCCGAAGAAGTTCGCAACGACCCCTCGTGTCAGGAGCCCTTCGGCCGGGAAGATGCCGTCGTGGCTCACGATCCGGAAGCCCGTGCAGTAGAGCCCGCAGTCGGGGAACTCCCGGATCAGAGCCTCGATTTCTGCGAGGAATCCCGGCTCCCATTCGTCGTCGGCGTCGAGCAGGGCGATGTATTCGCCCCGGGCTTCGGCGATGGCCCGGTTGCGGGCGGCGCACTCTCCGGCATTGGACTGGGTGATGAGCCGCACGAGCGGCGAGGCGATCCGGCGCACAATTTCGGCGCTGCTGTCCGTCGAACCGTCGTCCACGACGACAATCTCGGCCGGCAGGCGCGTCTGTGCCAGAACGGAACGGAGCGTACCCTCGATTTCGCGCTCCTTGTTGTAGAGGGGTATGATGACCGAGATGACCGGTTCCGACATGTGCTTGCGGTTTTTTGCGAAGATACCGATCTTTTGCTATTTTTGCAAATAAAACTCTGCCATGACCGTATTCGAAAAGACCGACCGATTCCTGCGCAACCTCTACGAGACGGCGTTTTACTTTGCGGTGATGGCCGTCAAGGAGAATTTCCGCAATTATGTGGGGCGCGCGGGGCGCACTCCCGGAGCGGATGCCGGCACGCTGGCGGTTCTCGGCAACGGCCCCTCGCTTGCGGAGGAACTCCCCGGGCTGCTGCGCGACGGCACCCGCCGCGACTTCATGGCGGTCAACTATTTCGCGCTTGACGACCGGTTTGCGGCGTTGCGCCCGGCCTATTATGTACTTTCCGACCCGATGTTTTTCCGCGACTCGGCCGAACGGGACCGTGTCGCCGAACTCTACCGCACGCTTGCGGCCCGTGTCGCATGGCCGATGACGCTCTACGTCCAATATTACAACCCCGAACGATTCGATTACCGCGCGGCGCTTCCCAACCCCCTGATCCGCATCGTCCCGTTCCACACGCAGATGTACCGGGGCTTCCGCTCGCTGGAGTTCCGCCTCTTCCGCCGGGGGCTCGGAAGCGCCAATTTTGGAACGGTCGTCCAGGTCGGCGAGTATGTCGGACTGTTGCTCGGGTACCGCACCGTGGAGCTCTACGGCGTGGACCATACGTTGCTCGATGGGCTGATGGTCGACTCGGAGAACCGCCTCTGCCGCCGTGACAGCCACTATTACGATGCGACGCCCGCTGCCGCGCAACCCATCTTCCAGAAAGTGCCTCCCGTGCCCTATACGATGTCGGTCTACCTGGCCGAGGTGGCTGAATTGTTCCGTGGCCACGAAGTGCTGCGCGACTATGCGGCGTGGCTCGGGGCGCGGATCGTCAACCGCACGCGTTCGTCGATGATCGACGCCTACGAACGCGCACCGCTGGAATAGGGCGCCCTCCGACGGCGGATCAGATGCAATAAACCCGCGGCTCCTGCATGGGGCTGCGGGTTTTTCTCCTTGTCGTCAGGCGTCTTCGTGGCATGACGGCTACCTGGGCAGGTCACGGCTCGCCGCAATGATCTCGGCCATGGCGAAATCCTCCGGATAGTCGATGTCCAGCCCCTCGATGCGGTCGACGACGGCCATCCACGGACGGTCGCCGATACGTCGCCCCTGCCCGCACCACAGCGACCTCGGGAAGATGAAGAAGGCGCTCGTCTCGATGTAGACCGGCTCGATGGTCTGCGTGCGCGGGATGTTGTCGAGACGGTAGTTGAGCGGCCGTCCCTCGTACCACGCGAAGGTCTGAATGCGCTCGGCGCTGAACGACGAGTCGTACTCGCCCGAGAGTACCTTGCCGAGGGCTTCGGAGATCGTCGCCGGGCGGATGAAGGGCGAGGTGGCGTGCGCCAGTACGTAGAGATCGGCCTCGACCTCGGCGGTGAAGGCGTCGTAGATTTCCCGCCCGAGGGTCGTGTCGCGGTCGAGCGACGGGTCGCGCCGCAGGAACCGCACCCCTTCGGGCAGCAGCTCCCGGATGCTCTCGTCGCTGCAGTAGACATACACTTCGTCGATGGCCGTCACTTCGGTCAGGCTCTTCAGAATGTGACACATCAGCGGTACGCCGCCCAGCGGGCGGAGGTTCTTGCCCGCGACGCGCTGGCTGTTGAGGCGTATGGGAACGAATGCTACGGTCTTCATGAGAGTTCGTTATCTTTCGGTGGTTGGTATTGCACGCTTGGCGTTACTGGACGAGGAGGTTGCAGCCCCGGATTTCGGCGTGGTCGATGCGTCCTTCGACGACGAACGACCCGTCGGCGGCGACCTGCCCGACGTCCTGCGTCTGGATGAAGGCGCACGACCAGCGGTTTGCCAGGTCGATGAGGTTCAGCCCGCCGCGGCTTCCGGCCGGCAACAGTGCAAAGGGATCGTTGACGTCGCGGCAGACAACCTGCATCCACGCCGGGCAGCGGAAGCGGTTGCCGCTCTGCGAATAGGCCTGCGACGTCAGCTCGGCCATGCCGTACTCCGAGTGGATGGCCGTGACGCCGAACGCTTCGCACAGGATGCGGTGGAACGTCTCCTTGGGCAGTTCCTCGCGGTATCCCTTCATGCCGCCGGTCTCCATGACGATGGTGTCGCACAGTTTCGGGGCATAGCGCTCCGCCAGGTCCCACAGCGCGTAGCTCACGCCCAGCAGAATCTTGGGCTTCGTGTCGGCGGTCATGTCGCGCAGCAGCGAGTCGTAGTCATCGAGGTAGAAGCCTCCCGAGCCGCAGTCGGCGATCAGGCGGTCGGCCATGTAGACCAGCGACGATCCCTTGCGCCGCAGGTAGTTGGGCAGCAGGGCGTAGAGGCTCCAGTGCGAAGGGTCGCCGTAGAAGGCGCGGAATGCCCCGCGGAAAGCCTGCTCGTAGAGTGCCAGCGAGCGCATCATGTGGTGTGACGGGGTCATGCCCGTGGTGGCCGACGAGGTGAAGACCGCCTCGGGGGCTCCGTCACCGCAATAGACGTCGTGGCTCTTGAAGAGCTCGATGGGCAGGAACGGAATCTCGCAGAGACTTCCGACCGCCTCGGGACGCATGCCGATCCGTGCGAGGTATTCGCGGTAGGGCGGGCACGCCGCGGCCTGGAAGCGGAAGAGCTCCAGGGCGGCACGTTCGAAGGCGGCCTCGTCGCCAGCCGCGAGGCGGAATATGTCGTCGATCGGGATCATCTCTGCAAAGGTACGCAAAAAAACGCATATACGGCAGACCCCGACGGAATTCGGTTCCGTCGGGGTCTGCACATTCTGTCGGCTCCGGCGCGGAGTCCGGAGGGCGGGTTGTTACTTTTTCGACTTCGGTGCCAGCATCATGTTCATCTTCTTGCCGTCGAGCTTGGGCATCATCTCCACCTTGGCGACATCCTCGAGGTCGGTGGCGAAGCGCAGCAGCAGGATCTCGCCCTGCTCCTTGAAGACGATCGAACGTCCGCGGAAGAAGACATAGGCCTTGACCTTGGCCCCCTCCTTGAGGAAGTTTTGCGCATGCTTGAGCTTGAAGTTGTAATCGTGGTCGTCGGTCTGGGGCCCGAAGCGGATCTCCTTCACCACGACCTTCGTCTGGTTGGCCTTCAGCTCCTTGGCCTTCTTCTTCTGCTGGTAGAGGAATTTCTGGTAGTCGGCGATGCGGCATACGGGCGGTTCGGCTTTCGGCGAAATCTCGATCAGATCGAGTTCCATCTCGTCGGCCAGACGCAGGGCGTCGCGAATGGGCATTACTTGTACCTGAGGGATGTTGTCACCTACCACACGCACCTCGGGAGCGGTGATCTGCTCATTGATGCGGTGGGGGTTCTCCTTCTCGGCCGGTCTGCGTCCGAGGTGCGGATTGTTGGCCGGTTTCGGCCTGTTGTTCCCGGGGTTGAACGGCCGCGGCGGGAACGGTTTCGGTGCTGCGATAGTTGTATGAATTAAAGGTTTGTAAAAATTCTTCTCGTTTCAGCGCGTGGGTGGCGGTGTGATGGCCCGTCACCCCGCTGCGCCATACATGGGTCCTGACTCCGGGTTACTTCTTCTCCAGCCTGTTGGCCTCGACCTCCTCCTTGACCAGTCCGGTCAGGAAGTCGCGGAAAGCCTCCATCGTCATCTGGCCCTTGTCGCCTTCGCCCTGGGCACGAACCGATACCAGCCCTTCGGCCTCCTCCTTCTCGCCGACAATCAGCAGGTAGGGGATGCGCTTGAGCTCGTTGTCGCGGATCTTGCGGCCGATCTTCTCGTTGCGGTCGTCGACCTCCGTACGCACGTCGTAACGGTTCATGTAGTCGGCCACGCGCTGTGCGTAGTCGTTGTACTTCTCCGAGATCGGAAGCACTACGACCTGCTGGGGCGAGAGCCACAGCGGGAATTTGCCTCCGGTGTGCTCGAGCAGCACGGCCACGAAACGCTCCATCGAGCCGAACGGTGCGCGATGGATCATGATCGGGCGGTGGAGTTTGTCATCGGCGCCCTTGTACGTGAGGTCGAAACGCTCCGGAAGATTGTAGTCGACCTGGATCGTACCCAGCTGCCACTTGCGGCCGATGGCGTCCTTGACCATGAAGTCGAGTTTCGGACCGTAGAAGGCCGCCTCGCCGTACTCGACCACCGTGTTGAGGCCCTTCTCCTTGGCAGCCTGCATGATGGCCGACTCGGCCTTCTCCCAGTTCTCGTCCGAACCGATGTATTTCTCGCGGT
>DXGO01000109.1 GCA_019113885.1 Candidatus Alistipes intestinipullorum | reverse complement strand
TCCTTGCGGATGTCGTTCATCGAGATCTCGACTTCGAACTCCTCGCCTTCGGGAAGTACGGCTACCGAGGCGGCCGACGTATGGACGCGGCCCTGTGTCTCGGTCTGCGGCACACGCTGCACGCGGTGCACGCCCGACTCGTACTTGAGCGTTCCGTAGACGTTCTGCCCGGTGACCTTCATGACGACCTCCTTGTACCCGCCTGCGGCGCCTTCCGACGAGGAGGTGATCTCGTAGCGCCACCCCTTCGACTCGATGTACTTGGTGTACATGCGCAGCAGGTCGCCGGCGAAGATGGCCGCTTCGTCGCCGCCCGTGCCGCCCCGGATCTCCATGATGGCGTTCTTCGAGTCCTGCGGGTCCTTCGGGATCAGGAGCAGCTTGATCTCCTCTTCGAGCTGTCCGATCTGCGGCTCCAGTTCGGCGATCATCTCGCGCGCCATCTCGCGCATCTCCTCGTCCTTGTCGTTGGCGTAGGTATCCTTCGCTTCGGCGAGGTTCGCGAGGGCCGTGCGGTACCGCTCCGAGGTCTCGATGATCGGTTCGAGCTCCTTGTACTCCTTGTTGAGCTGCACGAACTGCTTCACGTCGGCGATCACTTCGGGGTCGGTGAGTTTCTGCCCGGTCTCCTCGTACTTGAGTTTCAGCCCGTCGAGGCGGGTCAGTATGCTGTTGTCTGCCATGGATGTTGTATTTTGGTCACAAAGATACGGAATAATCGGGAAACGGCAAGGCTCCGGCCAAAAAACACACGGCGGACACGCCGTTGCAGGCATGTCCGCCGGATGGTCTGACGAGGCCGGTGTGCGTTTACTCTGCGAGTCGTCGCATCCAGTCGAGCAGTGCCGCCTGCCAGGCGGCCTTGTAGCGGAAAGAGTCGTAGAAACCCCATCCGTGGCCGCCTTCGGGGTAGATGTGCAGCGAAGCCTCGATCCCGTGCTCCTTCAGGGCGTTGTAGTAGCGCAGACTGTTGATCGGAGGCACGCCCTTGTCGTCGTCCGAGAGCAGCAGCAGGGCCGGCGGCGTCTGCTCCGTCACGCGGTTTTCCAGCGAATAGCGGGCGTCGTTCTCGGCGTTGCGCCGAGCTCCCAGCAGGGCGTTGAATGACCCTTGGTGCCCTTTCCCTTTTTCGGCCGTGATGACCGGGTAGAAGAGCAGCGAGAAGTCGGGACGCACGGCTCCCATCGTCGAGGCCATGGCTGCAAGGTGCCCGCCGGCCGAAAATCCCATGATGCCGACCTTCGGACAGACGTATGCCTCGGCGCCCGGAACGTCGCCGCGCAGCAGGCGTAACGCCTGCTCGGCATCCTCGAGCGGAACTTCGGGGTGCCCGTTGGGCATGCGGTATTTGAGTACTGCGGCGGTAATGCCGTTTTCGGCCAGCCACTGGGCGATCTGGAACCCTTCGTGGTCGATGGCCAGGCGCGAATAGCCTCCGCCCGGGCAGATGACGACACCCTGCCCCGTGGCTTTCGACTCTTTGGCCGGATAGAGGTAGAGTTCGGCCGTCGAGATGTTGGCCAGCCGGTAGGGTTCCGGCTCCTCCTCGGGGGTGGTGATCCCGTTGCTGTGGGGGGCCGAGGCGTTGTCCCAGATGCGGATCGTGGCGGTCTGCCCGTAATTCTGTGCCGATACGGTCGATAACGATGTGCTCATAAGCAGAAATGTGGCTAAAAATCGAAAGCTTCGGTTCATGGTGTGTTGGGTTTATTGGATGAAAATTCGCGAGCGGACGGTTGAACCCCCGCTTCGTCCTTTTCTTGCGTGTCCTGTTTGCCGGGCTCCAACGCCCTCTCTCCTTCTCCTCTCTTCTCGTCCTCTTCGGCGCTCTGTCTCCTTCCTCCTCTCACTTCACCCTTCGGCGGGGGGGGTGGCTCGGGAATGCAATTCCGACCGCGGGTCCCGAAAGCGCCGCGGCCGGCCGTTACTTCCGGAGCCCCTCCGTTCAGATCACGATATTGATGATCTTGCCCGGAACGACGATCACCTTCTTGGGAGCCTTTCCCTCGACCCACTTTTGCGCCTCGGGGGCCGTGACGATGTCGGCCTGGATCTCGGCCGGGGTCATCGACGTGGCGTACTCCTTCTTGAAGCGCAGCTTGCCGTTGATCGAGACCGGATATTCGAACGAGCTTTGTACGAGGTGCTTCTCGTCGTAGACCGGATACTGCGCGTCGCATACCGAGCCGCTCTTCCCGAGAGCTTCCCACAGCTCCTCGGCGATGTGCGGAGCAAAGGGGGCGAGGAGCACCGTCAGCGGCTCGAGAATCTCGCGCTTCGGGCACTCTCCCAGTTCGTTGAGGCAGATCATGAAGGCTGCCACGGAGGTGTTGAACGAGAAGTTTTCGATGTCTTCCGATACCTTCTTGATCGTCTTGTGCAGCGTACGCAGCTCCTTCTCGGTGGCCTTTTCATCCGTGACGCAGAACTTCCCGTCGCGGTCGAAGAAAAGCCTCCAGAAGCGGCGCAGGAACTTGTGTACGCCGTCGATGCCGTTCGTGTCCCAGGGTTTCGACTGCTCCAGCGGCCCGAGGAACATCTCGTACATGCGCAGCGTGTCGGCGCCGTAGGTCTCGACGATGTAGTCGGGGTTCACGACGTTGTACATCGACTTCGACATCTTCTCCACGGCCCATCCGCAGACGTATTTCCCATCCTCGAGGATGAACTCCGCGTCGCGGAACTCCGGGCGCCATGCCCGGAAGGCGTCGAGGTCGAGGATGTCGTTGCGGACGATATTCACGTCGACATGGATCTCCTGCGTCTGGTACTGGTCGCGCAGCCCGAGGGATACGAACTTGTTCGTCCCGACGACGCGGTAGACGAAGTTCGAACGTCCCTGGATCATGCCCTGGTTGACGAGTTTCCTGAAGGGCTCCTCCTCGCAGACGACCCCGAGGTCATAGAGGAACATGTTCCAGAAGCGCGAGTACATCAGGTGTCCCGTGGCGTGCTCGATGCCGCCGACGTAAAGGTCGACATTGCGCCAGTACTCGTCCGCTTCCTTGCTCACGAGCGCCCGGTCGTTGTGCGGGTCCATATAGCGCAGGTAGTAGGCCGACGATCCGGCGAATCCGGGCATCGTCGACAGCTCGTAGGGGTATCCCTCCGGCGTCGCCCATCCCTTGACGCGGGCCAGGGGCGGCTCACCCTGCTCCGTGGGACCGAAATTCTCGATCGGGGGCAGTTCCAGCGGCAGTTTGTCCTCCGGGAGCGGGTAGGCCGTGTCGTCCTTGTAGTAGATCGGGAAGGGCTCGCCCCAGTAGCGCTGGCGCGAGAAGATGGCGTCGCGCAGACGGTAGTTGACGAGTTTTTTGCCCAATCCGCGTCGCTCGACCTCTTCGAACATCATTCCGATCGCCTCCTTTACATCCATGCCGTTGAGGAAATCCGAGTTGATTACTTTGCCCGATTTGGCGTCGTATGACTCCTTCGAAAGGTCGCCTCCCTCGACCACCGGAATGATCTCCAGCCCGAAGTGGCGGGCGAAGGCGTAGTCGCGCGAGTCGTGGGCCGGAACGGCCATGATGGCGCCGGTTCCGTAGCCTGCGAGGACATAGTCCGAGATGTAGATCGGAATAGCCCGGCCGGTGAAGGGGTTGATGGCGTAGGAGCCTGTCGTTACGCCGCTTACGCGCTTCGTGTCGGCGATGCGGTCACGCTCCGAGCGCTTCTTCGTCTCCTGGATGTAGGCCTCGACGGCGGCGCGGTTCTCCTCGGTCGTCAGTTCCCCGACCCACTCGTGCTCGGGGGCGATGACCATGAACGTCACGCCGAAGATCGTATCGGGGCGGGTTGTGAAAATCTCCAGTTTTTTCTCGGAGCCCTGGATGTCGAAGAAGACCTGGGCGCCCACCGAGCGGCCGATCCAGTTGCGCTGGATCTCCTTCAGCGAGTCGCTCCATTGCAGTTTGTCGAGCCCGTCGAGCATCCGCTGGGCATAGGCCGTCACGCGCAGCAGCCACTGCTTCATGCGCTTCTGCTCGACCGGATAGCCGCCGCGCACCGACAGCCCGTCGTGCACCTCGTCGTTGGCCAGCACCGTCCCGAGCTTCGGGCACCAGTTGACCATCGTATCGGCGCGGAATGCCAGACGGTAGTTCTGCAGCACCTGCTCGCGCCGTTTCCCGTCCCATGCGTTCCACTCGTCGGCCGTGAAGTGCAACTCCTGCGTGCATGCGGCGTCGATCCCCTCGGTTCCGGATTTCGCGAAGGCCGCCACGAGCTCCTCGATCGGCCGTGCCTGCTGCACCCGGTTGTCGTAATAGTGGGAGAACATCTCGAGGAAAGCCCACTGCGTCCACTTGTAGTACGCCGGGTCGCACGTACGGACCTCGCGGTCCCAGTCGAACGAGAACCCGATCTTGTCCAGCTGCTCACGGTAGCGGGCGATGTTCTGCTCGGTGGTGATGGCCGGGTGCTGGCCCGTCTGGATGGCGTACTGTTCGGCCGGAAGCCCGAAGGCGTCGTAGCCCATCGGGTGGAGGACATTGAAGCCCTTCAGCCGCTTGTAGCGCGAATAGATATCCGAGGCGATGTATCCCAGCGGGTGGCCGACGTGCAGGCCCGCGCCCGACGGGTAGGGGAACATGTCCAGCACATAGAACTTCGGCCGCGAGGGGTCCGTTTCCACCTTGTAGGTCTTCCGTTCGCGCCAGCGCTGCTGCCATTTCGGTTCGATCTCCTTGAAATTGTACTCCATATCTCGTAAGGGTTTTTGTTGCGATTTTCTGGCAAAAATACGAAAAGTTTTCCAGATTGCGTTCCGATTTGCCATTCTTTGCGTCGTCCGACCCGGCAAAAGAGCGGCACGTCCCGAAAAAGGTCGTGCCTGCGGTGTTCTGTGTGCGGCGTTCTGCGTGGCGGCGGACCGCAAGGATCGTTCGTAGCGCGGGACAACGTACGACGTACATCGAATGGGGCCCGCCGGTTCCGGCTTGTAGAGAATCTCACCGCCCTTCCAAATCATGGCATGGCGCCCGCTGCCGGGGAGCGTTCCGGCTGCGAAGGCCGTGTGGCCCAGGGAAAAAACCATGGGGTCTGTTGTCCGGCACCCCTCCCCTCTGCCCCGGGAACGTGGATAATTTAACGCTGTGAAGAATAACGGGTTGTAGCTTTTATTATAAGCAAAACGATATAGTTTTCAAGAAACGATCAATAAAAAGAATTGAAAGACGCTCAAATCCCTGAAAAAAGGCGAAAAAAGATGGCCTTATATATTGTATTTCCAAAAAAATGCGTACCTTTGCAGTCCATTTTGGACAATGGAAATAGATTTTTAACCATTTAAAGGACAGTTTTAAAATGCCAACTATTCAACAGTTAGTGAGAAACGGCCGTCTGACGCTCGAGGACAAATCCAAGTCCCCCGCGCTGGCCGCTTGTCCCCAGCGCCGTGGCGTCTGCACCCGTGTGTACACCACGACCCCCAAGAAGCCTAACTCGGCTATGCGTAAGGTGGCTCGTGTGCGCCTGACCAACGGCAAGGAGGTCAACGCCTACATCCCCGGAGAAGGCCACAACTTGCAGGAGCACTCGATCGTGCTCGTCCGCGGCGGTCGTGTGAGGGACCTCCCCGGTGTACGTTATCACCTGGTGCGCGGTGCGCTCGACTCGGCAGGCGTCGACGGACGTCGTCAGCGTCGTTCGAAGTACGGTGCCAAGCGTCCCAAGGCAGGGAAATAATCAACCAACGAAATCCATTTAAGACATTTTCAATAAGCAATGAGAAAAGCTAAGCCAAAGAAGCGAATTCTACTTCCGGATCCGAAGTTCGGGGACGTGTCGGTGACGCGTTTCGTGAACAACCTTATGCTGGATGGTAAGAAGAGTATTGCCTACAC
>DXGO01000108.1 GCA_019113885.1 Candidatus Alistipes intestinipullorum | reverse complement strand
GGTCGTGTACAACCCCTCCTACGACGAACTTTTCCGTGAGGAGACCAAGAAGGGCCTTCGTGGCTTCGAGAAGGGTCAGCTGACCGACATGGGCGCCGTGAACGTCATGACCGGTGTCTATACCGGCCGTTCGCCCAAGGACAAGTTCTTCGTGATGGACGAGACCACCAAGGATACGATCTGGTGGACCTCCGACGCCTACAAGAACGACAACAAACCCGTGACGAAGGCTGCCTGGAAGGAGCTGAAGAAGATCGCTTCGCAGGAGCTTTCGGGTAAGAAACTCTACGTGGTGGATACCTTCTGCGGCGCCAACGAGAACAGCCGTCTGAAGATCCGCTTCATCATGGAGGTGGCCTGGCAGGCTCACTTCGTAAAGAACATGTTCATCCGTCCGACCGACGAGGAGCTGGAGAACTACGGTGAGCCCGATTTCGTGGTGCTCAACGCTTCGAAGGCCAAGGTGAAGAACTACAAGAAACTGGGTCTGAACTCGGAGACGGCCGTAGTCTTCAACCTCACGGAGAAGATGCAGGTGATTATCAACACCTGGTATGGCGGTGAGATGAAGAAGGGTATGTTCTCCTACATGAACTACCTGCTGCCGCTGAAGGGCATCGCTTCGATGCACTGCTCGGCCAATACGAACGAGAAGGGCGAGACGGCCATCTTCTTCGGACTGTCGGGAACGGGCAAGACGACCCTTTCGACCGACCCGAAACGCCAGCTTATCGGTGACGACGAGCACGGCTGGGACGATGACGGCGTCTTCAATTTCGAGGGCGGTTGCTACGCCAAGGTGATCAACCTTTCGCAGGAGAACGAGCCCGATATCTGGAACGCCATCCGCCGCAACGCACTGCTGGAGAACGTGACGGTCGACAAGAAGGGCGCTATCGATTTCGCCGACAAGTCGGTGACCGAGAACACGCGCTTTTCGTACCCGATCTTCCACATCCAGAATATCGTAAAGCCCGTTTCGAAAGCTCCGGCTGCCAAGAAGGTGATCTTCCTCTCGGCCGACGCATTCGGTGTGCTGCCCCCGGTATCGATCCTGACCCCGGAGCAGACGAAATACTACTTCCTCTCGGGCTTCACGGCCAAGCTGGCCGGTACCGAGCGCGGTATCACGGAGCCTACGCCGACCTTCTCGGCCTGCTTCGGCGCCGCCTTCCTGTCGCTGCACCCCACGAAGTACGGTGAGGAGCTCGTAAAGCGCATGCAGCAGTCGGGCGCCACGGCTTACCTGGTAAACACGGGCTGGAACGGAACCGGCAAGCGTATCTCGATCAAGGATACCCGCGGCATTATCGACGCCATCCTCGACGGATCGATCGACAAGGCCCCGACCAAGACGATGCCGATCTTCGACTTCAAGGTACCGACCGAGCTGCCGGGTGTAGATCCGAAGATCCTCGACCCGCGCGACACCTACTCGAACCCCGAGGAGTGGAACACGAAGGCTCAGGACCTTGCTGGCCGCTTCATCAAGAACTTCGTGAAGTTCACCGGCAACGAGGAGGGCAAGAGCCTGGTGGCTGCCGGCCCGAAGCTCTAATGTGCTGATACGAAGCGGCTCCGGCCGCCGGATATAATGGAAATTCCCGATCGTCGCAGGACGGTCGGGAATTTTTTTTGAGTGCGTGGATTTTTTTATGGACGTTTTTTGCGGTCGGGATTCTCCCTGCCTGCGGCCGGGTCATGTCCCGCAGCTCCTTACCGCTTGGGCTGGAAGATGCGGTAGCCGATCGAGAGCCCGATTTTGTTGGGATACCACTCCGACGAGCCGTTGAACGGGTCGGGGTATTTCGGTTGTACGGGACGGTGCGGGTACATGTCGATCTCGCCCGAGAAGGAGTAGCCGTTGTAGTGGCTGTCCATCCAGGCCCACCCGAGGAAGGCGTCGAGCAACCACCGCTCGCGGAAACGGTATTCATACCCTACGCAGAGGCCGATCATCATGCCGTAGCCCTTGCAGTAGCGGTCCTCGAATTTCAGTTTCCAGTTCTCGATGTAGGGCTTCGACATGTCGAAAGCCATCATGCCGAGGTTGGCAGCGAGGTACCAACCGTCGTTGTGCTGGCGGAAGTAACGGCGGTACTCGCCCATGAAGATGGCGAAGCACATGTGCTTGCCGCCAATGGACTTCCAGGGCGAGACGACGATGTCGGTCTGAAGGGTCGATTTGGGTGAGATGGCGAACTCGACGGCGGGGTTTACGACCCCAACCAGCGCGTAGGGGAGGTTGAGCTTGACATATCCCTGGGCCGGGGCGGTTACCGGTGCGGCTGCGAGCAAGAGCAGGCAGCCAAAGCGGAGGAGTTTTCTTGTCGTTTTCATCATTTTCAAGTCGGGCCGATGGCTGCAGCGCGGAACAATGCGGGCGGAATCTTCCGACTCCGCCCGTATCGTTGGGTCGAGTGCCGCTGTCAGACGGTCATGATCTCCTTCTCTTTCTTGGCGAGAATCTCGTCGAGCGATTTGGTGAACTTTTCGAGCATTTTCTGCGTCTGGCTCTCACCGTCCTTCGATTCATCTTCGGGCATGCCTTCCTTCTGGGCCTTTTTGAAGGCTTCGACGGCATCGCGGCGGGCATTACGCAGGCTGATGCGGGCTGTTTCGGCCTCCGAGCGCACCTGTTTCACCAGGCTTTTGCGGCGTTCCTCCGTCAAGGGTGGGATCGTCAGGCGGATTGTCTCGCCGTTGTTCGAGGGCGTGAGGCCGATGTTGGCGTCGAGAATCGCCTTCTCGATTGGACGGAGCATCTTCTTGTCCCAAGGCTGGATGAGGATCGTCTTGGCGTCGGGTACGGTGACGCTGGCGGTTCCCGAAACGGGCACTTGCGAGCCGAAGTAGTCGACCATGACGCCATTGAGCACGTTGGGCGACGCCTTGCCGGCGCGGACGTTCAGCAGCTCCTCTTCGAGGTGGTCGATGGCCTTCTGCATGCGGCTCGAGGCGTCGTTGAGAATGGTTTTGGTGTCCATGATTTCTGTATTTATTTTATGAATATCCGTATTGCGGGACAGGTTGGCGGGGATTCGGTTTCCCTGCTCCTTCCTCCTTGTTCTTCGCGTTTCCGGCCGGTGAAGCCACGGCAGAGACTTCCGGCCCCGGGTTACTTGATTTTGGCAAGGGCCTCCTCGATCGAACGGATCAACTCCTGAAACTCCTCTTCGTCATAGCCCACACTGGCCAAGAGGACCTTCCCATCGGGCCCGATGAGGAAGTTGCGGGGGATGTAGTTCGAGGCGAAGTGGTCATAGACCGTCCGGTTGCTGTCGAGTCCCATGGGGAAGTCGTATCCGGTCTTCTCGCGGAATGCCGCGACGGTTTCCCGCTCTTCGCCGCGCGAGACGGGCAGGAAGACGAAGGGACGACCGGCAAAACGGTCGATGATTTCCGCCTGGACGTGCGTGAGTTCTTCGCGGCAGGGAGGGCACCACGTGGCCCAGAAGTTGAGCAGTACGACCTTGCCGCGGAACTGTTCGAGCGACACCTTGCTGCCGTCGAACATTGTGACGGTGACGTCGGGGACCATGTCCCCGGCTTTGACCAGCGTCGTGGTTTCGGTGTCGTTTCCGGCATCCTGCTTGCTGTTGCGGTTCCCACAACCGGGCAACAGTAGAATGACCAACAGGATGATGACGATCAGGGCCAGCATCACCCATAACGATTTGTTGCTTTTCTTGGTAGCCATGACAGACTGTTTTTACGGTTTTACAAGGGTCCCGATCGCTTCGCCGGCAAGCACGCGGTTGAGGTTACCGGGGGTGTCCATGTCGAATACGATGATCGGCATGCGGTTCTCGCGGCAGAGTGTGAAGGCCGTGAGGTCCATGATTCGGAGCCGTTGGTCGAGCACCTCCTCGAAGGAGATTTCGTCAAACTTCACGGCGGCGGGGTCCTTCTCGGGGTCGGCCGTGTATACGCCGTCGACGCGCGTGCCCTTGAAGAGTACGTCGGCTTCGATTTCGATGGCGCGCAACGCCGAGGCGGAGTCGGTCGTAAAGTAGGGGTTCGAGGTTCCGCCGCCGATGATGACGACGTATCCCGCTTCGAGGTACTCGAGGGCCCGCGCCTTGGAGTAGTATTCGCCGATGGGCTCCATACGTACCGAGGTGAGGACCTTGCAACGTACGCCGTTGTCCTCGAGCGCCGACTGCAGGGCCAGCGAATTGATGATCGTGGCGAGCATCCCCATCTGGTCGCCCTTGACGCGGTCGAAGCCTTTCTTGGCCCCGGAGAGTCCGCGGAAAATGTTTCCGCCGCCGATGACGATACCGATTTGGGTGCCCGATTCCGCTGCCGTCCGAATCTGTTCGGCGTAGGATTGCAGCACTTCGGGCGAGAGCCCGTATTTCTGTGCTCCCTGGAGCGATTCGCCGCTCAGTTTCAGGAGTATCCGCCTGTATTTTCCCATAACGATGTGATTCCTATAGCGCGAAGATAGGAATTTTTTCGAAAAAAATTCTTTTTAATGTTTATCTTTGTAATATGGCTCGGGAAGAAAATAACCTGCTTGAATCCGTTTCGTCGCCCGACGATCTGAAAAAACTCTCGTTGGAGGAGTTGAAGACCTATTGCGACGAGCTGCGACGTTATATCATCGAGGAGTGCTCGGTCAATCCCGGACACTTGGCCTCGAGTCTCGGAGCCGTCGAGCTTTCGGCGGCCCTGCACTATGTCTATGCGACCCCGGAAGATAAGATAGTCTGGGATGTCGGACATCAGACCTATGCCCATAAGATCATTACCGGGCGTCGTGAGGCTTTCCATACGAAACGGCGGTTGGGGGGTATCAGCGGCTTCCCCCGCATGGCCGAGAGTCCTTACGACGCTTTTGGCGGAGGGCATGCTTCCGTATCGATTTCAGCGGCCTTCGGTATGACCAAGGCCGCTGAGTTACAGGGGGCGAGATACAAGGTTGTGGCCGTGATCGGTGACGGCTCGATGACCGGCGGCCTGGCCTTCGAGGGTCTGAACAACGCCGGGGCGTCGAAAACCACCGATCTGCTGGTGATTCTCAACGACAACCACATGGCCATCGACCAGGCGACGGGCGCCTTGAAAAATTATCTGCTGCGCATCTCCACCTCGGAGCGCTACAATCGCCTTAAGCAGCGGTTGTGGCGGCTTATGTCGCATACACCGTGGCTTCTGCGGCTCTGCCAGAAGGCGGGGAACGCCGTCAAGCAGGGGCTGCTGAACAACAGCAACCTCTTCGAGAGCCTCAATTTCCGTTATTTCGGGCCGGTCGACGGCCATGATCTCAAAGCATTGGTGTGTACGTTGCGTGCGCTGCGCGACATTCCGGGGCCGAAACTGCTCCACGTGATGACCGTGAAGGGCAAGGGCTATCTCCCGGCCGAACACGACCAGTCGGTATGGCATGCCCCGGGGCGTTTCAACCCCGATACGGGCGAACGTATCTGTGCGCCCGGTTCCGTAGCGCGTTATCAGGATGTCTTCGGGGAGACGTTGCTCGAACTGGCTCGGCTCGATCGCCGTGTCGTGGGGGTGACGCCCGCCATGCCCACAGGGTGCTCGATGAATATCCTGATGCACGAGATGCCCGACCGCTGTTTCGACGTGGGAATCGCCGAAGGGCATGCCGTAACCTTCTCTGCCGGATTGGCCGCCGCGGGGATGGTGCCCTTCTGCAACATCTATTCGACCTTCATGCAGCGCGCCTACGACAACGTGATTCACGATGTCGCGATTCAGGACCTTCCGGTGGTGATGTGTCTCGACCGGGGCGGACTGGTGGGCGAGGACGGCGTGACGCACCACGGGGTTTTCGACATGGCGGCTTTCGGGGCCGTGCCGGGGCTGGTGATCGCTGCGCCGATGGACGAACGCGAACTGCGTGATATGATGTATACGGCGCTCCATTACGGCCATCCCTTCATGATCCGCTATCCGCGTGGCTGCGGCGAGGGGGTTGCCTGGCGCGGCGAGGCGTTTCGGGAGATTCCCGTAGGGCGTGGACGTCGCCTGCGCGAAGGTGCCGCGGAGAGTGCCGTGGCGCTCCTGACCGTCGGTACGACAGGCAATCCGGGGGCACGGGCTGTCGCGCGGCTGGCAGCCGAAGGGGTGGAGGTCGCCCACTATGATTTGCGTTACGTGAAACCTCTTGATGAGGAGTTGCTCGAGGAGGTGGGGCGCCGCTTCCGAAAGGTCGTGACCGTCGAGGACGGATGCCTGCGCGGCGGGGTCGGTGAGGCGGTTGCGGCGTTCTTCAACGACCGCGGCTACGGGGTCGAGGTCGAGCGGCTTGGCATAGCCGACCACTGGGTCGAACACGGTACACCGGCTCAGTTGCAGGCGCTGTGCGGGTTTGACGAGGAGGGCATCTTCCGCGCACTTCGTGCGGCAACGCATGAAGCCTCAGTACGAAACCAATCGTTTCCGGCATGATATCTGCTCTGAGTTCGGGAAAACATCCGAACGTGAAATTTTTTGTCTTTTTGTTGACTGGCGTCCTGCTGATCGGTGGCGCCGTCGTTGTTGGGGCCAGGACGTTGCATTCTGTCAACCGTACGGTCGTTCCGAACTTCGATTTGGAACGCTATATGGGTACATGGTACGAGATTGCCCGCTTCGATCACTCTTTCGAGCGCGGCATAGAGGCCGCGAAAGCCTGCTATACACTGCAGCCGGATGGTCGTGTAACGGTCGAGAACAGCGGTGTCGATGCCCGTACGGGCGAGGCGCGTGTCGCTCACGGAAAGGCGCATGCAACGGATGTCCCGGGGCATCTGCGGGTCTCGTTTTTCTGGATTTTCTACTCCGATTACAATGTGATGGAACTCGACCCCGACTATCGTTGGGCCCTGGTGGGGAGCCGTTCCCCAAATTATCTGTGGATTCTTTCCCGCACGCCGGCACTGCCGCAGGAGACTCTCGACGAAATTCTTCGTCTGGCCCGTGCCCGCGGATACGACACCGACAAGTTGATCTATGTGGACCAGTCGCCGCGATAATCAATTCCTTGATTTTGTCGCTCCCGGATTGCCTTCCGCCTCTTTTGCAGGACGGGGTGGCGGCTCAGTGCCGTGGCGGTGTGTAGTCGCAGGGCCCGGCTTCCTCAGCCGAGGGTGAAGACCCAACGGTCGCCGCGGCTCGCGGCGGGATCGTAGCGGAATCCCTCCCATTCGAACGCCTTCAGCGCTTCGGGCTCTTCAATGCGTCCGCGCAGGATATGGCGTGTCATCGCCCCGCGGCACATTTTCGTGTATACCACCACGGTACGCAGCCGGTCTCCCTCGCGGATGCGAAATTCGGGGGTGATGATGCGCACCTCGCGCTGGAGGCGTCGCCAGTCGAACAGCCGCTTCATCTCCCCGCTGGCCAGGTTGACCAGTACACCGTCGTCGCGGCGTACGGCCTTGAGCAGCGGCTCTGTCAGTCGTGCGGGCCAGAGGTCGAACGGTGTGCGGTCGTCCATCCCCGGGATGGGGACGTTGCCTTCGAGCCGGTAGGGGCGGATGGCGTCGAGGGGCCGCAGCAATCCGTAGAGAAACGAGGTGATGTGGAGGTGTCGCTGGGCGTATTCGAAATCCCCGGCGGAGAGATGTGCCGGGTCGATGTACCGGAAGACGATACCCGTGTAGGCGGTGATGGCCGCTGCCGGGGCGCCGTTGTCATGAAAGCGTCCGTAGCGGCGGCGGTTCTCGGCCGCCAGGGCGCGGTTGACGTGCAGAAGCTTCTCCAACTCGTCGGTCGGGAGCGATGCGAGCCGTGCGGCGAGCGTACGGGCCATGTCGTCGAACGCCGGAACGGTGGTTCGCGGTGTCGGGCAGGCGGGACTTTCCGCCATGGTCTTGGCACAGGAGATGAGCAGCTGCATGGCCGGTGGGGTCAGGCGACCGAACAGGGGATCCCGTGGGCCTCGACCCGGGCGGCGATGCTCTGCAATTCCTCGCGCGAGACCTTCTCAAGGGTCGGGCAGGGGGTGTCGCGGTCGAGCGAGTAGACCATCACCTGCCGCGGGCGGATCTCCTCCACGAGGCGCAGCCACGCCGCAACCTCCTCCTCCGTGGTGTTGTCGACCGGGGTGCCGTTGCACTCCCCGCGCAGGAACATTGTCTGGAGAATCATCCGCCCCTCGAAACGTTTCATCTGCTCGATGATCCCGCGCACCGAATAGTTCGGGTTTTGCGGGTTGTCGATCTGCCGCACGGTGGCGTCGAAGGCCGAGTCGAGTTTCAGGATGTTGTTGTCCACGCGCAACAGCGCCCGGCGGATGTCGTCACGGTGAATCTGCGTGGCATTCGACAGCACGGAGACCTTTGCCGACGGGCAGTAGCGGTCGCGCAACGCCAGCGTATCGTCGATCACCGCCTCGAAGTCGGGGTGGAGGGTCGGCTCGCCGTTCCCGGCGAAGGTGATGACGTCGGGAGGCGTCCCCTTGGCAGCCATGCCTTGCAGGGCGTTTTCGAGGTGGCGGCGCACCTCTTCCCGGGCGTTGAAACGGCGCCCGCCGGGATGTTCGGCATTCCAGCCGCATTCGCAATAGATGCAGTCGAACGAGCAGAGTTTCGATTCGGTGGGCAACAGGTTGACGCCCAGCGAGAGGCCCAGCCGCCGCGAGTGTACCGGGCCGTAGATGATGTCGTGATAGAGCGCTGTCATAGGGCAAAGATACGAAATAGTTTTGCTATATTTACAAAAATTTTCCCCACATGAAGATTCGTTTCGGACTCCTGCCGCGTGTCGTACTGGCCATCCTGTTGGGCATTGCCTGCGGATTTTTCCTGCCCGACTGGGCCACACGCATCGCGCTGACGTTCAATGCCGTTTTCGGACAGTTGCTGAATTTCGTCATCCCGCTGCTGATCCTGGGGCTCGTGGCCCCGGGCATCGCTGATTTGGGAAAGAGCGCCGGGCGGCTGCTGGCCCTGACCGCCGCACTGGCCTACGCCTTCACGCTGATTTCCGGATTCGGAACCTATGCCGCCGGGCGTGCGATCTTTCCGCGGCTGCTCGACGGTACCACGATGGCGCTCCCCGAATCGGCAGCGGCGCTCACTCCTTATTTCACTATCGAGATGCCGCCCGTCATGGGGGTGATGTCGGCGCTGATCCTCGCTTTCGTGCTGGGGCTCGGCATGGCTTACGTCCACTCGGTGACCCTCAAGGGGGCGATGGACGATTTCAAGAGGATCATCGATCTGGTCATCGGACGGGTGATCATTCCGCTGCTGCCCTTTTATATCTTCGGCATCTTCCTTTCGATCACGCAGTCGGGGCAGGTCGCCAGCATCCTCG
The DNA here is from genome assembly GCA_019113885.1 of Candidatus Alistipes intestinipullorum. Classification (GTDB taxonomy): domain Bacteria; phylum Bacteroidota; class Bacteroidia; order Bacteroidales; family Rikenellaceae; genus Alistipes; species Alistipes intestinipullorum. Next base: position 2,058 of record DXGO01000108.1, on the reverse strand, counting down.
GACTCTTTGTCAAACTCATCGTCGTGATTTTCTGCCTGACGGTTGTGCTGCTCGTCTTCCAGTTCTCGGTCGCCGGGCTTGTGGCACGTAAAAACCCGTTCCGCATGTTGCGGACCATGCTGGCGGCCTATGTCACGGCCCTCGGCACCCAGTCGTCGGCCGCCACGATCCCTGTGACCCTGGCTCAGACGCAACGCCTCGGCGTGCGTCCCGAACTGGCGTCGTTCGTCGTGCCGCTCTGTGCCACGATCCACCTCTCGGGATCGATGATGAAGATCACGGCCTGTGCCCTGGCCGTCTCGATGATGGCGGGGTTGCCGCTCTCGGCGGGAACCTTCTCGGGGTTCATCCTGCTGCTGGCCGTGACGATGGTCGCCGCGCCGGGCGTCCCGGGAGGCGCGATCATGGCCGCCCTCGGGTTGCTCGAAACGATGCTGGGTTTCGACGAGACGCTCTGCGGCCTGATGATCGCCACCTACATCGCCATGGACAGTTTCGGTACGGCAACGAACGTTACGGGCGATGGTGCCGTGGCGGTGATTGTCGACGCCCTTGACCGGAAAAGGAGAAAATAGGTATAAATGCGTATCTGCGGGGAGTAAAAAACGGCTACTTTTGACTGCTAATTCCGTTCCTTTTTGGTATCTTTGCCGCCCGAACGGAAAACAGACGACATTTAACTTAACTTACAAACGATATGGTTGATATTTTCGCACGCCTGGAGAAGAACGCCGGCGGCCCCATCGGGCAGTACATGGCTTATGCTCACGGCTATTACGCATTCCCGAAACTCGAGGGCGAGATCGGCCCCCACATGAAGTTCCGCGGCAAGGAGATGCTCAACTGGAGCCTGAACAACTACCTCGGACTGGCCAATCACCCCGAAGTCCGCAAGGCCGACGCCGAAGGCGCCGCAAAATTCGGCATGGCCGCCCCGATGGGCGCCCGCATGATGAGCGGTCAGACCGTCTACCACGAGCAGCTCGAGCGTGAACTGGCTGCCTTCGTCGGCAAGGAGGATGCCTTCCTGCTCAACTTCGGCTATCAGGGCATGTTGTCGATCATCGACTGCCTGCTCTCGCCGCGCGACGTGGTGGTTTACGACGCCGAAGCCCATGCCTGCATCATCGACGGACTCCGCCTGCACAAGGGCAAGCGCTTCGTCTTCGGACACAACGACATGGAGTCGCTGCGCCTGCAGCTCAAGCACGCTACGGAGCTCGCCGACGAGCAGAACGGCGGCGTACTGGTGATCACCGAGGGTGTCTTCGGCATGAAGGGCGACCTGGGCAAACTGGACGAGATCGTCGCCATGAAGAAGGACTTCCAGTTCCGGTTGCTGGTCGACGACGCCCACGGCTTCGGTACGATGGGCGAGGGCGGTCGCGGTACGGCTTCGCACTTCGGCGTAGTTGACGGCGTGGACGTGCTCTTCAACACCTTTGCCAAGTCGATGGCCGGTATCGGTGCCTTTGTTTCCGGACCTCGCTGGCTGATCAACCTGCTGCGTTACAACATGCGATCGCAGCTCTACGCCAAGTCGCTCCCGATGCCGATGGTCATCGGTGCGCTGAAGCGTCTGGAGCTGATTCGCAACCACCCCGAGTATCAGGAGAAGCTGTGGGTGATTGTCCGCGCGCTGCAGAACGGTCTGCGCGAGAACGGTTTCAATATCGGTGTGACGAACTCGCCCGTGACGCCCGTCTTCATGAAGGGTGGTATTCCCGAGGCGACGAACCTGATTGTCGACCTGCGCGAGAACCACGGTGTCTTCTGCTCGATTGTGGTCTATCCGGTTATCCCGAAGGGCGAAATCATCCTGCGTGTGATTCCCACGGCGGCCCATACGCTCGAGGACGTGAACTACACGCTCGAAGCGTTCAAGTCGGTGCGCGACAAGCTCGAAAGCGGCTACTACGCTTCGCTGCCCATTCCGGCTCGTGCCGACGAAGGCTTCAAGGTTCGTTAGTCCGTCTGAATACGGATATGCAAGCAGCCCGGGACGGTCTCCGTCCCGGGCTCTTTTTGGGGTGTGGAGCAAAAAAATCCGATTTTTTC
>DXGO01000008.1 GCA_019113885.1 Candidatus Alistipes intestinipullorum | reverse complement strand
CTACAACAGGTGCGCCGACCTTGACCTGACCGTCGTTGTCTGTGAGCAGGACCTTGTCGAAACTTACGGACGAATTCTCTTCGCCCTGGAGACGGTGAACATAAAGTTTGCGACCTTTCTCAGCCTTAAATTGCTGACCTGCAATCTCTACTATAACGTACATTAAGATCGATTATGTATTTGAACATAAATTCGGAGTGCAAATATACGCATAATTATCTTATAAACAAACTTCCCGGGAATTTTTTCCATCGTCGGGGCGTCTGGCACGGTTTTCGTCCCCGGTGCCAGGGGCGAAAACCGCACCCGGGCAGGAGGAGGTCATTTTGTCGGGATTCCGGTCCGATTCGGTGTGAAAAATTTCACGATATCATAAATTCTTGTTACCTTTACCATGGCAAACGTCAGAGCCGGTTTCCAAAAGGGATTAACGATGATAAACGACAAGGTGAGAATGTATCTGCTGCCGCCGCTTTTCAATGCGGCGGTGCGTGCTGGAGCCGCCATCATGCAAGTATACAAGAATCGCGACGATTACGACATAAGCCTCAAGAACGACCATACGCCCATCACGCTCGCCGACCGTGTGGCGCATCGCACGATCCGCGAATACCTCGGGCCGACGCGCATCCCGATCCTTTCGGAGGAGGGGCGCGAGATGCGCTACGACGAACGCCGCAACTGGGAGCTCTACTGGCTGGTCGACCCGCTCGACGGGACGGTGGAGTTCATCAAGGGCAACAACGAGTTTACGGTCAACATCGCCCTGATGGAGAACAACGTCTGCATGGGGGCGGTGATCTACGTGCCCTATTTCGAAAAGATGTACGTCGCGGGGCGCGGGGCGGGGTCATTCCTCAAGGAGCACATCGCGGCCGATCCGGCGGCCGACTATACCTACGACGAGATTGTCCGTGACTGGACGCCGCTGCCGCTCGCAGGCGAGGCGGCGCATGACCATCTCGTGGTGGCTGTGTCGCGTTCGCACCAGACGGTCGAGACCGCCGAGCGGGTTGCCGAACTGCGGCGTGCGCATCCCGACCTGGAAGTCCTCGAGCAGGGAAGTTCCTACAAGTTCTGCCTGCTGGCCGAGGGCCGGGTGGACTATTATGTCCGTACGACACATACCTATGAGTGGGACACGGCGGCCGGGGAGCTGATCCTTGCCGAAGCGGGCGGTATGACGCGCTCGCTGCCCGATGAGGGTGAGTTGCGCTACAACGAGGAGGATTTGCACAACCCGTGGTTTCACTGCCTTTCGAAATATTGCAAACTGTAATTCCCGGCGGCAGGGATGTTCGATAAAAACCGGCCCTGGCAGTTGCTGCCAGGGCCGGTTTGTTGGTCGCTTCCCGGCAATGTCGGCGCGGGAGCGGAATAACCGGCGAGCTGAGACTTCTCCGCGGCGGCGTGGGCTCAGGCCTTGTGTTCGATGTCGCAGGCGCCGCAGTTGCCCGTGCATCCGGGCAGCGTCGCACCGCTTTCCGAACATTCGGCCGTGCCGTCCGCCTCACGCGTCTCCTGCACGGCACACTTGATTCCCAGGCGCTGCATGTCCTTGTTGGTCGAGATCTCCGAGTCGATGTGGTGACCCTTGATCATCAGCGTAAGCGACATGCCCACCACGAAGAGGGCGACGGCCACGATGGCACACAGAATGACGACGATCCAGGCAGGCATATCCGAGCGGTTTTTTATGTTCCGAAATTTGGGGTTTCGGCGACAAATGTATACATTTGTCAGATAAATTGCAAAAATATTGCCTTTTGTCGTCCGGCTCCTTTGCGGCGGGGTGGCGGAGGCTGAAAATCGTATACGGAACCTATGAAAATCGTGATTGCGGGAGCGGGTGAGATGGGCAGCCACCTGGCACGGATGCTGAGCGGCAACGGCCACGACATCACCGTCATCGACAGCGACCAGAAGCTGCTCTCGGAGGTGGGTAATCTGGCCGACGTCATTACCGTCGAAGGCGATTCAACCGTCTTTGCCGTGTTGCGCCAGGCTTCGGTGCGCAAATGCGACCTCTTCATCGCGGTCAACCACGAGGAGAATGCCAACATCGTTTCGGCCATGCTGGCCAAGAAACTCGGGGCCAAGAAGTCCATTGCCCGCATCGATAACAACGAATACCTCGAACCCAACAACAAGGAGATGTTCATCGACATGGGCATCGACTACCTGTTCTATCCCGAAAAGGTGGCGGCCCGCGAGGTTATCAACCTCTTGGGGCATACCTCCACCACTGAATACGTCGATTTTTCGAGCGGCAAGCTCTCGCTGGTGGTCTTCCGCCTCGACCCGACGTCGCCGCTGGTGGGACGGGCCCCGGTGGGTTTCCATGAGGAGACGCCGCTGAGTTACCGTACGGTGGCCATCACGCGCAACGGTCAGACGATCATTCCGCGCGAGGGCGAAGAGTTCATGGAGGGCGATACGGTCTACGTCATCGCACGGCAGGATGCCGTGCACGAGGTGATGGAGTTCTCGGGCCAGTCGAACATCGAGATCAATAACCTGATGATTCTGGGTGGTTCGCGCATTGGCATTCGCATCGCCACCGAACTGCAGGACGAGATCAACATCAAACTGGTCGACTACAATGCCGAGAAGGCCTACCGCCTGGCGGAGATGCTCGACAAGACGCTGATCATCAACGAGGACGGCCGAAATACGGACGCCATGATGGAGGAGGGGCTTTCGAACATGGACGCCTTCGTCGCGGTGACGGGGCGCAGCGAGACGAACATCCTGGCGGCGATGCTTGCCAAGCGCATGGGCGTGAAGAAGGTGATTGCCGAGGTCGAGAACCTGAACTACATTTCGCTGGCTGAGTCGATCGGCATCGATACGATCATCAACAAGAAACTGGTCACGGCGTCGAATATTTTCCGTTTCACGATGTCGACCGACGTGCAGGCGATCAAGTGTCTGACGGGCAGCGACGCCGAGGTGCTGGAGTTCATCGTCAAGCCCAACTCTCCGGCCACGAAGGTGCGGATCAAGGACCTGGGGCTTCCGGAGGATACGATCATCGGCGGCATCGTGCGCGGCGACAAGGTTTTCATCGCCGTCGACAACATGGAGATCAACCCCTACGATCGCGTGGTGGTCTTCTCGATGCCGGGATCGGTCAGCAAGGTGGGCCGCTACTTTAACTGACGGGACGCGGCGAATGGGGAGGCCGAAGCGACCTGCCCCTCAAAGAGCAGGAACAACGTACGAAAATATTATGTCTCTGAGAAATACGATATTGAGGGCCTGGTTCGCACGGCGCGAGCGTGCGATCGACCGGTTTCGCCGCAACCCCGTTGCGACCCAGGAGCGCATGTTCCGCGATTTGCTGCGCCGCGGGGCCGACACGGCTTTCGGCCGCGAGTTCGGACTGCGGGAAATCCGCAGTGCCGAACAGTTCCGGCAGCGGGTCCCGACGTTCGACTACGAGCGTTTCAAACCCTACATCGAGCGGATGACCCGAGGGGAGCGGAACGTCTCCTTTCCGGGGCGTGTGACGCTCTTCGCCCGTTCGTCGGGAACGACCTCCGACCGAAGCAAGTACATTCCCGTGACGCGGGAGTCGCTGTGGTGGAACCATACACTGGGCATGCGCGACGTGGCGACGGTCTATGCCGCCAATTACCCGAAGTCGCGGGTGCTCGACGGCAAGACCCTGACGCTCGGCGGTTCGTGTGTGCGCGAGGAGGGGAATCTTGTGGGGGACCTCTCGGCGCTGCTGATCCACGAGACGACTTTCTGGAGCGGCTGGTTCCGTGCCCCGAAGATCGCCACGGCGATCATCTCGGATTTCGACGCCAAGTGCGAGGCGATTTGCCGCGAGTGTGTCGGCGAGCGGATCACGGCCTTTGCGGGGGTGCCGTCGTGGAACCTCGCGCTGATGCGCCGCGTGCTGGAATATACCGGGAAGCAGAACCTGCTCGAGGTGTGGCCTCATCTGGAGATGTTCGCCCACGGAGGCGTGGAGTTCACCCCCTACCGGAGGTCGTTCGAGGAGCTGATCCCCTCCGACGGGATGCACTACATGGAGACCTACAACGCCTCTGAGGGCTTCTTTGCCCTGGCCGACAACCCCACGCGCCGCGACATGCTGCTGATGCTCGACTACGGCACCTATTTCGAATTCCGCAGCGGAACGGAGATCGTGCCGCTCGAAGGGGTCGAGTGCGGCAAGGTCTATGCGGTGCTCATCACGTCGAACAACGGCCTGTGGCGCTATGAGATTGGCGATACGGTGGAGTTCACCTCGACCGACCCCTACCAGATTCGGTTTGCGGGACGCACGCGCCAGTACATCAATGTTTTCGGAGAGGAGTTGATCGTTGACAACGCCGAAATGGCGCTTGCGGAGGCGTGCCGCCGAACGGGAGCCATGGTGGCCGAATACAGCGTGGCGCCGTGTTACATGTCGCTGCGTGAGCGCGGGGCGCACGAGTGGATCGTGGAGTTCGAGCGCGAACCCGATGACCGGGAGCATTTCGCCGAGGTGCTCGACGGGCAGTTGAGGGCCGTGAACTCGGACTACGACGCCAAGCGGCGCACGACGCTCGAGAGGCAGCGCCTGACGGAGGTCGGCCGGGGGCTGTTCCTGGCGTGGATGCGCGCGCGTGGCAAGAACAAGGTGCCGCGGCTGGTCAACGACCGCCGGGTGGCCGAAGACATCCTCTCCTTCGCCAAGGGATGGAAGGAGCCGAAAAACGTTTGAATCCCAAAATAGTATCTGCCATGTACATAGCCATTGCTGGAAATATCGGAAGCGGCAAGACGACGCTGACACAGATGCTCACGGAGCGTTACCATGCGAAATGTTACCTCGAGGAGTGCGACAACCCCTACATCGGCGACTTCTACGAGAACATGAACCGCTGGGCTTTCAACCTGCAGATATCGTTTCTCGGGAGCCGGATCAAGCAGACGATGGACATGTTGTCGGATGGCGGTTCGGGGTTTATCTTCCAGGACCGCACGATCTATGAGGATGCCCATATCTTTGCGGACAACCTCCACGAGATGGGGCTGATGTCGACGCGCGACATCGAGACCTACATGAAGATTTTCCGGCTGGTGACGTCGCTCATTCCGCAGCCCGACCTGCTGATCTACCTGCGGGCGGGAGTTCCGACGTTGATTTCGCAGATCCGCAAGCGCGGCCGCGAGTACGAGATGAACATCGACGAGCTCTATCTCAAGCGGCTGAATGACAAATACGACCGTTGGATCGATACGGCCTACGAGGGCGAATTGCTGGTTGTCGACAAGGACCGGGAGGATTTCGTCTCGGATCCTGCCGTGCTGGACAAGATTTGCGCCCATATCGACGCCCTGCATGCCAGGTTGAACAAATAACAGCGGGCCGATGCACCTTCCTGAACCATTTGTACGTCGGGTCCTCGACGAACTGGGCGAGGCCGAAGGCCGGGCGCTGTGTGCGGCACTCGACGGTGAGTCGCCCGTGTCGGTGCGGCTGAATCCGGCCAAATGCGACGGCGGGACGCTGCCGGCCCTGTCCGTGGCGCGTGCGGTGCCGTGGTGCGCCGAAGGCCGTTACCTCGAGACGCGCCCCTCGTTTACGCTTGACACGGATTTCCATGCCGGGATGTACTACGTTCAGGAGGCTTCGTCGCAGTTTGTCGGACACCTGCTGGGCGGAGTGTCGCTCGAAGGGGCCCGGGTGCTCGACCTGTGTGCCGCTCCGGGCGGCAAGACGACCCTCTACGCCTCGCTGGTCGGCGAGGGGGGCCTGGTCGTGGCCAACGAGATCGACCGCCGCAGGGCCTCGGTCCTGGCCGACAACGTGCGCAAGTGGGGAACCGGCAACATCGCCGTGACGACCAGCGAGCCCCGCGCGGTGTGCGACTTCGAGGCGTGGTTCGATGTCGTGGCGGTGGATGCCCCTTGTTCGGGCGAGGGGATGTTCCGCAAGGACGACACCGCCCGCGAGGAGTGGAGCGAGGCGAATGTGCGGCTGTGTGCGGCGCGCCAGGATGCCATTCTGCGCGAGGCGTGGCGGGCCCTCAAACCGGGCGGTACGATCATTTACAGTACCTGCACGTTCAACCGCGACGAGGATGAAGGATCGTTGGAACGGATGCTCGCATGGGCCGGGGAGGAGGTAGTCGAGGCTCCGGAGATTGCGGTGGATGAGACGTGGGGTATCGCGTGCGGCGCCGTGGGACCGTGGCGGACGTTCCGGTTCTATCCCCACAGGACCTGCGGCGAGGGATTTTTCGCCGCCGTGGCGTGCAAGTCGTTCGATGCCGGTGGACGTTCCCGGGCACCGAAGGCCCGGCGCGACGTGGTGGCGCCCGTCGACCGGAAAAGTGCGGCGGAACTCTCCCGATGGGTGCGTAATCCCGCCGAGATGCGCTTTGTCGAGATCGTCGGGACGTGTTATGCCTGGCCCGAGGTTCAGGCCGAGGCGTTGCGGGCGTTGTCGGCGGCCGTGCCGGTGATCTGCTCGGGGGTGGCGCTGGGGCGGCTCTTCAAGGGAAGGCTGAAGCCCGATCCGGCCCTGGCCCTTTATGCCGGGCTGGAACGTGGGGCGGTCGCCGTGGCGGAGCTCTTCGACGAGGAGGCGCTGGGCTACCTGCGACGTCAGGAGGTGGCGGCCGGAGGATTGGCCGAAGGGATCAACCTCGTATGTGCCCGCGGCCGGGCGCTGGGGTTTGCCAAGCGCATCGGCGGCCGGGTGAACAACCTGTACCCCAATTCACTGCGAATCATAAAACAATAGGCATATGTCCGAGAAACTTTTCTATACGATGGGCGAGGTGGCGGAGATGTTCGACGTCAACCAGTCGTTGATCCGCTATTGGGAGTCGCAGTTCCGGGTCCTGCGTCCCAAGCGCAACAAGAAGGGAAACCGGCTCTTCACGCCCGAAGACATCAGGAACCTGAAACTGATCTACCATCTGGTCAAGGAGCGCGGGATGACGCTCGACGGGGCCAAGAAGGCGTTGCGCCAGGGACCGGCCGATGACGGAATGAACCGCGACGCCGAATTGATGGAGCGGTTGCAGCGTATCCGGTCGTTGCTCGTGGAGGTGCGCGAGGAGTTGAAAGAGGATGCGGACCGGCCGGTCGACACGGAGCGGGCCGTTTCCGGCGATCGCCCGGTAAAACGCCGCACGCGTCCGGTGGTGAAGATTGCCGAGCCGGCGGACGGAGCGGTTGCCGCCGCAGCGGATGACCCTGCCGCCGGCGAGGCGCCCTCCGATGCCGCTGCAGCGACGCGCCGTACGGCACGCCGCCCGCGTCGCAAGAAGGAGGAGGCCGAGAACAAGGAGCTTTTCGCGTTCTACGAACAGTCGCTCTTCTGAGCCCGCAGCCGGCGGCGGGCCGTATGTCGCCGGACCATCCAACCTTTACACTTGAAATCAACCCTTCCGAATATGTTGATCCGAGAAATCACCGATGTCATCGAGCGCTTTGCGCCGCTCGGGTGGCAGGCTTCCTATGACAATTCCGGACTGATCGTCGGGCGTCCCGACGACGAGGTGCATCGGGCCCTGTTGGCCGTCGACGTGACCGAGGAGGTGCTCGACGAAGCCGAAGCCGAAGGGTGCGATCTGGTCATCACGCACCATCCGATTATTTTCCACGCCCTCAAGCGGTTCAATTCGGCCGATGCGGTGCAGCGGTGTGTCGAACGGGCCATCCGCCGGGGCATTGCGCTCTATGCCTGCCACACGAATCTCGACAGTGCCCCCGGGGGCATGAGCTGGCACCTGGCCCGGATGCTGGGCGTCGAGCCGTCCGAGGTGCTCGAACCGTCGGATGCCGGCGAAGGGGTAGGGTTTGGCGTCGTGGGCGAGTTGCCGGAGGCCGTACCGACGCGGGCGTTCATGGAGCGGATCCGCGAGCGGTTGGGGGTGCGGGTAATCCGTTACAGCGACATGGCGTCGGAGACGGTGCGGCGCGTGGCGATCTGCACCGGAGCCGGGGCGTCGATGATCGGCGAAGCGCGGCGTGCCGGGGCCGACTTCTACCTGACGGCCGACCTCAAGTACAACGACTTCATGACCCCCGATAAGGCCCTCACGGTGGCCGATATAGGCCATTTTGAGAGCGAATATTGCGCAATTCAGATTTTATTTGATATTTTATCGAAAAATTTACGTACCTTTGCGGTTCGCAGGAGTGAACGCTCGCGCAATCCGGTGAATTATCTGGTGTAAGTCTAAACTATACAACAACATATATGGCAACGCAAAAGAAGACGGCCGAAGTCGATTATTCGATGCAGGAGAAGATCATGGCTCTTTACGAACTGCAGAAGATCGACAGTAAAGTGGACGAAATCAACAAGGTGAAAGGCGAACTGCCTCTCGAAGTCCAGGACCTGGAGGACGAAATGACCGGAATGAAGACCCGTATCGACAACATCAATGCCGAAATCGACGAACTCAATACGCTGACCAAGCAGCGCAAACGTGAGGTGGATCAGGCCCGGGTCATGATCAACAACTACAAGGAACAGCAGAACAACGTGCGCAACAACCGCGAGTTCGACGCCATTTCCAAGGAGATCGAATATCAGGAACTTGAGATTGAACTGGCCGAGAAGCGCCTCAAGGAGTACGCCGCAGGCATCAAGGCCAAGAAACTCCAGTTGGAGGAGGCCGAGGCGGCAGTCCAGGACCGCGAGGCGGACTACAACGCCAAGAAGGCCGAGCTGGACGGTATCGAGGCCGAGACGGCTCCTCTGGTGGCCGAGTACGCCGAGCAGGCTGCCCGGGCGCGCGAGAAGATCGACGAACGGCTTCTTTCGGCCTACGAGCGTATCCGCCGCAACGTCCGTAACGGACTGGCCGTGGTGACCGTGAAGCGCGATGCGTGCGGCGGTTGCTTCAACCGTATCCCGCCCCAGCGTCAGGTCGACATCCGCCAGGGCAAGAAGATCATCATCTGCGAATATTGCGGCCGTATCCTCGTCCCCGATCCCGAGGCGGCGCAGGAGTAACGGGCATTCCGCGGCCTGCACCCGTCAGCTCCGGTGTTCCGGAGTCCCTGCTGCAGAGGATCGCGACGGTATTATGAGGGAGGCTCCCATCGAAAGGGGTGCCTCCCTCTTTACGTGTTTTAGTTTTTAATTTTTTTGAAAAACGTCCGCCGCCCCGGGAATGTTAATTTATTAACATTAAAATCTTTTCGGTCTTTTGCAAATTATCCTTAACTTTGTTGCGTTGTAAACATCCGACTTAAATTACTGACATGAAAATAGCGATAGCCCAGTTGAACTACACGATCGGAGATGTGGACGGCAATACCTCGAAGATCATCGATGCGATCAACAAGGCCAAGGCCCGGCGCGCCGATCTGGTGATCTTCGCCGAGCAGTCCGTCAGCGGAACTCCCGCATTCGATCTCCTGCGCAAAACGACTTTCCTCGAACTTTGTGAGGACGCTCTGGTTGAAATTGCTTCGTGTTGTGACGGGATCGCCGCTATCGTGGGCCTTCCGATCCTGACCAACGAGGGTACAATCAGTGCCGCGGCCTTGATCCAGGATCGCAAGGTGCTGCGCTTCGTGGGTAAGAAATACATCACCGCACGGCGCGAAATGGGCTTCCTCGTTCCCTCGAAAGGGTACGAATACGCTACGATCAAGGGGCACAAGTGCGTGATTATCGTCGGCGACGACCTGAGCCGCGAACACGATTTCGACAAGTCGGTCGAGACGATTATCTCGATCAACGCCCGCAAGTACGGCAAGGGCACGATGACCTACCGCTACGAAATGATGCGCAACCTGGCGTTCGTCGAGGGCAAGAACATCGTCATCGTCAACCAGGTGGGCGGTTCGACCGACATCGTCTACGACGGGACGTCGGGCGTGCTGAACAGCCGCGGCGAGCTGGTGCTGATGATGAAGAACTTCGAGGAGGATTTCCAGATTTTCGATACCCGCGCGGCCATGGAGCCCGTCACCGTCCCCTCGACCTACAACGACCGTACGCGGCTGGTGTATGAGGCCGCCCGTTGCGGCTTGCGCGACTTCTTCCGCAAGAACGGCTATGAGAAGGCCTCGATCGGCCTTTCGGGTGGTATCGACTCAGCCGTCGTGGCCTGCATTGCCGCCGATGCCCTCGGCGCGGAGAATGTCCGGGCGCTGCTCATGCCCTCGCCCTTTTCGTCGGACAGCTCGGTCGAGGATGCCAAGGAGTTGGCGCGCAACCTCGGTATCGAGTACAACGTCATCCCCATTTCGGAAATCTATACCAGCGTGGTGAATACCCTCAAGCCCGTGATCGGCGGTACGGAGTTCGACGCCACGGAGGAGAACATCCAGACCCGTATCCGTACGGTGCTGCTCATGGCCTTGCAGAACAAGACCGACTACGTGCTGCTGAACTCCTCGAACAAGAGCGAAAACGCCCTGGGGCTCTGTACGCTCTACGGCGATACGGCCGGTGCCTTCTCACCGACGGGCGACCTCTATAAGAGCGAGATGTACGACGTGGCCCGCTACATCAACCGTACGCAGGGTAATCCGATTCCCGAGGCGATCCTGACCAAGGAGCCCTCATCGGAACTGCACCCGGGACAGAAGGACAGCGACATCCTGCCTCCTTACGAGGTGGTCGACGCCATCCTGTTCCGCATGATCGAGGAAGGGCAACACCGTGAGGAGATCGTCAATGCGGGATTCGACTCGGAGGTCGTGGAGAAGATCCATGCCATGATCATGCGCAATGAAAAGAAACGCTATCAGTTCCCACCCGTACTGCGCCTTTCGGCCTGCTCGTTCGGACACGAACGACTGATGCCTCTCACCAACAAATACGGGGATTGAGGTCGTGGCCGAACGGATCGAGCATAGCGGGATCGTTGACCGTGTCGAATGCGACACGGTCCATGTGCGCATCACCTCGCACAGCGCCTGCGGAGGCTGCCGGGCCCGTGAGGCGTGCGGCATGGCCGAAGCCCAGGAGAAGATCATCGCCGTAAAGAGCGCGGAATCCGGGCGGTATGCCGCAGGCGATGCGGTGACGGTGGGCGTCCTGCGCGGCGTTGGGCTGTGGGCCGTGGCCCTGGCCTATGTCGGTGCGCTGGTCGTGCTGCTGGCGGTGCTGATCGTCGCTTTGGTCTGTCTGAAATGGAGTGAAGGAGTGAGCGCCCTCGCCGCTGTTGCCGGTGTGGGCGTTTATTATGTCGTGCTGTGGCTCCTGCGCCGGAAAATCGAACACACAATTCAATTTACAATAACTAAAATCTGATGCAAGTATTACTATTCACGATCCTGACGCTGTGTGCGTTGGGAGTTCTCTCAGCGGTCATCCTCTACTTCGTGGCGCAGAAGTTCCGCGTCGAGGAGGACCCGCGGATCGACGAAGTGGAGAAGATGTTGCCCGGAGCCAACTGCGGCGGTTGCGGATTCGCCGGATGTCGGGGTATGGCCGATGCGCTGGTCAAGCACGATGACATCTCGGACCTCTTCTGCCCGGTGGGAGGCGGCGACTGCATGAAGGCCATTGCCGCGTATCTCGGGAAGGCTGCCGCCGAGAAACAGCCCGAGGTGGCGACGGTGCGTTGCGGCGGTACGTGCGACAAACGTCCCCGCACCAACGAGTACAACGGTGCCAAGTCGTGTGCCGTGGCCGCGTCGCTCTATGTGGGCGAGACGGGGTGTGCCTACGGCTGTCTCGGATTCGGCGACTGCGTGGCAGCCTGCGCCTTCGATGCCATCCGGATGAACCCCGAGACGGGGCTTCCGGAGGTCGATCCCGACAAGTGTACGGCCTGCGGCGCGTGTGTCAAGGCATGCCCGAAGAAGGTCATCGAACTGCGTAAGAAGTGGCCCAAAAACCGTGCGGTTTATGTGTCGTGCGTCTCGAAGGACAAGGGCGCCGTGGTGATGAAGGCCTGCAAGGCCGGGTGTATCGGCTGCGGGAAGTGCGAGAAGGTGTGCGCTTTCGATGCCATCACTGTCGAGAACAACCTGGCCTACATCGACCCGCAGAAGTGCAAACTGTGCCGCAAGTGCGTGAATGAGTGCCCGACGGGTGCCATCAAGCTGGTGAATATGGACCCGCTGCCGAAGGAGCCCAAGGCCCCTGCCGCCCCGAAGACGGAGAAACCGGCCGCCGCAAAGCCCGAGGCTCCGAAAGCAACTCCGAAGTCCGAAGCCCCGAAGGCGGCTCCTGCAGCCGAGAAGGCCCCGGCCGCCCCGAAAGCCGACAAGCCGGCTGCGGAGAAGCCCAGTAAAGAATCGTAAAAATTGCAAGCATAGATATGAAGACATTTCCAATGGGCGGAGTCCATCCGTCGGAAAACAAGCTGAGCCGCACCAAGGCGATCGAGGCGCTTCCGCTGCCCGAGGTGGTCAACATCCCCCTTTCGCAGCATATCGGGGCCCCGGCTGTTGCCAAGGTCGCCAAGGGCGACAAGGTGCTTACGGGCCAGCTCATCGCCGAAGCCGGCAGCTTCATGTCGGCCAATATCCACGCCCCGATTTCGGGAACGGTGACGGCGGTCGATCTGGTCCCGAACGGCCAGGGGTTGCGTCAGCCGATGATTACCATCAAGCGTGAAGGCGACGAGTGGGCCGAGGGCATCGACCGTTCCGAGACGCTGGTGCGGGAGTGCGCGCTTTCGTCGCAGGAGATCATCGCCCGCATCAAGGAGGCCGGCATCGTCGGCATGGGCGGTGCGACGTTCCCCACGCACGTGAAACTTTCGATTCCCGCAGGCAAGAAGGCCGAGTGCGTGATTATCAACGGCGTGGAGTGCGAGCCCTACCTGACGTCGGACCACCGCATGATGCTCGAGCACGGCGAGGAGATCGTCGTGGGCGTCACGATCCTGATGAAGGCCGTGGGTGTCGAGAAGGCCTATATCGGCATCGAGAACAACAAACCTGACGCCATTGCCCACCTGACGCGGATCGCCGCGGCCTACAAGGGCGTGGAGGTCGTGCCCCTGAAGGTGCGCTATCCGCAGGGCGGTGAGAAGCAGCTGATCGCTGCCGTGACGGGCCGCCAGGTGCCGCCTCCCCCGGCGCTGCCGATCGACGTCGGGGCCGTGGTCTGCAACGCCTCGACCACCTATGCCGTTTACCGCGCCGTGCAGAAGCACATGCCGCTCATCGAGCGCGTGGTGACCGTGACGGGCAAGTCGATGAAGGAGCCGCGCAACCTGCTCACCCGCATGGGTACGCCGGTGGCGACGCTGCTCGAGGCTGCCGGAGGTCTTCCCGATGCCGTATGCAAGGTAATCAATGGCGGCCCGATGATGGGTCGTGCGATGGTCGACCTCGCGTCGCCCGTGACGAAGGGCTGCTCGGGAATCACCGTCATGACGGGGGATGACGCCCAGCGCCGCGAGGCCTCGCAGTGCATCAAGTGCGCGAAGTGCGTGGCCGCCTGCCCGATGGGCCTCGAACCCTACTACCTCTCGAAGATGTCGCAGAAGAAACGCTGGGACGAGTTGGAGTCCAACATGATTACCTCGTGCATCGAGTGCGGCTGCTGCCAGTCGACGTGCCCGGCCTACCTGCCGCTGTTGGACTGGGTGCGCCTGGGCAAGCAGACCGTCATGGGCATCATCCGTTCGCGCGCCGCTGCCGCAGCACCTAAAAAGTAAATGAAAAACGTT
The DNA here is from genome assembly GCA_019113885.1 of Candidatus Alistipes intestinipullorum. GTDB lineage: Bacteria > Bacteroidota > Bacteroidia > Bacteroidales > Rikenellaceae > Alistipes > Alistipes intestinipullorum. The sequence goes on along the minus strand of DXGO01000008.1, from coordinate 15,595 downwards.
TCAAATATGGCAAACAAACTCATTGTGTCTCCCGCACCTCACGTGCAGACGGCGCAGTCGACCTCCCGCATCATGCGCGACGTGGTGATCGCCCTGATGCCGGCCTTCGTCGTGTCGATCGTCGTGTTCGGTGTGGACGTGCTGCGCGTCACGGCCATCTCGGTCGCCGCGTGCGTGGCATTCGAGTACCTGATTCAGAAATTCATGTTCCGCGGCCCGCTGACGATTTCGAACTGGTCGGCCGTGGTGACCGGCGTGCTGCTGGCCTTCAACCTCCCGGCGTCGATTCCCTGGTGGATCGTCGTCATCGGTGCGTTCGTGGCCATCGCCGTGGCGAAGATGACCTTCGGAGGCCTGGGCAAGAACCCCTTCAACCCGGCGCTGGTAGGCCGTGTCTTCCTGCTGATCGCCTATCCCGTGCAGATGACCACGTGGCCCATGCCCGTAACGAACGGTGCGTTCGACGCCCTGTCGGGCGCCACGCCCCTGGCGGCCGTCAAGCACGGTGCCGTAGGGCCCGACGTTCTCGGCGTACACCACCTGCTGCTGGGCAACATGCCCGGCTCGCTCGGTGAGGTCGCGGCGCTGGCGCTGCTCGTCGGCTTCGCCTACCTGTTGTGGCGCCGCGTCATCACGTGGCACATCCCCGTGACGATCCTCGTGACGATGGCCGTGTTCGCCTTCGTCGTGGCTCTTTGCACCGGCGAAACCGGAGCCATGCTGTGGCAGCTGCCGTTGTTCCATATCCTCGCTGGAGGTGCGATGCTCGGCGCGATCTTCATGGCTACGGACTACTCGACCTCACCGATGACTGTCAAGGGCGGTGTGATCTTCGCCATCGGGATCGGCGTCATCACGATGTGCATCCGCCTGTGGGGCTCCTATCCCGAGGGCATGTCGTTCGCGATCCTGCTGATGAACGCCTGCGTGCCGCTGATCAACAAGTATGTCAAACCCAAGCGCTTCGGCGTGAAATAAGGAGGATGGAACCATGAAAAGTACACTTGTAAACATGACCGCCGTCCTCTTCGGCATTACGCTTGTGGCGTCGGCCGGCGTCGGCGTGGTGAACATGATCACCGAGGAACCGATCGCCCTGGCCAAGGAGGCCGCGACGAAAGAGGCGCTGACACAGGTGCTCCCGGAGTTCGATACGACGGAGAGCGAGGTCCTGACGATCGATGAACTGCCCACTACGGTTTACACGGCTACGAAAGGCGATGCGGTTGCCGGCTATGCCGTCGAGACGATGACCAAGCAGGGCTTCAACGGGGTGGTGCGGCTGATGGTCGGCTTCACGCCCGAGGGCGAGGTTATCAACGTCAACGTGCTGGAGCAGGCCGAGACCCCTGGCCTCGGGACGAAGATGGCCGATGAGGGCAACGTGCTGCTGGGCAGCATCCAGGGACAGAAACTCGAGGAGAAGAAGCTTGTCGACGGCAAGCTGGCCGTGACGAAGGACGGCGGGGACGTCGATGCGCTGACGGCAGCGACGATTTCGTCGCGGGCCTATGTCGACGCCGTGAACCGCGCATGGATGGCCTATAAGAGCGTAGCGACGGGTTCGACGCCGACCGATGTGGCGTCGGACGCTACGGCCACGGCACAAACCAACGAGCCCGAGGCTCAGAAAGGAGGTCAAAATGAATAAACTGAAAATCGCTTTGAACGGCATCGTCAAGAACAACCCGACGTTCGTGCTGGTGCTGGGCATGTGCCCGACGCTGGGTACGACGACCTCGGCCGAGAACGGCATGGGCATGGGCCTGGCGACGACGGCCGTGCTGATCATGTCGAACCTCGTGATCTCGCTCATCAAGAACCTGATTCCCGACAAGGTGCGCATCCCGGCCTTCATCGTCGTGATCGCCTCGTTCGTGACCATCATCCAGATGCTGATGCAGGCCTTCGTGCCGGCGCTTTATGCGGCACTGGGCGTCTTCATCCCGCTGATCGTCGTGAACTGCATCATCCTGGGCCGCGCCGAGGCCTTCGCCTCGAAGAATTCGCCCTTCGACTCGATGCTCGACGGTGTGGGCATCGGCCTGGGATTCACGCTCTCGCTGACGGTCATCGGTGCCGTGCGCGAGGTGCTGGGCAGCGGTGCCATCTTCGGCATCGACCTCGGAATCTCCGACTACACGCCGCTGATCTTCGTGCTGGCTCCCGGAGCCTTCCTGGTGCTGGGCTACCTGATGGTCCTGTTTAACAAATTAGCCAAGAAATAACCGTTATGGAACTTTCCTATTTCGCAATCATCCTGGGCGCCATCTTCGTCAATAACGTCGTACTGGCGCAGTTCCTCGGCATCTGCCCCTTCCTGGGCGTCTCGTCGAAGGTCGAAACGTCGCTGGGCATGGGTGCAGCCGTAACGTTCGTCATGGCGCTGACCGCCCTTGTCGCTTGGCCCATCCAGTTCTATATCCTCGTGCCGCTGCACATCGAGTACATGCAGACGATCGTCTTCATCCTGGTGATCGCCGCGCTGGTGCAGATGGTCGAGATCATCCTCAAGAAGGTTTCGCCGTCGCTCTATCAGGCGCTGGGTATCTTCCTGCCGCTCATCACCACGAACTGCGCCGTGTTGGGCGTGGCCATCCTGATGATCCAGAAGGAGTTCACGCTGCTGCAGAGCGTCGTCTACTCGGTGTCGACAGCCCTCGGCTTCGCCGTGGCGCTGGTGCTCTTTGCCGGCATCCGCGAGCGGCTCGATTTCGAGGACGTTCCCAAGTCGTTGCGCGGGGTGCCCATCGCACTCGTCACGGCCGGTATCCTGGCCATGGCCTTCATGGGCTTCTCGGGACTCGTGTAGTCTCTGCATCCTCCGATCAAGGGCCCGGACTCCGTTTGCAGGGGTCCGGGCCCTTTGCAATTTCCCGCCCGTGCCGTATTATTTTGGTCCGGGACGTTCGATAGTTCGGCGCAAATCACTATTTTTGCACAAACATACCAAACCGTAACGCAAATGAAGGATATCATACAACTCCGTGACCGGAAATTCCGCGTGATGATCCCGGCCGAAGAGATCGACCGGGCCGTCTGCGCCGTGGCCGACCGGCTCAATGCGGATTACGCCGACAAGGAGACCCCGTTGTTCCTGGGGATTCTCAACGGCTCGTTCATGTTTATGAGCGACCTGATCAAGAAGATCGAGTTCCAGAATGAGTTGTCATTCGTCAAGCTGTCTTCGTACGAGGGCACGGAGTCGACGGGCGTGGTGAAGAGCCTGATCGGACTGAACGGCCCGATCGAGGGGCGGCACGTGATTATCGTGGAAGATATTGTCGATACGGGGAAGTCGATCGAGCACATGGTGCACGACCTGCAGCGGCGCAATCCGGCGTCTATCGAGGTCTGCACGCTCTTTTACAAGCCCGAGTCCTACAAGAAGCCTTTTCCGATCAAGTACCGGGCCATGGAGATCGGCAATGAGTTCATTGTCGGCTACGGCCTCGATTACGAACAGCTGGGCCGCAGCCTGAAGGATATTTATGTCGTGACGGAATGAGTGCGAAAGTTGTCGACAGTGCCCTGCTCGACGGGGGGCGTCTGCTGCCGCTGGTCGAGGATTTCTACACGATCCAGGGCGAGGGGTTCCACGCCGGGAAACCGGCCTACTTCATCCGCCTGGGCGGGTGCGACGTGGGGTGCCGCTGGTGCGACGCCAAGTACACGTGGAATCCGAAACTCTATCCTCCGGTCGACGTGCAGACGGTGATCGACCGTGCGACGGCCTGCCCCGCGCAGGCGATCGTCATTACGGGGGGCGAGCCGTTGCTCTATCCGCTTGGGATATTGACCGGGACGTTGCGTGACCGAGGGCTGGAGATCTTTCTGGAGACCTCCGGGTCGCACCCCTTCAGCGGTGTGTTCGACTGGGTGTGCCTTTCGCCCAAGCGGCAACAGCCGCCCCTGGAGGAGGCGTTCGAACGCGCCGACGAACTGAAGGTGATCGTCGAATCGGAGGCCGATTTCGAGTGGGCCGAGGAGAATGCCGCCCGGGTACGTCCGTCGTGCCTGCTCTACCTGCAGCCCGAATGGAGTGTCTCGGAGAAGGTGATGCCGGCGCTGGTCGAATATGCCAAGGCCCATCCTCGGTGGAACATTTCGATCCAGACGCACAAATACATGAGAATCCCTTGACGAAGGGACTTCCCGGAGGCGTCGGATGCCTGCGGGCGGCCCGGCGGTCGTGCGGAGGCCTGCGTAGGGGAGAAAAGACACTGTTGCCATGAAAATTCAGTTGGGACGCAAATTCTGGATCGCCGCCACGGCGCTCATCATCGTCTTCACGGTCTTCATCGTGGGGCGCAATGCGTTGCATGCGCTGAAGATCAAGCGGCAGATCAAGGTGCTGACCCGGGAGCAGGCCTACTACAAGTCGGAGATCGAACGGGACAGCACGTTGCTCGAACGGTTGCGTTACGACGATTACCTGGAGGAGTATGCCCGGGAGCACTACCGCATGCAGCGGCGTGACGAGCACGTCTATATCCTCGAGGATTGAGCCTGCGGGCGGTTTCCGGGGCCGTCGCGGTTGAAAATCAGGGAGGGCGCTGCACAGGCAGCGCCCTCCCTGTCTTGTCAGAAGTGTTCGAATCCGTGCCAGTCGACCGGTTCTGGCCTGCCGTCGCGCATCCAGACGAGGCCTGCCGTTGCGACGATGCGGCCGATGGGGTAGAGCGGCGTGCCGAAACGGGCCTGAAAGGCGGTGCAAAGGGCGTCGGCCGCTGCGGCGTCGGCCGTGAGCAGGAGCTTGTAGTCCTCGCCCCCGCAGGCGGCGGTCTGCAGGTCGGCACCCTCGGCCACGGGAATTGCCTCGATGTCTACTTCGGCGCCGACGCCGGAGCGTTCGAGAATGTGGCGGAGGTCCGAGGCCAGTCCGTCGGAGAGGTCCATCATGGCATGCACTTCGGGCTGTTCCCCGAACCAGATTCCCTCGGCGACCTGTGGCTCGGGTGTGCGGTGAACGGCGGCCAGCGGGGTGTCGGGACTCCCGGCGAGGATGTCGCGCAGCCCGGCCCCGGAGGCTCCGAGCGCTCCGGCGACGAAAATCCGGTCGCCGGGACGGGCGTCGCTGCGCCGTTTGATCCGCCCGGAGACGGCGCGGCCGATGGCCGTGACGTTGACCGTGATGCCGCTCCCGGAGCGGGTCGTGTCGCCGCCGACGAGTGCCACGCCGTAGCGTTCGGAGAGCGCACGGTAGCCCTCCATGAACTCCTCGGCCCACCTCCCGGCCGCATCGTCGGGCAGGGCGATCGAAAGCAGCGTGGCAACGGGCCGCGCGCCCATGGCCGCGACGTCGCTCAGGTTCACGGCCAGCGCCTTCCCGCCCAACTCGCGGGCCGATGTGGCGTGCCGTAGGAAATGCACCTCTTCGGCGAGCAGGTCGGCGGTGAAGAGCAGTGAGTCGCCCTCCGTGAGAGGCAGTACGGCACAGTCGTCGCCGATTCCCTCGAAGCCGTTCTGCGGGAGGTCGGCGAAACGTCGGCGGATGTGGTCGATGAATCCGAATTCGGTCATGGTAGGCGGTTTGTCTGCAATGGCGTCAGAGAGTCTGTCTGCAAAGGTATCAAAAAAAATGATTCCGGGCTTTGTCTCCCGGGTTTCATTTCCGCCGCTCGGACAAATAAATTTGGCATTGCGCGCGGCTTGCACTATCTTTGCCGGGAAGAAATATTGTACGGAAACTGCCGGAGTTATGAAAATACTGATTCTGAACGGGCCCAACCTCAATCTTCAGGGCCGGCGCGATACGGGCATCTACGGATCGCAGACATTCGAGAGCTATTTCGAGACGTTGAAGGCGCGTTATGCGCAGGTCGAGTTCTCCTACTTCCAGTCGAACATCGAGGGTGAACTGATCGATGCCGTGCAGCAGGCCGACGGCCGTTACGACGGCGTGGTGCTCAATGCCGGAGGGTATACCCATACGTCGGTGGCGCTGCGCGACGCCGTGTCGGCCGTGTCGGTCCCGGTCGTCGAGGTGCACATCTCGTCGATCCTCGCCCGTGAGGAGTTCCGCCATACGTCGCTGCTGGCTCCCGTGGCCAAGGGCTCGATCATGGGCTTCGGACTGGATTCCTACCGACTGGGCGTCGAGGCGCTGCTGCCCGAAGAGCGGCGGTAACGCGTTCCGCGGCGGAACTCCCGGTCGTCTCCGGCCTCGGGCAGGGGGCGGCGCCGATTCCGTTGCCGGGCCGTCGCAGGCCCTGCCCGAATTTATTAACGTTAGCACATTGTCTTTATGTACAGAATGAAAAAAACCAAGATCGTCGCCACGATGTCCGACTTCCGCTGCACCGACGAGTTCGTTGCGAAACTCTTCGATGCGGGCATGGATGTCGTGCGGATCAATTCGGCGCACGTTACCGAGCAGGGCGCCACGCAGATTGTCGAAACGGTACATCGGGTAAACCCCGCCATCCCGATCATGATCGACACGAAGGGACCCGAAATCCGCGTCACGACGATCGCCGATGAATATGGGAACAGCATCCATTTCGCCGCGGGCGACCGGGTGGTCGTGCGCGGTTCGGACGGTTCCGACCTCACAACCCGCAAGGTGGTCTACATGAACGTTCCCACGATCGTGCGCGATATTCCCGTGGGGGCGCGGATGTTGATCTCCGACGGCGAACTGGAGTTGCGGGTCGTGGAAAAGAGCGATACGGAACTGGCGTGTGAGTTCACCGTCGGCGGCGCCATGCGTTCGCGCAAGAGCGTCAATGTCCCCGGGGTGTCGATCTCGCTCCCGTCGGTCACGGAGAAGGACCGGCGCTTCATCGAGTGGGCCGTGCGCAATGACGTGGACTTCATTGCCCATTCATTCGTGCGCTCGGCGCGCGACATACAGGCCGTGCAGGAGATCCTCGATGCCCACAACAGCAAGATCAAGATCATTTCGAAGATCGAGAACCAGGAGGGGCTCGACAACATCGACGAGATCATCGAGGCGTCGTACGGCATCATGGTGGCGCGCGGCGACCTGGGGGTGGAGCTCCCTGCCGAGGCGATTCCCAACACGCAGCGGCGGATCGTCGAGAAGTGCATCTGCGCCAAGCGCCCGGTGATTATCGCCACGCAGATGCTCTATTCGATGGTGCACTCGCCGCGCCCGACGCGCGCCGAGGTGAGCGACGTGGCCAGCGCCATCTACGAGCGTGTCGATGCCGTGATGCTGAGCGATGAGACGGCCATGGGCGATTTCCCCGTGGAGTCGGTCGAGACGATGGCCCGCATTGCCCGCGAGATCGAACGCGACGAGACGCACTTCAAGCCGATGATCGACATGGACATGGTTTCGGTAAACCACGAGATTACGGCGCAGCTGGCCCGTTCGGCCGTACGCGCCTCGACGAACCTGCCGATCAAGTACGTGGTGCTCGATACCAAGACGGGCCGCACGGGGCGTTACCTGGCGGCCTTCCGCGGCCGGAAAACCGTGATGGCCGTCTGCTACTCGCTGCATGCCCAGCGTATCCTGGCGTTGTCGTACGGCGTGGTGCCGATCCTGCGCAACCAGGAGCTGCGTGACCGTTATCACTTCCTGGTCGATGCGCTGGAGTTTATCGACCAGTACCGCAAGCTCAAGGACGAGGACCTGCTGGCCATCGTGGGCGGTAGCTTCGGTCCCGACGGCGGAGCCTCGTACGTCGAGATCGCCAATGTAAGCAATATCCGCCGACGCAACGCGGAGATCGCCTCGCGGATTCCCGAACGCTAAACCCCGGAACGGACCGTGGCGGAGCAGCAACTCAGGGAGAAGGTCACGCAGGGCGTGGCGTGGAGCATGGCCGAGAAGATCGGCTCGATGCTCCTCTCCATGGCCGTGCGGCTGGTGATCCTGCGCCTGCTGACGCGCGAGATTCTGGGCTACATGGCCATCCCTACGGCCATTGTCACGGTGCTGCTGGTCCTGGTCGACGGAGGTTTCTCGCAAAGCCTCATCCGCAGCAAGGACCCTTCGCGTACGGATTACAAGTCGGTTTTCCTCTTCAACATGACCATTGCGGGGGTATGCTACCTCGCGGTGGTGGCGGCTTCGCCCCTCGTGGCCCGGTGGTACGACATGCCGGTTATCGCGCAGATCGCCCCGGTCTTCTACCTGCTGCTACCCCTCACGGCCCTGTGTGCCGTGCAGAATACGATCTTCATCCGGCAGTTCCGCTTTGCCCTCCTTTCGAAGGTCACCTTTTTCGCTTCGCTTGTCGGCGGGTTGACGGCCATCGGCTGTGCGCTGGCCGGGTGGGGGATATGGAGTCTGGTGGCCGAGCGGGTCATTACCGTGGGGCTGCGCACGGCGATCCTCTGGTGGCTGAGCGACTGGCGGCCCCGCGGGCATGCTTCGACGCAGCCCCTGCGCGAGATGTCGAAATTCGGCTGCAGCCTGATGGTCACCGACCTGATCTCGAACTTCTACAACAAGGTCCCGCAGTTCTTTCTCGGGTCGCTCTATCCGGCATCGACCCTCGGATCGTTCGACCAGGCCGTAAAACTCAAGGATATGCCCGCCGTGACGGGGGTGCAGGCCGTGCAGAATGTCACTTACCCGGCCTTCTCGAAGATCCGCGACGACCGTCCCAAATTGACCGAAAGTTATCGTCAGGTGGTGATGATCGTAGCCTACGTCATGTTCCCCGTCATGCTGGGGCTTTCGGCCGTGGCGCACGATATGTTTGCCGTGCTGCTTTCCACAGAGTGGATGCCTACCGTGCCCTATTTCGAGGTGGTAAGTCTCGCCGGGCTCTTCTATCCCGTGGCGGTTATCTCGATGAATATTCTCAAGGCCCGAAGCACGGGCCCGCTGATCGTGCGCCTCGAAGTCATCAAGAAGATCATCATGACAGCGATTTTCGCTGTGACGATCCCCCACAGCGTCATGGCCGTGGTGTGGGGACTGGTGGCCATCGCCTTTTGTGAAATGGCAGTTAATTTCCTGGCAACCGTGCAGTTCACCGATCTGACGCTCTATCGTTTCGTGCGCACGCTGTTGCCCGTGGCACTGGTCTCTGCGGCAATGTACGCCACTGTGCGGGCGGTGGGTCTTCTCATTCCCCAGGAGGGGGTGTTACGGCTGATGGCAGAAATCGGAGCCGGCGCGCTCTCCTACCTTCTGCTTTCGGCCCTGTTCCGCCTCGAGGCATTCCGCGAGGTGGTCGATTTGTTGCGGCGGCAACTCAGGAAACGGTCGTAGACGGGAAAGGCTCGTTTACGACAAACAAAAAAGCAGACGATCGTATTGTCTGCTTTTTTTATTCCGCTATGAGGCCCTGCTTGCTATTGGTAGACACTCGGGGTAATCTGCCCGCGCAGCACTACCAGTGCATTCTGTACCAATGCCTCGAGTTCGTTTTCGCCCGGGTAGACCGTAACGGGGGCGATGAAGCCGCAGCGCTGCCGGATATACTCCACGACCGGTTCGTTGTAGGCGATGCCTCCGGTGAGCAGGATACCCTGTACGTCGCCGCAGAGCGTCGCGGCCATGGCTCCGATCTGCTTCGAGATGTTGTAGCACATGGCGTCGAGTACCTTGCGGGCCCGCTGGTCGCCCTGCGCGATGCGCTCCATCACCTGAATGACCGAGTTCGTCCCCAGGTAAGCGACCAATCCGCCTTTGCTCGACACGAACTTGAGCAACTCCTCCTTGGAGTATTTCCCCGAGAAGCAGGCCTTGATCAGTTCGCTCGATGGAATGCTTCCCGCGCGGTCGGGCGCGAAGGGACCGTCGCCGTCCAGTGCATTGTTGACGTCGATGATCTTTCCGCGGCGGTGTGCGGCGACCGAGATGCCGCCGCCCATGTGGGCTACGATGAGGTTGACCTCTTCGTAGTCGAACCCCGCCCGTTTGCAATGCAGTCGTGCCGTGGCTTTCTGGTTCAAGGCGTGGAAGATCGATTTGCGCTGGCACATCGGCATGCCGGTGATGCGCGCCACGTCTTCCATCTCGTCGACCACCGGGGGATCGGCGATGTAGGCCTTCACTCCGGCCATGTGGGCGATCTGTGCCGCGAGAAGCCCTCCGAGGTTGCAGGCATGCTTCATGCGGGCGTTGCGCAGGTCGTAGCGCATCCGGGAGTTGACCTCGTAGACGCCGGCCGGTATGGGTCGGATCAACCCTCCGCGGCCGATGACGGCCGAAAGGTCGCGGAGTTTGAACTCTTTTTCCCGGAGTGCCGAGAGGATCAGTCCCCGGCGCCAGTCGAGCTGGTCGATGACATTCGGAAACTGTGCGAGCTCTTCGGTGGAGTGCCGCAGCGTTAATTCCAACAAAGGCCGCTCCTCGTCATAGAGGGCGACCTTTGTGGATGTCGAGCCGGGATTTATCGCTAAAATCTTGTAGCCCATAAAATTCTCGGTTCTTTCGGTGAGGGTTGAAGTGTATCCGTGCGATGCCGGGCTATTTGGAGGCCAGGCAGGCCAGGGCGATCGAGTAGAGTTTGGTCCGGCTCGTGTCGCCGCGCGAGGTCAGCACGCACGGGACCTTCGTTCCCATGACCATGGCGGCCAGTTCTCCGCCGCAGAGGTGCGTCGTGCTCTTGAAGAAGACGTTCGCCGACTCGAGGTTCGGGAAGAGCAGGCAGTCGGGGTCTCCGGCAACCGACGAACCCTTGACCTTCTTATGCTCGGCGACCTCCTTGTAGAGTGCCACGTCGAGCGACAGCGGCCCGTCGATGATGACGTTGCCCAGCTGTCCGCGGTCGCCCATCTTGGCGAGCAGCGCGCCTTCGGTCGACGAGATGACACTGGGAAGCACCTGCTCCGAGGGGGCGATGCAGGCGATCTTGGGCGTGGTGATGCCCAGCAGGTTGGCCGTCTGCGAGAGGTATCCGATCTGCTTCATCTTCTGCTTGAAGTCCGGCAGGGGAATCACCGCGACATCCGAGATGATGAGCAGTTTGTGGTAACAGGGCATCTCGATGATCGAGACGTGGCTCAGCACGCCTTTCGGCGGGAACAGTCCGGCCTCCTTGTTGAGGATGCCGCGCATGTACTTGTCGGTCGAGACCAGCCCCTTCATCAGCACGTCGGCATTCCCGGCGACGACGGCCGCCACGGCCTGCTGCACGCACTTTACGTCGTTGGGCTCGTTGACGATGTTGAAGGCCTTGATGTCGATGCCGTTCTCCTCGCACACCTGTTCGATAACGGCTTTGTCGCCGTAGAGCGTCGGCTCCACGAGTCCCTCCTTGTAGGCCTCGTAGACGGCCTGCAACGTATGCGAATCCTGCCCGTAGGCTACGGCGAGACGTTTTTTACCCCGTTTCCTCGCCTCTTCGACGATTTCGGTAAGATGCTGAATCATGGTATTTTGTTTTTTTTATGTCGGTATTTCCGTGTTGCGCTTTTCCGCGCGGTTTATTTGACCAGGTTGTAGGTGTCGGTGGCGATTACCAGCTCTTCGTTGGTGGCGATCGTGGCGACCTTGACCTTTGAATCGGGGGTCGAAAGAATCTTGTTCACGCCCCGGGCGCCCTTGTTGGCCTCGGCGTCGAACTTCACGCCCATGAACTCCAGCCCGGAGCAAACCCATGCGCGGAGGTCGGCCGAGTTTTCACCGACGCCGCCCGTGAAGATGATCAGGTCGACGCCTCCCATCTCGGCGGCGTATTCGCCGACGAACTTCTTGACGCGGTTGTAATACATGTCGCGGGCCAGGATGGCGCGTTCGTTCCCTTCGTCATAGGCGTGGTCGATGTCGCGCATGTCGCTCGAGATGTCGGTCAGGCCCTGGACGCCCGACTGCTTGTTCATCATCGTGTTCAGCTCGGCGTAGGTCATGCCCTCCTTCTCGCCAATGAAGGTGATGGCACTGGCGTCGACCTGCCCGCAGCGGGTCCCCATGACCAGTCCGTCGAGGGGCGAGAAGCCCATCGAGGTGTCGAACGACTTGCCGTTGAGCACGGCCGTCACCGAGCCGCCATTCCCGATGTGGCAGGTGATGATTTTCGAATGGTTGAGGTCGAGCCCTGCGAGCTCGGCGCCCACGCGGGCCACGTATTTGTGGCTTGTTCCGTGGAACCCGTACTTGCGCACGCGGTACTTGTCGTAGTAGGCGTGGGGCAGGGCGTACATGTAGTTGGTGGCCGGGATGGTCTGGTGGAACGACGCGTCGAAGACCGTCACCTGCGGTACCCCGGGCAGCACCTTCTCGATCGAAAGCACGCCCTCGAGGTTGGCGGGATTGTGCAGCGGGGCGATTTCGAACAGCGAACGGATCTTCTCCTTGACCTCTTCGGTGACGATGCAGCTGGCGGGGAAGAACTCTCCGCCATGGGCTACGCGGTGGCCGACGGCCTTCACCTCGTCGAGTGACGCAATCACACCGTGCCGGGCGTCGGTCAGGGCGTCGAGCACGAGGCGGATGCCGGTGGTGTGGTCGGGAATCGGCTGGTGGAGTTCGAAAGGCTCCTTGCCGACGGGCTTGTGCGTCAGGATGCCTTCTGCCAGGCCGATGCGTTCAACGAGTCCTTTGGCGAGCAGTTTGCTCGACGAGTCGGTCATGTCGATCACCTGGTATTTGATCGACGACGAGCCGCAGTTCAATACGAGAATAACCATAATATATCGTTTTTTTGATGTTTGCGTGTCATGCATCCGTTTTCCCGGGAGTCACCATCGGGTCCGGGCGTGCCGTTCATGTGCCGTTGTCAGGGTCGGAAAAACGAAATTATAAATAAAAGTATGCAATATTTTACGAATGTGCAAATTTAAGGATTATTTGCTTGCGATCCGTTGGATTTTTTATCTCTAAGCGGGGATTTTCTCGCTTTTTCGGAGTCAGGGTTGTCGGATTTGTCCCTCGCCGTTCACCACATACTTGTAGGTGGTCAGTTCGGGCAGTCCCATCGGGCCGCGGGCATGGAGTTTCTGGGTCGAAATGCCCACTTCGGCACCGAAACCGAACTGCCCGCCGTCGGTGAAGGCCGTCGAGACATTGACGTAGACACAGGCGGCATCGACGCTGCGGCTGAATTTCCGGGCTGTTTCGGCATTTTCGGTGACAATCGCCTCGCTGTGGCGCGACGAGTAGCGGGCGATGTGTGCCAGAGCCTCGTCGAGCGACCCGACGGTGCGCAGGGCCATCTTGTAGTCGAGGAACTCCGTGCCGAAGTGCTCCTCCGAGGCGTGCCGCAGCAGGCAGGCGGGGTAGCGCCCCTCGAGGGCTCCGTACGCCTCCGGGTCGGCAAAGATCACCACACGATGGGCCGCCAGCGGGTCGCACAGCGCCGCGAGGTCGCCGAGCCGTTCGCGGTGGATGATGAGGCAGTCGAGGGCGTTGCAGACGCTGACACGCCGAGTCTTGGCGTTGCACACCACGGCGCGTCCCTTTTCGAGGTCGCCGTCACGGTCGAAGTAGGTGTGAACGATGCCGGCGCCGGTCTCGATCACCGGTACGCGGGCATTTTCTCTCACAAAACGGATCAGTCCTGCGCCGCCCCGGGGAATCACCACGTCGACATAGCCCACGGCCCCGAGCAGTGCTCCGACGGCTTCGTGTTCCGAGGGAAGCAGTGTGAACGACGCTTCGTCGATCCCTTCGGTGCGCAGTGCTTCGTGGAGCAGCGCGGCGATCGCCTCGTTCGAGTGGCGGGCGTCGCTGCCGCCCTTCAGCACACAGGCGTTGCCCGTCTTCATGCAGAGCGAGAAGATGTCGGCCGTGACGTTGGGCCGGGCCTCGCAGATCATTCCCACGACACCGAACGGCACCCGTACCTTGCGGATCGTCATGCCGTTGGGACGGCTCCATGAGGCGATCGTCTCGCCCTGCGGCGACGGTAGTCCGGCCACGGACTCCATGTCCGAAGCAATGGCGTCGATGCGTGCCTCGGTGAGCAGCAGCCGGTCGCGCAGGGGCGAGTCGGCGGCCATGGCCTCCAGGTCGCGGGCGTTGGCTTCGAGCAGCTTCGCCTTGCCTTCGCGCAGCAGGCGTGCGGCGCGTTCGACGGCGCGGCTCAGCGATTCGGGATCGGCTTGTCCCAGCGCGGCGCCCGCACGGCGTGCCGCGGCAAAGAGAGTTTCGTAGTTGACTTCCATCAGTTGTTTCGTTTCGGCATCTTCAGAATGCTATTCGATATAGAGATAATCGCAATGTACCAAGGGCTTGAGTCCCTTTTTCCCAAGGTCGCAACGGGCCGTGGTACTGTCGCAGGCGGCACGCCCGATGCCTATCTGGGTACCGTCGGGGGCGAGGATACGCACGATGTCGTCGCGTTCGAACTCCCCTTCGACCTCCGTGACGCCCACGGGCAGGATGCTGGCGGCCTTGCTCCGGGTGACGGCCGCCGCGGCTCCGGCGTCGAGCCTCAGGGCCCCTTTGGCGAACCCTTCGCTGCTGGCGATCCATCGTTTGACGCCTGAGGTGCCGTGTGCCGCTGCCTCGAACCGGGTGCAGACGACGTCACGGCTTTCGAGTAGTATATCGGTGAGGATTCCGTCGCGGCGGCCGTTGGCAATCACCACCTCGATGCCCTCGCCGGCTACGCGCGACGAAATGCGGCTTTTGGAAACCATGCCACCGCGGCCGCGCGACGAACGGCTCGCGTCGATATACTGCGAGAGGTCGCGCCCCGGTTCCACGCGGCGGATGACCTGCGAGGCCGGGTCGGCCGGATGTCCGTCGTAAATGCCGTCGATGTTGCTCAGGATGATGAGCGCTTCGGCATCCATCATCGCCGCGACGAGGCCCGAGAGTTCGTCGTTGTCGGTGAACATCAGCTCGGTGACCGAGATGGTATCGTTCTCGTTGACGATCGGCACCACGCCGGCCGCGAGCATTGCCTCCATGCAGTTGCGCTGGTTGAGGTACTGGCGGCGCGTCGAGAGGCTCTCCTTGGTGGTGAGCACCTGCCCGCAGGCGATACCGTAGCCGTTGAACAGGTCGTAATAGCGGTTCAGGAGCTTCACCTGCCCGACGGCCGAGTAGAGCTGGCGCGCTGAGACGGTGTCGATGCGTCCGACGTGCGCCTCGAGCAGGCTGCGGCCCGAAGCTACGGCCCCCGACGAGACGAGGATTACCTCGATGCCCGCACGGTGGAGGCGGGCCACTTGGTCCACGATCGCCGAGATGCGCGTGGTGTCGGGGTGCCCGTCCTCGCGGGTCAGAACGTTACTGCCGATCTTGATGACGATGCGGCGGTATTTTTTCGATGCTGTCATTCTTTATGTTTGGACTCTTCTTCGTTCCTTGTTCCGTTGTCCCGGCGGATGTCCCGTCCGGCTCTTCCGTCAGGGTTCGTATTTGTATCCCACGCCCTTGACCGTGACGATCCGCTCTTCGCCGATTTTCTGCCGCAACTTGCGGATGTGCACGTCGATCGTCCGGTCCCCGACAACCACCTCCGAACCCCAGATCTGTGCATAGATCTCCTCGCGCGTGATGAGGCGCCCGGGCGAGGCGCAGAGCAGCGCCAGCAACTCGAACTCCTTGCGGGGCAATGCGAGGGGTTTTCCGTCGATCGTTGCCCGGTAACGTTCGCGGTCGATCGTGATGCCGGAAGCCGCAGTCCCGGAAGGGGTCTGGTCGGCGTCGATCCGTTTGAGAATGGCCTGCACGCGGCTCACGAGCAACTTCATCTTGATGGGCTTGGTCAGG
>DXGO01000107.1 GCA_019113885.1 Candidatus Alistipes intestinipullorum | reverse complement strand
ATCAAGCGGATTTTTTATTCACAATATTTTCGACATTTAGCACAAAATCATTCGCATAACATTACAAACCAAGATATTATGAAATTACTCCTGATCTCGAATTCCACCAATGCCGGCGAGGAATACCTGCGTTACCCGATGCCCGAAATCGGTCGTTTCCTCGCGGGAATCGACGAACTGGTTTTCGTACCCTACGCGGCCGTCACCTTCTCCTACGCCGAATACGAGCGGAAGGTCCAGGCCCGCTTTGCGGAGCTCGGGATCCGCGTGCGCTCCGTGCACCGCGCCGCAGCCCCCGCCGCCATGATCCGCACGGCAAAGGCCATCTGCGTCGGCGGAGGCAACACCTTCGCACTGGCCCGCAAGATGCAGCAGCAGGGCCTCATGCAGGCCATCCTGCGCCGCATCCGTGCCGGCGTACCCTATGTCGGCTGGTCGGCCGGCAGCAACGTCTGCTGCCCGACGATCTCGACCACGAACGACATGCCGATCGTCCAGCCCGAATCGTTCCGTGCCATCGGGGCCGTGAAGTTCCAGATCAACCCCCACTACCTCGACGCCAACCCCGAGGGGCATGCGGGCGAGACCCGCGAACAGCGCATCCTGGAGTTCATCGAGGCCAACCCGCGGCGCTGGGTCGCCGGACTGCGCGAAGGGTGCATGCTGCGCTACGAGGAGGGACGCCTCGAACTCATCGGCAACCGCCCGATGCGGATGTTCCGCAAGGGGATCGAGCCTTTCGAGGTGCAGCCCGGAGACGACCTTTCGTTTTTACTATAATAAAATAGGTATATGAAAGCTTTGATTGCGGGTATGGGCCTTATCGGAGGCTCGTTCGCCCTGGCCCTGCGCGACCATGGCCTGGCCAGCGAAATCCTCGGAGTCGAGAACTCCGAACAACACGCCGCCGAAGCGCTGCGGCTCGGACTCGCCGACCGCATGGTCGGGTTCGAAGAGGGAATCGCCGAAGCCGACCTCATCGTGTTGGCCACCCCCGTCGACACCATTCCGCTGATGGCCGTCAAGGCCCTCAACCGGGTGAACGGGCACCAGGTGGTCATGGATGCCGGCTCGATCAAGAGCGAACTGTGCGAGGTGATCTCGATGCACGCCCACCGGGGGCGGTTCGTCGCCGTACATCCCATGTGGGGTACCGAATACAGCGGCCCGCGGGCGGCCCAGCACGGAGCCTTCACCGGACGCAACGTCGTCCTGTGCGATACGGCGAACAGCGATCCCGATGCCGTGGCACGTGTCGAAGCGATCTTCCGTGCCCTGGAATGCCCGATGGTCTACATGGACCCCGAGGAGCACGACCTCCATACGGCCTATGTTTCGCATATCTCCCATGTCACGTCGTTCGCCCTGGCCCTTACGGTACTCGAAAAGGAGCGCGAGGAGCGGCACATCTTCGACCTGGCGGGCGGAGGTTTCGAAAGCACGGTGCGTCTGGCGAAGAGCTCAGCCTCGACGTGGGTGCCGATCCTGCTGCGCAACAAATACAATGTGCTGGATGTCCTGCGCGAGCATATCCACCAGTTGCAGATCATGCGCAAGATGCTCGAACGCGACGACGCCGAAGGGCTGAAGGGGCTCATGGAGCGCGCCAACACCATCCAGCGCATCATCAAGTAATGTCCACCAACGCCGAAACGGGCCGTGCGGGAGAACGGGCCGCCACCGAATACCTCCGCCGCGCGGGATACGACATCCGGGCGCTCAACTGGCGGCAGGGAGCCTACGAGCTGGACATCGTGGCGATGCACCAGGGCGTGCTGCACTTCGTGGAGGTCAAGACCCGGCAGGCCGGGGCTCTGACGCCGCCCGAAGCGGCCATGACCCGCCGGAAATTCCGCGCCTTGACCCGCGCGGCGACATGCTACCTCGCAGCAACAGGATGGGACGGAGAGGTGCAGTTCGACCTGATAAAGGTCGAAATGGCACACAACGGATCGGTGCATGTCGAATTGATCGAAAACGCCATGGAATACAACTGGTAATTTTGCATTTCCGGCAAAATATGTTATCTTTGTCGAACATATGAACAAATTCCTGATGCAGAACACCTAATAGTGCGCTCTGCAGGGATTGGAGGAAATTGGACATTCAACACCGTAAACACCGATGTGGTTTTATAATCTCGGTCTGATTCTTTATGCCTGGGCCGTCCGCCTTGCGGCTTTCCGGCATAAAAAAGCCCGGCTTTGGATCGACGGCCGCAAGGACCTGTTCCATCGCATGCGTGAGGCGATCGACCCCGCGGCCCGCATTATCTGGATACATGTCGCCTCGCTCGGCGAGTTCGAACAAGGCCGTCCGATCATCGAAAAACTCCGCAAGACGCATCCCGAATACAAGCTCCTGCTCACCTTCTTCTCCCCCTCGGGATACGAAATCCGCAAGGACTACAAAGGCGTCGACTACCTTTTCTACCTGCCGCTCGATACGCCGCGCAACGCCCGGCGGTTCCTCGACATCGCTCACCCCGAGATCGCTATCTTCGTCAAATACGAGTACTGGCTCAACCTGTTGCGGGAGTTGCGCCGCCGGAAGACACGGACGTTCATCGTATCGGCCATCTTCCGCCGGAACTCGATCTTCTTCCGCCCTTACGGTGGGTGGTGGCGACAGGCGCTGGAGACCTTCGAGGTGCTCTTCGTCCAGAACGAGGAGTCGAAGGAGTTGCTCGCCTCCCTGGGCTTCGACAACGTCCTGGTAGCCGGAGACACGCGCTTCGACCGCGTGGCCGAAATTGCCCGTGCAGCCAAGCATATCGACATCGTGGAGCGCTTCAAGGGCGACGACCGGCTCTTCGTCGCCGGTTCGACGTGGGGGCCCGACGAAGAACTCCTGATCCGGCTGATGAACGACAACCCGGAAGTGAAATTCATCATCGCCCCGCACGAAATGGACGAGGGCCGCATCGCACGCCTCATCGAGGAGACCCGCGGAGGCACCCTGCGCTATACGCAATGCACGCCGCGCACGGGATACGGGTCGCGGCAGTTGCTGATTCTCGATACCGTGGGACTGCTCTCCTCGGTCTACGGATATGCCACCTGGAGCTACATCGGCGGAGGATTCGGCGTCGGCATCCACAACACGCTGGAGGCCGCCACCTTCGGGCTTCCGGTGGCCTTCGGCCCCAATTACGAGAAATTCAAGGAGGCACGCGACCTGGTCACGCTCGGTGCGGCGCGTTCGATCTCCGACTACGAGCAACTCCGCGACTGGTTCACGCCGCTGCGCGACAACGAGGTATTCCTCCAGAAAACCAGCCGCATCGCCAGGGACTACACAACCCGCCACCAGGGAGCGACCTCGATCATCATCCAGACGATCTTCCAGGAGTAAATCCTTCCCGAAGTGCCGCCCGAGAGCGGACAACATGAAACAGCCTGCAACCCGTCATCGGATTGCAGGCTTTTATCCGCGCCCAGCCCGGCAGCGAATCAGCCCTTGTGGGTCATGATATGGAGCACGAGGCGGTCGGTTTCGTCCATGCCGTCGCGGCCGATCGACGTCAGGTTGTGGATGCAGCGGTCGACATCCTCCTCGATGATCCCCTCCACGGGGCTGACGCAGCGCCCGTCCATGGCCATCATCGCCGACAGCACGGCCGTCGAGACGCCGCTCGTGAGCTTCATCGCACAACTCGGCTTCGCGCCGTCGCAAATCATGCCCGTGAGGTTGGCAATCATGTTCTTCACAGCGGCCGCCGCCTGTTCATATCCGCCTCCCATAAGGTAGGTAATGCCGCAGCTTGACCCCGTCGCCGCCACCACGCAGCCACACAGGGCCGACAGGCGCCCGAGGCTCTGCTTGATGTAGACCACCGTCAGGTGGCTCAGCGTCAGGGCGCGGATCATCTGCGCCTCCGAAGCAGCGGTCTCCTCGGCATAGACCACCACGGGAAGTGTCGCGGCGATACCTTGGTTGCCGCTTCCGGAGTTGCTCATCACGGGGATCATCGCTCCGGCCATGCGGGCGTCGCACGCCGCCGAGGTGTAGGAGAGAATCCGCGCGAAGATGCTGTCGCCCATAATCTGCTGTTCGCGGTCGCAACGCAGCGTACGCCCCACGCAGTGGCCGTACTCGCCGGCAAAGGAGGTCTCGGCGGCGGCCTTGTTCAGCCGTTTGGTCTCGAGGATGAAGCGGATCTCGTCAAGCGGCGTGGTCATGGCGAATTCCCACACGCGGCGCAGCGTCAGCGGCACCTCGCCAGCCTCCTCGTCCTCGGAAGAAGCACACCGCTTGTCGAGCAGCACCTCCCCGTCGCGCTCCACGTAGACGAACGACGTATGGCCCCCGGCAATGATCGCCACGGCGCGGTGTCCGGCCGCTTCGACCTCCGTCTCGATATAGAGCTTTTCGGAAATACCCTCTTTCAGGGAAATGGCGATACGCTTCGCGTCGATCATCTGCCGGCCGTACTCCACCGCTTCGGGCGTCACGTCACGCAGCACCTCCAACTGATATTCCGAACGTCCGATCGTCGCGCCCAGCGCCACGGCGATCGGCAATCCGATCATCCCCGTACCGGGGATTCCCACGCCCATAGCGTTCTTGAGGATGTTGGCGCTCAGGCGCACGGCAATCCTTTCTGGCTCCGAGCCCAGCGTCTCGGCGGCACGCGCCACGCACAGCGCCACGGCAATCGGCTCGGTACACCCGATGGCCGGGATAACCTCCCGGTGAATCAGGTCAATAATGCGTTTACGTTCGGTTTCAGGAAGCATACAGGCAGTCAGTTTTTTCTTGGACAACAAAGATAGCAAAATTTCGCTACTTTTGTCCTGACGAAAGACAACAAGATGGAAAATCCGAAAAATCGCCCCTGGAAGGTACTTTCGAGCAAATACCTCGCCCGCAAGCCCTGGTTCACGGTTCGTCATGAGAGCCTCGAGTTGCCCGACGGCCGCCGTGTTCCCGACTACTACGTCTTCGAATACCCCGACTGGATCAATGTCATCGCCCTGACACGCGACGGGCGCTTCGTCCTGATCGACCAATACCGGCACGGGTTGGGCGAAACCCGCTACGAAATTCCCGCGGGCGTAAGCGAACCGTCGGACACCTCGATGCTGGCCGCGGCACAGCGCGAGCTGGCCGAAGAGACCGGATACGGCGGCGGCGAGTGGCGGTTGCTGATGACTCTGGCGCCGAACCCCGCCACGCAGAACAACCTGACCTATTGCTTCCTCGCAACGGGCGTGGAGCGGCTCGGCGGCCAACACCTCGATCCGACGGAAGACCTGCGCGTACACCTGATGACGCGCCGCGAGGTGCTCGCGCTGCTACAAAGCAGCGAAATACGCCAGGCATTGATGGCGGCCCCGTTGTGGCGTTACTTCGCCGAGCATCCCGACCCGGCGGACAACGCCCCGAATACCGACACCGAAAAGCAAAATTCCGGAAAAGACAATTTCCCAAAACACCACCACCTATGAGAGCTTACGATTTGATCCACACGGTCTACTTCTCGCCGACCGGCACCACAAGGAAGGTGGCCGAAGCCATTGCCCAGGGGCTCATGGCACCGCCTTTGGAGGGGTCGAGCCCCACCATACTCGACCTCGACCTCACCCACAAGGAGCCTTCAAGCCTACACATCGACGATAAGACGCTCACAATTCTGGCCGTCCCGGTCTACGGCGGGCATGTAGCACCGACGGCCGTGCACCGGCTGAAGGAAATTTATTCGGGAGGAAGTCCCACCGTCGTGGTGGCTGTCTACGGCAACCGGGCCTTCGAACACGCCGTCGCGGAACTCGCCCAACTGGCCAGCGAGCATGGATTCCGTCCGATTGCCGCCGCAGCCTTCGTCGGCGAGCACTCCTACTCGACCGAGGCCGAACCCATCGCCGCAGGACGCCCCGACGAGAAAGACCTTGACGCTGCCGAAGCCTTCGGACGGGCAGTGCGCCGGAAGATCGACTGCAACGACCTCACGCCCGTCGATGCCACCCTGCTGAAAGATCGGCCGACCCCGCTGCTGCCGCTCCTGCGCTTCATCCGTTTCGTCGTGCGCTACCGCCGCCAGCAGAAGAGACACCCCGTAGCCTATCTGCCCGAAGGCGATGCCGGACGTTGCACCCAGTGCGGACGTTGCGCGGCCCTCTGTCCCGTCGGAGCCATTGCACGCGGCGACGAAACCCATACCGACCCCACGCGCTGTATCCGCTGCTGCGCCTGCGTCAAGGGATGTCCCGTAGGGGCGCGCACGTTCCACACCCCCTTTGCCAAAGCCCTCTCGCGCAACTTCGCACGCCGCAAAGAGCCCGTCACCCTGCTGTAAATTCCCAGCCCCGGGAAACACGACGGCCGGACCTGCATCTCAGCACAGGCCCGGCCGCCATATTCCAAAGGCCGACGTCACTCCATATACCCCACGACCGACATCGGGCTGTCGCCAATAGCAACCGTCACCTCGGTCAGTTCGCCCCGGGCGTTTTCGTAACGGAACACATAATTCCTGTGCTTTTCCAGCAGGATACGGAAACCATCGTTCATGTCCTGCTGCGGGGCGGCTGTACGGCCGCCACCCACCTGTTCCGTACCGCAGAAGACATCGACGTTCGCAGCGACACGCCCCGCCGAGGTACCCTCAACCGCCCGCGAGCGGTACATCGTGAAGGTCACCGGCACGTGGGTACGTGCTGCCTGCTGGCGGTCTCGCTCCGCACGGTACGCATCGCGATAACGGCGGGTCACCTCCACCCCGTGGACCTCGCGCGACGACTCGCTCCACACCATCGGGAACCAGTCGCCCGCAGGACGGAACGACACGGCATAGATCGCATGTCCCCGTTCACCCTCCGTCGCCTGCCCGGCATCGGCCATGAACCACCCGCGATCGAAGCCCGCAAAGTAATACTCCGTAAAGTGCCAGCCGCCGTCGAACCACACCTCCGTCCAGCTGTGGTTGCCCCGGTCGTCATGCCAGGCGGGCGTTCCGACAAACCGCGCCGGGATACCCACGGCCCGCAGCGCATCGACCAGCAGCACCGACAATCCTGTACAGGAGGCCATGCCCTGACGCATCGACTCCGCAGGACTCTGGTTGGTCTTCTCACGCTGCGTGTTGTACTCCACGCCGGTGCACTCCACAACCGCACGGTTCACCGCCTCGGCCGCCTCGCGCATCGTCGCGCACCCGGCAACGACCGGGGCGAAGCGCTCGAAGAAATCGGCCCGCCACGCATCGCGCACCTCGTCGACCACGGCATAGGGCACGACCTCATTCAGGAAGACCGAGTCGGGCAACGCCTGCGTCCACGCATAGCGCTCGCGCGCCCGACAGGCACAGGAGACATTCTCACGCAGCAGGTCGAGGCGCATCGTATCGCGGTCGCCCGCAGGCATCCAGGCAATCAGATAAGCCATTGCCTCGCGTTCGGCACGCGGCATGTCGTGCAAAAGTTGTCGCAGGCTGTCGGCACGCGGGCACGCGGAGAGTGCCGCATCGAGCAGCGGATCGTAACATGCGGGAATGCCGCGTCCGTAACGGCTGCTGCCGCAGGCGCCAAGGCCCAGGCAGCACAGCAGGATCAAGAGTCGTATCATCGTCCGAAAGGTTCGAGTTCCTTGAGTATCTGACGGATTTTGTTCTCGTCGGCACACGCTACGGCGTATTCGGGAACGCCCTCCACGCCGCCCATCGAGACCCGCGGGTTGCGGAAACGCATGCGGCTCTCGCACCAGCCCCGGGCGCTGAAATGCAGGGCATCGACCCCCGTCGAGGCAAGCAGACGCGCATTTGAGGCATCGACGCCGCTCCCGGCCATGATTTCGATGCGTCCGTCAGCCGCGGCAACCAGCTCGCACAACGTCCCGATTCCATCGGGGGCTTTATTGCAGCCCCCGGAGGTGAGGATACGCCGGCAGCCGCAGGCAATGACCGCCTCGAGCGCCTCCCGCAGGTCACGCGCCATGTCGAAGGCCCGATGGAAGGTCACCTCCCGACCGTCGGCCGCGGCCACGAGCCGCCGCAGCCGTTCACTGTCGACCGAGCCCTCCTCCGTCAGCACCCCCACCACCACACCGTCGGCGCCGCACTCCCGTGCGAAGCGAATCTCCTCCACCATCTGCTCCACCTCGTCATCCGTATAGCAGAAGTCGCCGCCCCGCGGGCGGATCATCACCTGAAGGCCGAGGCCCGGCACCAGCCGGGCCCGGCGGATCGTAGCGGCCGAAGGGGTCGTGCCGCCCTCCCAGGGCGAAGCGCACAATTCGACGCGCGTAACGCCGCAACGGGCCGCCACGCGGCACGCCTCGACACTGTAAGCGCAAAGTTCGGTGGTCAACATACACAGGCGGATTTCAAGATTTCCCGCCCGACACACGGGGACGGACGGCTCAACAAAGATAACGTTTTTTCCGGTTCGGCGTACCCGTATGCAACACCGAGCCAAAAAAAGAGGAGAACTCCCCGCATGAGCGGGAAATTCTCCTCCGTGGCAGAAAGCCATGCGATTATTTGACCTCGATCTGGCGCGAAGCGGCAACCGTCTCGGTCACCTTCTTCTTCGGGATGTCGATGCACATCACACCGTGCTCCACCTTGGCCGAAATCTTGTCGCGCTCGACATTGTCAGGCAGCAACAGGCTCTGCTGGAACTGCGTGTAGGAAAACTCCCGACGCAGGTAGGTGCCCTTGCGCTTCTTGTCCTCCTCCTTCTCCTCGGCCTTCTTCTCCATCGAGATGATCAGTTCGTTGTCCTCGTTGATATGCACCTTGAAATCCTCCTTGGTCATACCCGGGGCAGCGACCTCAATCTTGTACTCGTCGTCGTTCTCGAGAATGTTGACGGCCGGGGCCGTGGTGTTGCGGCGCTCCATGAGCCATCCGTCGTTGAAAAAGTCGTTGAAAATGCTCGGCAGCCAGTTTTGATTACGTCTTGCAGGTACCATAGTTTTGTCCTCCTTAGGTTATTTTGGTTTAACATTTTTCGTTTTCCACCGCCCCTCACGGGAGCGGTTTCACTCCCTAATCTGTCAAATCCCATGCCACGTGCCGCGGAATGAAAAACTGGCACGAATTGTCATGTTTTGTCACAAGTTGTCACAAAAAGTAGGAAATTCCGTCCTGACAGAACGACATACGCCGCAAAGCACTATATTTGTTCTCATGAACGAAACGCTGATCTTCCGCCCGGCCGCCCCCGGCGACGTGGAGCGTATCCTGCAGATCATCGCCCAGGCACAACGGCAGATGCGCGAAGCCGGGAGCCTCCAGTGGCAAAACGGCTATCCGGCTCGCGAACATATCCTCTCCGACCTACGGCGCGGCTACGGCTATGTGCTGCAACGGCACGGTTGCGAAAGCCCGGAAGAGGTCATTGCCTACGGGGCGGTGGTGTTCGACGGCGAAAAGGCCTACGACGCCATAGAACAGGGGGAATGGCTCGGCAAGGGCGGCTATGTCGTGCTGCACCGCCTGGCGGTGGCTGACGGAGCAAAGGGACACGGCGTAGCGGGCGAATATCTTCTCCGCACGGAGCGCCTGGCCCACAAACGAGGCATGGCGTCATTCCGCGTGGACACGAACTTCGACAACCATCGGATGCTGCATGTCCTCCGCCGCGAAGGATTCGTCTATTGCGGGAAGGTCTACTACGAAAGCGGAGAACGCCTGGCCTTCGAGAAGCGTTTCGACGCGCCTCAACCACTGAAATGAAACCCGTAGGCAGGCGCATTCAGAAGGGGCACGGCAGCGATGAAACGATAAAATCATGGAAAATTTTCGCCGGACACTTGCAGAATCGAAATTTTTACTTACCTTTGCACCACGATACGACACGATGGTGTACGATCGCGGATGGTGCCATAGCTCAGTTGGTAGAGCAAAGGACTGAAAATCCTTG
>DXGO01000106.1 GCA_019113885.1 Candidatus Alistipes intestinipullorum | reverse complement strand
TGACCTATTCGCAATTCATCGGCAAACTCAACGCCAAGGGCATCGTCCTCAACCGCAAGGTGCTGGCCGACCTGGCAATGAACGAGCCGAAGGCATTCGAGGCAATAGTTAACGCAGTTAAATAACCTTCCAACAGAGGGTTGGCACGGCGGGCACCCTTGGGTGTCCGCCGTTTTTCGCTCCCTACCCTCCCGCAGACCCGCCACATGAAGAGCTGGAAACAGACTTTCGCCATCATCTGGAGCGGACAGCTGGTCTCGATCCTCAGCAGCTCGATCGTCGCCTATGCGATCGTCTTCTGGATGAGCCTCGAGACCCGGTCGGCCGAGGTGCTGGCCCTCTCCGCCATCTCGGGCATGCTGCCGCAGGCCCTGCTGGGGCTCTTCGTCGGGGTCTACATTGACCGCTGGGACCGCAAACGCACGATGATTCTCGCCGACACGTTCATCGCCCTCTGCACCCTGGGTCTCGCCGTACTCTTCTGGCTCGGGGTGGCCGAGATGTGGCACATCTACCTGCTGCTGGCCTGCCGTTCGGTCGGCTCGGCGTTCCACGTCCCGGCCATGTAGGCCTCCGTGCCGCTGCTGGCCCCCAGTTCACAGCTCACACGCATTGCCGGCGTCAACCAGGTCATCACGTCGGTCTCGGACATCGCCGGCCCGGCCCTGGGAGCCCTGCTCCTCGGCATCACCTCGATCGGCAACATCCTCCTGCTGGACGTGCTCGGCGCGATCGTCGCCTGCACGACACTGCTTTTCGTGCGCATCCCCAACCCCGAGCGGACGGAACGACGGCCCGGATTGTGGCGTGAATTCCGCGAAGGGTTCGCCGCCATGCACGCTCAGCCCGGACTGGGAGGATTCTTCGCCATCGCCATCGCCGTATGGTTCTTCATCATGCCCGTCGGGGTGCTGTTCCCGCTGATGACCCTCAACCACTTTGCCGGAGGCACCTACGAAATGAGCCTCGTGGAGATCATCTGGGGCGGCGGGGCGCTCCTCGGAGGCGCCGTCATGGGCGCGCGCAACTACCCGATCAGCCGCATCGTGCTCATCAACCTGATGTACCTGGTCGTCGGAGCGTCGTTCCTCCTGTCGGGACTGTTGCCGGCGACGGCCTTTTATGGCTTCGTGGCGCTGACGGCCGCAGCCGGCGTTTCGAGCAGCGTCTTCAACGCCTCGTTCATCTCCGTGCTGCAGACACGTATCGAGGCAGGCCTGTTGGGGCGTGTGCTGTCGCTCTACCGCAGTTTCGGGCTCCTGCCGTCGGTCATCGGGCTCTTGAGCACGGGATTCCTCGCCGAACGCGTCGGGCTGACCACGACTTTCGTGCTGGCCGGGGGCATCATCTGCCTGCTCGGGGTGCTAGCATTCTGCACCCCCTCCATCATGCGGC
Organism: Candidatus Alistipes intestinipullorum; assembly: GCA_019113885.1. GTDB lineage: Bacteria > Bacteroidota > Bacteroidia > Bacteroidales > Rikenellaceae > Alistipes > Alistipes intestinipullorum. Next base: position 5,803 of record DXGO01000106.1, on the reverse strand, counting down.
TCGACGCTCGCAAATCCTGAAGCACACCGGCCCGAAGCAGCAAATAAAAGAGCGGCGGGGAGAATCCTCCCCGCCGCTTTTCATTCGATCCGGATCAGAATCAGGGCTTCCAGGTTGCTCCGTTGTAGGAAACCTGGTAGGTATAGGAGCTGTTGATCTCATTGTACAGCCACGTGTAGGTCACCTCGTCTGCCGGGAAGATCGAGGTGCTGTATTCGAACGGATTAGGCAGCTTGCAGGTCTGCGTTCCGCTGACGATCTGCATGCCGTAATATTTGCCGCTCTCCAACGAATAGTTGATCGTCAGGGGAGTCGTTTCCGTAGCGGTGTACATCGTGGCGCCAGATGCGGCTCCTTCGACCTCGAACTGCTTGCCCGAGCAGGTCTCATAGGTATACGATGCATCGGGAACCGTCACCCGGAAGCTTCCAGACCAGTTCGAATCGATCGTGGCCTCATCGAAATGAATACTGAATCCGCTGATGGAGATAGTATACGTGGAGTCTACGCATGCGATGGTCGTTACCCCTCCGTTGATGATGATCTTCGTCGACTGAGAACTCGACGTGGCAGGGCTCGTCACCGTGACGGACTCCGGAGTGATCATCCACGTTCCGCCGTCGACAAGCGACGCCGAGCCATTGGTACGCACCAGCATGGAGCCCGAAAGGATCAGGCCGCTGGTCTGCTGCATGTTTTCATTGAACTTGATCCGGTAACCGGTACCCTCAACTACCTCAACGGTCGTTCCTTCATTGAACAAAGCCGGGAGCACATAACGGTTCGAGGAGCTCTTCACCAGGGAGAGTTTCGTAAGGTCGTACTCGGGATCCTGCGACAGCGCCTCGGAGATCAGCATGGCCAGACGCATGCCGGCATTGGCCGGTTGCATGGAAACCACGTTCTGGTTCATCGCCATCTGATAGATATACACACCCGGCATGACGGGCTGCATCTCTTCCCAAGAGTTGCTTCCCTTCATACACCCCGAAAGGGAGAGAGCCGCTACTGCAGCCAAAGCAAAGGTCACAAATTTCTTCATGTCAAAAATTATATAATTAAGGTTAATTTTTTCTACTAAACGTATCGCATGTCTTTTTACTGCATGCAAGGCGAAATTTTTTTTTGTTTCTCCCGGCCTTTCGCTGTTTTTCAGCCCAATCGCAGATATTCCGTCGCAGCCGGAGATGTTACCGTCCGGGAATACATCCCCTCTGCCACGGTAAACATGCGGGAGAAATACGCCGCCACAAAGGTAATTTTTTTTCGGGACACAGCAATGATTTGGACTTTTCGATGCAATTTCGTATCTTTATTCCAAGTTCACGACCGATTCAGCCATGAACAGATACCTTTTAACCGCCATTACGCTTATGTCAATCCTTTCACTTTTCGGCTATGGCCGTTCGAAAGCGCCCGAATATCCGTCCGATACGATCACAGCCCGTGACGGAAGCGAATTCGCCCTCACGTTCTTCAAACACGCTTCGTTGGCGATCACCGTAGGCGACAAACACATCTACGTCGACCCCGTCAGCGGCTATGCCGACTACGCCGCACTGCCGAAAGCCGACATCGTGCTCGTCACTCACTCGCACTACGACCACCTCGACATTGCCGCCGTAGAGAAGGTTCTCACGCCCGACACGGAGATCGTCTGCGACCGCACGTCGGCCGAAGCGTTCGAGATGAACTGCTACACGATGCGCCCGGGGAGCGTCGCCACGCCACGCGACTACGTGAAGATCGAAGCCACGGCCGCCTACAACACCTCGCAGGGACACACGCAGTTCCATCCCAAGAACCGCGAGGACTGCGGCTACATCCTCACTGTCGGCGGCACACGCATCTACATCGCCGGCGACACGGAGCCGACGCCCGAGATGAAAACATTGAAGAACATCGACATCGCCTTCCTGCCCGTAAACCAGCCCTACACGATGACCGTCGACCAGGCTGTCGAGGCCGTGAAAACGATCGCACCGACGATCTTCTACCCTTACCATTACGGCGAGGTGGAGGAGAAGACCGACATCGACCGGCTTGCGCGCGAGCTGGAGGGCATCACGGAGGTGCGCATCCGCCCGCTGGAGTAAGCCCCGTGTCGAAGGAGGAGGGGGTAAGTGCCCCGGACCCGGGAGGGAAGAACACATCCGCCCGCTAGAGCAGGCTCAACAGGAGTTCCTGAAAAACAACGGAAAACCCCGGCTTCCTTATTAGAAGCCGGGGTTTTCCGTGTCGGGCGCGAAAGACCCGACCGCCTTTGGGACAGACGGTACTATGCGCGCTCCTTGCGGTCGATCAGGCGCTCCACCACAAAGGCGACAACCAACCCCAGTCCGCCGAAACAGAGTACCGAACCGCCATAAACGGCCGTCTGGGCATAATAGTTTTCCATACTCACGTCCACCGTCCAGTAAGCGACAAGCAGTCCGAGGCCAAGGCCCGCCAGCAGGCATCCCAGACGCAGCGCCCAGGACGAAAAACCCGACCGGCTGTTGGAGGCCGGGGAGTTCAGCGGAAGCCCCATCCGCACGTTCTTCAGGTAGTCGACCAATGCTCCCGGGTCGATCTTCTCGATGATGTTGAGCCGTTCACGACGGCAGACAAGCAGTTCGAAAAACTTGTAAATTCCCAACGTGATCATGCCGACCACCAAGGGCGCCGAAATGAAATCCATCATGGCAAATCGTGTTTTATTAAATGATATGTCCTGTTCGCGTGTTTTTTGCGATCTTTGTCCTGTTAGACGCCGCAACGGCAAAAAGGTTACAGCCAAAGGACAAAAAAATTTTTCTCTTCGCCGGATGTAACCTTTTCGGCAGAGGTGCGTCTAACAGAGTACCATGCAGATCGAAGGACAGGAAATGGAACAGGCGTTGATCCGGCGCATCCTCCGCGGTGAGAGCAACCTCTATGCGCAGTTGGTCGACCGTTACGCGAGGATGGTCCACACACTGGTCGCTCGGGTCATTGACTGCCCGGAGGAGGCCGAGGAGGTGACGCAGGACGTCTTCCTGAAGGCATTCCGCCAGCTCGGCGGCTTCAGCGGCCGAAGCAGTTTCCAGACCTGGATCTACCGGATCGCCTGCAACACGGCCCTCTCGCACGCACGACGCACGCGCCGCCGCAATACCCTGTCGGGAGTCGATGAACGCCGCCTGGCGCTGTTGCCCGACGAGGAGGCCGAACGCCTCGAGACGTGGGCGGCGCACGAGCGGCAACTCGAGGCCCTGACGCGCGCCATTGCAAGGCTCGAAGCCGAAGAGCGCGCGTTGGTCACGCTCTTCTACTACGAAGAGTGCCCGGTAAGCGAGTGTGCCGCGATTACGGGGCTGACGGAGGGCAATGTAAAGGTACGGCTGCACCGCATCCGCAAGAAACTGTACCTACTGGTAAAAGACGAAACTGATGGAACCGAAGCAACAGATGGAACGAATGAACGGAATACCACGGAGTGAGGCGATCCGCCGGGCTGCGGGGCAAATTCCGACCCCGCCGCTCGCTGACGACTTCACCGCCCGGACAATGGCGCGCCTGCATTGCGCCGAACGGCGGCGGCGACGCCTCGGGCGGCTACTGATGGTCGCATACGGATTTCTCGGCGTGGCGGCTCTCGGGGCGGTGAGCGGCTGGGGCTACATGCAGATGACGGGACAATCGCCGATCGGGCAACTGGCAGCGTGGTGGCGGGCGCCGAAGGGTGATTGGTCGTTGCCCGAATTCGAGATTCCGAAATTCGACCTGCCGATGCCGCAGGTGGAGCTGCCGGCCCCGACACCGGAGGCTGCCGCACAATGGGAACTGGTCGTATTCCTGGCCTTGGCGGGGCTTGTGCTGCTGGTCGCCGACCTGCTGATCCGCCGCCGGATGGCTTCCCAGCGGAAATAACCTCCCATAACGACAAAGGCGGGGCACGCTCCACATGGGAGGGTGCCCCGCCGGTCATTGTCCGAGCGTCGGGGTGCTACTTCTTCTTCGCAGCCTCTTCGGCATTCTTGGGTTGGGCCTTCACCTTGAGCGAAGCGAATCCCTTGACGATGTTCTCGTCGCTGTTCTTCGAGGCATCGTAAACCACGGTCACCTCCTTTTTGGGAAGGTCGACCTGCACGTCCTTGATGCCCTTTCCGAGCGACGGCACATTGTTCATGATCTTCTTCACGCAATGCTCGCAGTCGATGTCGGTCACAAAGACCGTCGTCACGTTTTTCTTCTGCGCAGGTTTCTCCGCCATTGCCAAGCCCGTTCCCATCACCAGGGTCAGGCACAGAATCAACAGTTTTTTCATCTTTCCGATTGTTTTAAGGTTATTCTATCAATAAATATTCAGCCGCATGCCGATATAAAACTTGCGCCCCATGAGCGGTCCCCAGACATTCATCGAGTTGAAACGGTAGTCATAGGGGTTATCGGCATTCATGATCGGGTCCTTCTGCATGTAGTCGGCAATGTTCTCGCACCCGACATAGATGTCGAACTTCCCGACCTTGCGGCTCACCTGCGCGTAGAACATCGGGTAGCGCGGCGAGTAGTAACTATCGTCGAGGTCACCCGTCTGCGAAGGGATGCGTGCCCGACCGTTGAGCTGCGCCGTGGCATCGAAGACCCAACGGCGGAATTTCGTGGCATACTGGATGTTGAGCAGCGTCTTGTACTGGCTCACCAGCGGCCGCTCGACACGCGCCGAACTGCCATCGGCCCGGCGGATCGTCATCTCGCTGTCGGTGTAGCGGAACGTGGCGAAGATGTCCAGACGCTCGACGGGTGTCCACGAGAAGTCGACCTGATAGGTGTCGGTAAACGAACGTCCGTCGGTGTCGTAGAAGACGATGCGGTCGGCAAACATCTCCTGATCGACCACCACCGAGTTGTAGAACTGCGTGCGGAAGTAGTCGAAACTCAGCGTCGCGTCGTCGGGATTTATCAGACCGAAGGTCTGCGTGAGGCTGCCGCCCACCGTGAGGGCCTTCTCCATGCGGTCGATGTCGTTGAAACTCCCGACCGCGGGTTTCCCGTCAGGGAACACGACAGGCTGAATGGCCCGCCCGGTGGCCAAGACACCGATGTTGTCGGTCAAAAGGTTCGTCGAGCGGTACCCGAGGCCGGCCGAGGCCCGGAGGGTCGTCGAAGGGGTGATGTTCCACTTCACATGGCCGCGGGGCGTGAGGAAGAAGCGGTCATAGTAGCGGTTGTAGTCGCCGCGCAGGCCCGCCACCACCGAGAACTTGTCCTTGATCGAATAGGTATACTCGGCATAGGCGCCTGTCTCCTGCTCGTTGCGGTCGAAATCGTAATCGGCAAGCGGGAAGGCGCTGATCCACGGCGTACGGTTCAACAGTCCCTCGCGGTAGTAGTCCAGATGGGCCTGCACGCCGACGATCAGCGACGACCGGTAGGTGAAGTAGTGGTTATACATCAGATTCAGCGCCAGGGAGTTCTGATTCCCGTCATAGTCGTTGAGCCCGAAGTAGGCATCCTCGCTGAAGTGGTCGAAGTCGGCCACGAACGCCAGGTTCGAACGCATCTCGTCCTGCTCGTCGGCATCGTAGACCGAAGGCCCCACGGGCATGCCGATCTTGAAGTAACCGTTGGCGTTGCGGTTGCGGATGTGCGAACCGTAGAGGGGCATCTTCGTGTCGGTCACCGACCAGTCCCAGTCGCGCTCCATCGCCTCGCGCATGGCCGCGGTATTCTTGTAGTCGAGCATTCCGCCGAGGCGGTTCTCCTGGACGAATTTCCAGCCCCAGCGGATCTGCGTGCCGTTGTCGGCAGCATAAAGCCACTTGTTGGCGACATTGATCTG
>DXGO01000105.1 GCA_019113885.1 Candidatus Alistipes intestinipullorum | reverse complement strand
CTACGAAAAATCCCCTGCCGGGCATTGCCAAGCAGGGGTATTTTTATATTGGAATCAAGGGGTAGGATTATTTTAGCACAAGGGGGCAGAATCGCTTGGTTTTAGGGGGCAGCTTACACTGGATTTTCCAGACGTCACCTACAAGGGGACACAGATCGTTGCGGACGCCCCCCTGTCGATGCGATTCAGCAACGGCGTCGTCGCGGGCCGCAATGTCCGCGTCCGCAGCAGCCGCATTACCGAGATCGATGAAACGCTCACACCGGTCGTGCCGCAGAAACGCGCCCGCATCGAGGACCGCTACCGGCAACTCGAAATCAAGACCGGCGACCGCTATTCGGTCCTGTTCCGCGTCTACGACGACGGAATGGCCTACCGCATAGCCACGGAGTTCACCGGCCCCGTCCGGGTGGAGGACGAGCAGGTGGAGTACACCTTCGACAGGAACGCCCCAATCTATTGCGGCCTGGAGAGCAGCATGTTCACGCATCAGGAGGCCCACTACCAGCCGATGGAACTCTCCGCGCTGCGGGATTCGATGATTGCCGCGCCTCCGATGATCGTCACGGTCGGCAACGGCATCCGCGTCCTGCTCACGGAGTCCGACCTGGAGCGCTATGCCGGCATGTACTATACGTCGGACGGCTCAGGCACCGTGCGGGCCCTCTTCCCCCGCTACGTGACGAAAACGGAGCAACCGCGTGACCGCGACATCCGTCCGGTCGAAAGGGCCGACTACATCGCCGAAACGGACGGGACACGCCCCTATCCGTGGCGTGTCATGATCATCTCCGACAGGGATGCCGACCTGGCCGCGAGCGACATGGTCTACAAGCTGGCCTCCGAATCCAGGCTCTCCGACACCTCGTGGATCAAGCCCGGCAAGGTCGCCTGGGATTGGTGGACCGCCTCGCGCCTCTACGACGTCGGCTTCAAGTCGGGAGTCAACACCGAGACCTACAAGGCCTACATCGACTTCGCGGCGCAATACGGGCTCGAATACATCATCGTCGACGAGGGTTGGTACGACCTGACCGACCTGATGAAGGTGCTGCCGCAGATCGACATCGAGGAGTTGTGCGACTACGGCGCCTCGAAAGGGGTCGGCGTAATCCTGTGGACCACTTGGACGGCCCTCGACGCCAAAGCGGAGGAGGCCATGGCCCGCTTCGAGGAGTGGGGAGTCAAGGGCATCAAGATCGACTTCATGCAGCGCGACGACCAGTGGATGGTGGAGTGGTACTACAAGACGGCCGAAATGGCCGCCCGCCACAAGCTCCTGGTCATGTACCACGGATGCTACCACCCGACCGGACTGCAGCGCACCTATCCCAACGTAATGACCTTCGAGGCCGTCATGGGGTTGGAAAACATGAAATGGTCGGAGCTCCCCGATCCCGAGCACAACGCCACCCTGCCCTTCACCCGCATGGTGCAGGGTCCGATGGACTATACGCCCGGCGGCATGGACAACGTCCACCGCGAGGAGTTCAAGGTCCGGTACTACGCTCCCCAGACCATCGGGACACGCGCCCACCAGCTGGCCCTCTACGTGATCTTCGAAAGCCCGCTTCAGATGCTCGCCGACACCCCCACAGCCTACGAAAGGGAACCGGCCTCGATGGCCTTCCTCGAAAAGGTCCCGAGCGTTTGGGATGATACCCGGGTACTCGACGGCGCAATCGGCGACTTCATCGTCACGGCACGCCGCTCGGCCGACACCTGGTTCCTCGGAGCCATCACCGCCCCGGCCCGCACGCTCGACGTCACGCTCGACTTCCTCGACCCCGGCGCCGAATACAAGGTGGACTTCTGGCAAGACGGGCCCAACGTCGACATCCACGCCCGGGACCTGCAATGCGGGACCGTTCGAGTCAAAAAGGGCGACACGCTGAAACTCGACATGTACACCGGAGGCGGTTACGCGGCCATCATCCGCAAGGTGCGGCCCGAATACGCCTTCACGGTCAAGGTGCTGGTCGACACGCCGACCTTGGAGCAAATCGGCGGCATGAATCTGTTCAAATCGCGCCTGGTGAAACAGTTCGAACGCATCAACCGGGCCTTCAACCGCCCCGGGTACTTCGACGCCGACTACCGGTTCATCGTCGACCTGGATGGCGTGGAGGTCTACGAGGGCAATTCGAAAAAATACACCTCGTACCCCCATCCCGACCATGACTACATGATCGTCATGGACGGCGTCAGCAACTACGGCGAGGACGGCGGGGGCGGCTGGTACGGGGAGAACCAGACCATCTACCACTTCTGGATCAAGGACGAGAAGGGCAGCGACCTGCTCGACACGCGGGCCAGCGACGGCGTAATCCATGAGTTCGGACACGCGCGGGGCGTACCCGACGTCTATGCGATGACCGTCAAGGCGGAGAAGAATCCCATCAACGGCGAAGCCTTCACGGCCGTGAGGTCCATCATGAACTACTGCTACGGCGAAACCCACTGGTGTCCCTACTCGTGCAACATCATCAACTACACGAAGGGCGAGATGGCCGACATCAACCGCCTGATGGCGTCGAACTACCCCGCGCGTTTCGTCGTCAAGGCCGTGAATGCCTCGGGCAAACCCGTCAGGAACGCCGAGGTGAAAACCTATCCGGTCGGATGGTACGAGTTCGACGTGAAGCCCGACCCGATCTATACGGGAAGGACCGACAAGAGCGGTACATACCTCTTCGACGGCAATCCGTTCGCGCCTTCGATCGACGGATGGGGCGCCGTGGCGCCGTTGTTCCTCATCGAGGTGACGGCGGCCGACGGCTCGAAGGGATACGACTGGCTGCCGATGTACAAGGTGCATTTCGCCGGGTTCGAAGACCGGGGAGACTACATCATCGAGATAAAGGTCGACAACTGATCCCCGCTGTACGGCATTCGCAGAGCCGGCATCCTGAGATGCCGGCTTTTTTTACCATAGCGGTACATTCCCGGAACCGGAGTCTCAGGCCGGCGGACAACATCATTCCAGCGTAGCAAGAAAAAGTCCGAAATTGTTTTTTTTAGTTTTACGGGGTAAAAAAATCATTTTTTTATTTTCATATTTCACATTCGTATGTTATATTTGTAAAAGAGGCTGTCACTGCAATACTTATGTCAGAGAAAGGCATATACCAAAACCGGCATCCGCAAACTACGCCGGAAGTTTTCGTCCCTTTCATCGGACGAATCCCAAGCAGCATGACGTACGGAACCAAAGACCCGCGACCCATAAGTCACGGGACAGTTTTTCTCCCTTTCACAATTCGCAGGCATTCATTGCCGGAAATGTCGATTCCGCCCGGACAGGAATGGATCGGGCATGATCTATCTTGTTTTATTTTATCGTAACTTTTCGGGGCCTATGAACAAACACTTTCTAAATCGTCTTCTCCTGCAGGGGTAACAAATCTGTTCGATATTCGAACAGGTTTCGTCAGCCTCACCAGGACCACGACCAATCACATTACAAACGCGTCTGTCTTTGTCCCCGCAGGTGGCGGGCAAGGAGTGTCGGACCATTCGCAAGAACAAGAAGAAACCGCTTTCCTTGCGAAACGGTGCACTGTCTCCGCTCCACAACGCGTCATTTTCAGGACAATCGACGAATTGTCTGCAGGAATTGCCAATCAACAACCACCACAAGTATGAATAAAACCTTAAAATTCTGCGCATTACTGATAGCGGGTGTATTTCTATGTTGGGGGGGGGGGCCGCAGGCCAGAACATAGCCATCAAGACCAATCTGCTATATGACGCAACCGCTACGATCAATGCAGGCGTAGAGTTCGGTCTCGCACCGAAATGGACGCTGGACATCTCGGGCAACTACAACAACTGGACGATGGCCCGCGAACGGAAATGGAAACACTGGTTCATCCAGCCCGAGGCCAGATACTGGTTCTGCAACAAGTTCATCGGCCATTTTCTCGGTTTCCATGCCCACGGCGGCCAGTACAACATCGGCAACCTCGACAACAGCATCAATTTCCTCGGCACGGACTTCTCCCAGCTCACCGACAAACGTTATCAGGGATGGTTCGTAGGTGCCGGCATCGCCTATGGATACTCGTGGGTGCTCTCCCGCCACTGGAACCTCGAATTCGAACTCGGCGTCGGATATGCCTACTCCCGCTACGACTGCTATCCGTGTGCCGAATGCGGAGAACTGCTCGACAGCGGCTGTCACCACTACTTCGGGCCGACAAAAGCCGCCATCAACCTGATTTTCGTATTCTAAAATCCGACCACCATGAAGAAGATATTATCTTTCATTTCGACGCTTCCGCTCCTCGCCGCGGGAGCATTTGCCCAAACCCCGATCATGGACGGGCAGGTCACGGTGCGTTCGGTCGAGATCGTCAGGAACGACAACCTCGTGTTCGTCAGCATGTATCTGGACGTAAACGAGCTGGACCTCAAATCGAATCTCGAGGTGATTCTGAAACCCGAACTGCGGGATGCCGACGGGCACGTCAAGGAGTTGCCCGACATCTGGGTCGTGGGCCGCAACCGCTACTACTACCGCATGCGCAACGATTCGGTCGCCAACGGACGCTACTTCTATATGAAGAAAAAGGTCTCGACCATCCTCTACGAGACCAACACGCCCTATGAACCGTGGATGAAATATGCCGACCTGATGATCAACGAGGACGTCTGCGGCTGCGGAGAGCTGCTCTGCTCCGACGAGGAGATGCTGCTCGGATCGTTCGTCCCGCCGTTCGCGTACGTCGCACCGCCTGTCGAGGAGGTAAAGAGCCGCACCCTCAAGGGATCGGCCTTCATCGACTTCCCCGTCAGCCAGACGGTCATCTATCCCGACTACCGCGGCAACCCCGCCGAACTGGACAAGATTCACAGGACCATCGATGTCGTGAAAAAGGACCCCGACACGCAAATCACGGCCATCAGCATCAAGGGTTTCGCATCCCCCGAAAGCCCCTACGACAACAACACCCGGCTGGCGAAGGGCCGAACGCAGGCGCTCAAGGAGTATGTGCAGGGACTCTACGATTTCCCCTCGGAGATCTTCACCACCTCCTACGAGCCCGAAGACTGGGAGGGGCTGGAGCGTTACGTCCGCGCATCGGAACTCGGGGACAAGGAGCAAATCCTCGAATGGATCGCAAAAGAGATGGACCCCGACCGGAAAGAGGCCGAAATCAAGGCCCGCTTCCCCGAATCCTACGCCTTCCTGCTCCGGGAGTGCTACCCCGCACTGCGCCACTCCGACTATGTGGTGGAGTATGTCATACGCTCGTACACCGATATCGAAGAGATGAAACGCATCCTCGAAACCTCGCCGGGCAAGCTGAGCCTTTCGGAAATCTACCAGGTGGCATCCACCTACGAACAGGGAAGCGACGAATACAACGAGTTGATCGAGACCATGGTGCGCCTCTACCCCGGTGAGGAGAGCGCCAACCTCAATGCCGCCAACGTGGCAATGGCCCGGGGCGACATGAAGGCCGCGCGCAAGTACCTCGAAAAGGCCGGATCGCGTCCCGAGGCGGAATACGCCCGCGGCCTGCTGCTGGCCATCGAAAAGGATTATGACGCCGCACGCCCCTACATCGAGAAGGCCCGCGAGGCCGGAGTCCCGGAGGCGGAGGTGTGTCTAAGAAGAATCGACCGGGTATCAAAGCAATAAACGGTTATGAAACGAATCTGCAAATATCTATCGACAGTTTGTGCACTCATCGTATTGTACGCCTGTCAGAAGACGACCTTCATGACACCGTCCCCGGCCCCGACAACAGATGAGGAGTGCGTGTATATGGGGATGACGCTCGCGTTCTCCGGCAACTCCGGAACCCGCAGCGACGAAACCTCGGATAGCGAAATGCCGGGTGGCGAAATGCCGGATGGAGGCGACCTGAGCGGAGGCGACCTGAGTGGAGGCGACCCGAGTGGAGACGCCCCGAGTGGAGACGCCCCGGGTGGAGACAACCCGAGTGATGGCGAACCACAGGAGGACCCAGACAACCCGGAGTTCGGCACGGAACCCGGTAAGGAGAGCGAAACGGCCATCTCGGAGATCCTCCTCGTGCTGGCGGACGCCGAAAACCGGAACGTCGCGGCCGGGCTTCTCGAGAATGCTGCCCCGGTAACGGGAACGACCGGGAATTATGTCATTGCCGTTCCGTTCCGCTACGTGAAGGAGCTCACGGGCCAGACGCTGAACGTCTACGTCTTCTGCAACCCCACGGAGGAGTTGAAGTCGTTAGCGAAGAATACGCCGCAGGGAACCCTGCCGACGGATTTCGTCGACAAAATCTACACGCTGTCCGATTTCGAGTCGGACGCCGCCTGGCAGCCGGGGCACTTCCCGATGTCGAACGCCCGCGCCTACACCACCACCCTGCCGGACAGCTGGAACGGCTACCGCGCCATCGCCTCGCCCTTCCCGCTGCTGGGCGACGAAGAGCTGGAGGTCGAACGCTCGATCGCCCGCTTCGACTACAAGACGGTGAAGCCCGAAAACAGGTATCCCGTATCCGCCGACCCGGCGCAGATCGACGAGACCGAGAACCCAGGGGTCGAAATCCAACTGACACAGGCGGCCTTCGTCAACGTCAGCAAGAGTTTCTACTACCTGAGACGGGTCGGCGACGAAGGGCTTGCCAACATCCGGCTCTGCGGCGTGGAGACGAAGGACAACTATGTGATCGACACCGATGCCGCCTACAAGCTGGAGATCACAAACGGATGGTTTGCCAAGGCGGAATATTTTTACAGCAACCTCGAAGAGCCGTCGACCTGGGTGTGGGATTCGCTCGCCGCGCTGACCGAGACGGAGGAGGACAACCCCTGGGGCGGGGATACCGAACCCACGCAGGGATTCCACATCTGGCGATACCTCCCGGAGAATACCGCCCCCAGCCGTGAGTCGCAGGTGAACGCCATCTCCACGGGAATCGTCTTCAAGGGCCGGATCGTGCCCGGGACGGATTGCGACCCGCAACTGGCCGCAGTCCTCGAGGCGGGTGAGGAGCCGGTCTACGTATACAAGAACAAATTGTACGGAACGTGGAGCATGGCCGAGGCGGCCGGAGAGACGAACGAGGAGCTGAGGGTGGCCTGGAATGCCGTCGAAAAGAACGAGGAGTCGCTCACAGAGGCGGGATTCACCGAGTACAAACCCGTGAACGGCATCTACGAGAACTACTATTTCTATTGGAACATCCATAATGACAACAAAGTGGATGATCCCGAAGCCCCGGACTACCTCGGACCGATGAAATTCGCCGTCGTCCGCAACAACGTCTACAAGTTGAAGGTGGATGCCATATTCAACTTCGGGCTCACCGACCCGACGCCTCCCGGAGAAAACGGCAAGAACCTCTACATGATGGTAACGGTGAAGGTTTTACCCTGGATAGAGCAAAAATACGAGATCACTATTGAAGAATAAACCTTGGGGAATTAACTGAATCATGAAATCTATGAAACGGAATATCATTGCTTGTTTGATCCTATCGGCCGCGGCGTTCGCATCCTGCAGCGTGTACGAGACGCTCGACTCCTGTCCCAAAGGAGTGTCGATGCGTTTCGTCTACGACTACAACATGGAGTATGCCGACGGGTTCTCCAAACAGGTGGACTGCCTGACGCTGTATATCTACGACGAGCAGGGCAACTACGTGGGAACGCGCACCGAGTCGGGCGCCGCCCTGGAGGATGAAAATTACCGAATGGTCATCGACCTGCCCGAAGGCAGCTACCGGTTTATCGCATACGGCGGCCTGGCATGCGGGGAAAGCTCCTTCCAGGCCTCCCCCGAGCCGAACACGGGCAGCTCGACGGAGGATCTCAACATTCTCATGAAGCAGGAGGGCGGAATCTCGGAATCGTTGCTCCACGACCTCTTCTGGGGCAGCCTCGACGTGAAGGTCGAGGGAGAGATGTACCGCGATGTCACGCTCTACATGATGAAAAACACCAACAACCTGCGCATCGTGCTCCAACAGGCAGACATCGACTCCGAACCGCTCGACATCGGGGATTTCGAAATCAAGGTCTCGGACCACAACGGGAACTTCGCCGCCGACAACTCGCTGTTGGCCGGACAGGACGAGATCGTCTACAATCCCTGGACACAAGGCAACGGCGTAGTAGACGACCAGGTCGAGCAGGGAAACTCCGTTCCGGTAGCATACGCCGAGTTCTCCCTCTCGCGGCTGATGACCACGAACGAGCCCCGGCTGACCATATACAGCGCCCAACAGCAGGAAATGGTCGTCGACATCCCGCTCATCAAATACCTGCTGCTGCTTAAAAGCGAGAAGTTCGCAGGTATGGGTGACCAGGAGTACCTCGACCGGGAGAACCTCTGGTCGATCGTCTTCCTGCTCAACGACAACACGTGGCACGACGTGAAGATTATCATCAACGACTGGACTGTCAGATCAGGCAACATACAACTCAAATGAAAACAAGAGCAATGCGTGGAATCGGAGGCTGCATCCTGCTGCTGCTGGCCGGATGCGGACTCGACGACGATGCCTCCCGTACGACATCGTCCGACATGGTGGACCTGACCATGAACGTGGCCACCACGCGCAGCGACGGAGCCCCCTCGGCAACGGACGGTCTGCCCGAGGCGGAAAAGATACACACGTTGCGTATCATCATTTTCGACGCAACCGACGGTGTCGAGCACAACACGCTGATATACGACAACCCCACGACGGGTGTCGAGGAGGTGGCCGCCAAGACCTTCAAGGTGAAGAAGAACAGCAGCAAGACGATCTACCTGCTCGCCAATGCGGAACAACTCGAAGGTCTCGACCTGACCAATCCGGAGGGGCTGAAGGAGCGGCTCGACGAATACGACCGGGTCTCGCTGGAGTACCTCCGGCAGGCCGAGGCCCTGCCGATGAGTTCGACGTACAGTTTCAACGTCCAGGAGCGGAACAAGGACTGCGGAACGCTCTACGTGGCCTATGCGGCGACGAAATTCTCGTTCACGTTCCGAAACGAAATGCAGGACGGGAAGGCCCTCGGAGTCTCGGGCATCACCGTCAACCAGATCGCCTCGACCTCCTACCTCTACCCGCACGGAGCCGACAAGTGGCTGACCGACCTGCTGAACAAAACCGTCGTGTCGGCCTACGACATCCCGGCGACTGCCACGCACGCGCCGTTCCAGATGGAAGAGTTCGAACGAGTCACCATTGTCGCCGGCACGTCGTACTCATTCCCTCCGCTCTACCTGACCGAAAGCAAGAATACGAACGGACTCGACCAAAAACAGAGTTATTCGCTGGGGCTGAAAATCGGAGCCGGGAGCGACGCCTCCGGTGACCATGTCCGCGACGTGGAGCTGATCGACGGGACCAGGCCGCTGAGCTCGCTCTTCCGAAGCACACACGTCAATGTGGAGATTGTCGTGAAGAGCCTGGAGCAAATCGAGGTCATCACAGGAATTTACGGTATGATCGAACCGTGGGGCGAGCTCGACCCCGTTCCCGGGACGATCGTGGAGATATAAAGCAGAACAGATTATGAGACGCTACACAGGAGTTTCCGGAGTTTCGCTTCTTGCGGCCCTGACGTGTATCGCTTGCCAGACGTCCGACGGTTTTGCGGACGGGCAGAAAGGAGAAACGTCAAAACTCGCCATCTCAGCATCGGTGGAGGGCTCCGGCACGAGGGCGGACGACGAGGATTATTACAAACACAACCAGTTCATCAAGGACCGGTCGGTGATTCGGGTCGTCAACACCGTGAATTACGCAACCCCCGACTTCACCGACGGTGCCGGCTATTACGAGTACATCTACACCACCGAGGGCATCGCGTGGGAGGACGACCTGCCCAATTTCATGCCCCTGAAGGCGGGGACCGGGTTCGGCGACCCGGAACGGGTGGATGAAAACGGCGGGTTCGATTGGGACATGATCGTTCCAACGTCGAACGCATTCATATTCGAGGCGGCCTGCTATCCTATGAAATACCAGCATTTCGACCGGATCACGACGGACCAGAGTTCGGAAGAGAACTTCTGGTCGGCCGACCTGCTGCTCGCCCACACCCGCAAGTCGCTCTCGGAACGCTACGAACTACTGAAACTCAAGTTCTGGCACGTCTTCTCCATGATCCGCGTCGAACTCAAACTCCCCATCGCCGCTGCGGATGAGGACAGCGGATTCCCCGAAGGATCGGACGACAACAGGACCGTGCAAAAAATCACACTGAGCGGCATGTATGTGACCTACACCACAAGATACGCCGAATCGATCGTCAACTACGGCCGTCGCACGGTCGTCGGGTCCAGCGACGGGGGCCGTCAGGACATCAGCATGTACCGGTTGCCCGGCAAGGACGCCATCACGGAAGAAGGCGGACAAAGGTACCTCAACTGCATGTTCGCAGCCATTGTTCCCACACAACAGATTCGCACTCAGGAGACTCTCCTGGAACTCGACATCAACACGATCGTCGGATTCGACAGCGAAACGATGGGGAACCAGATTGTGGAGAAAAAAACCTACGTTTTCCAGCCGAGCGTCCCCATCGACATGACCCAGGGGAACATCACGGTCCTGAGGCTGACGACCGACAGCGAAACTTCGAGCACCCTGCTCCTGAGTGCCGAAGTCGAGCCTTGGGATGAATCCTACACGGATATCGACCTGACCCCGCAACCGGCAGCCAGCGAGTGATCTTTAACGAGAATACCGATATGAAAACGAATAATCTTGTTTGTCTATTGATCGGATGCGCAGGGGCCCTCCTGCTCTCCTGCTCGAAACAGGAGCCGACGTTGCCCGATAACGGACGGGTAAGCCTCTCGGCGGCCGTAGGGAAGATGGATACCCGAGTGAGCGACGGCGCGGTGGTCGACGGGACTTATTACCTCACCTATTATGCGACTCCCGACAGGCAGGCGGTATGCATGGTTCCGTTCGCCAATTCGGCAGGGTATCCGCTGGTCACCAATACAACGGGCATCTATCAGTTCCTCAAATGGCGCGACATAAGCCTGCCGGCAACCGGCTCCAGCTACCTGTTTACGCTCGACAACATTGCCAACGAAACCGAAACGACGTCATTGCCTCTCGGGGAAGACTACCGGGCGGCGGCGCTCAACGCATCCCCCGAGGTGGACATCGTGTGGGGCCGGAAAACCGTGGCAGCAGGAGCCGAAAACAACAGCGTGGACTTCACGTTGTCCCATCGGATGTCCAAAATATCGCTCGAAATCAGCGTAAACAGCTCCAACATTGTCCTGGCCGACAAGAATGTAAAGATTTCATTCATCAACGTGGTCGATCAACCTGCGACATTCAACCGCTCATCCGGAGCCGTCAGTGTCGGCAGCAACGCCATGACCGAAGTGGTGTTGCACGAGGGGAAACTGATCCAGGACGGCAGCAAATACATCCTGCCGTCGTCATGGATCTTCCCGCCCCAGACATTCAAGACGGACAACTGGCCGAAATTGCGGATCGAACTCGATGGGACAGTCTATGAAGGGCCCCTGAACCACTACATGATCAATGTGGACGAAGATGCTGACACCCCTGTCGCCATGACGGGTCTGAATGCTGGACGGCACCTGACACTGCGGGCCAGTCTCTCGGAAACCGCCGGCGACGTGGAGTTGATATTCATGCCCGTCTGGATCAAAAAGTGGGAGGAGATCGACAACATCGGCATTACGGCCAAACAATGCGGAGTCTATGCCGAGAGCGACTACCTGCAGCTGGTCGAAGCCTACAACCAGGACCCCAAAGACGAGAAAGCACTGCAGAAATTCGGGACGCTGGATCTTTCGACAAATCGCTGGACCTTCATCCTCTACAAGAATATCGGCGATGCGACCGGCGCTGCCGGCATGCCGAAATTCAAAGACGGGGATTTCGAGATGTCGTTCAACGGCTACACCGTCTACGGATACAACACGAAAGACGATCTGGTGAATTAACGTCGGGCCAGATCAAAAACACTAAACAAGAACGCTTATGAGACTGCTTCTGAAATATGGATGGGTGCTGTGCCTGGTCGCCGGAGCCTGCGGCGGCTGCAAAGAGGGAGACGATTCTGTCGGAGAGCGCAAAGAACGGAAACCGCTCGAAATCCGGGCCGAAATAATCGGTGCAGCGACGGCCGAAACCCGCACGGCAAAGGACGATTTCGATTCTTATGACGCCGACTTCGGATTCTCGGAGGGCGACAGGATCGGCTTCTATTCCATGCGCGACGAGATGGGAAACGACGACAACGGATACGTCAACCTCCCAATGAGCTATGTCGCAACGGAAAACTGTTTCAAAAACGAATCGCTGATCGTCGAATATCCGAACAACTTCGGCTATACGTTCGCCTACTACCCCTATGCGGAGACCAATGCCGAACAAATTGACATCTACAAGTCCGACGGCAGCCTGGAGGATCTGCTCATCGCCGGGACCAGCAAAATCTCCCAGGGCAGGATCTACCTCAGCTTCGTACACGCCTTCTCAATGCTGATCATCGTCCCGGGATCAGGGTTTGAACAGGCGGCCGAAGCGGAAACGAATCCGGTACAGGTGGTATTGGAGCACGGGGTAAAGGCCTCGGCCCGGGAAAACGCCGACACGGGCGTTATCGAATTGATCCTGGAGCGTGACGACTCGGCACCGAAAACATTTGCAGCACAGCGGAGAACAAATGTCACCTACACACAGGACGGCGTCCCGGTTCCAGTCTGCTACTCAGTCATCCTGCCGAACGACGTGAGCATCGACCACATCGAGATGACCGACAACCACGGTGCCGTGCAACGCCTCTATCCCGATCTCGAGCCGCTGGAGCGTAGTTGGCGCTACCCGATCAATGTCAGCATGGCAGGGACAGTGCCTACGGTCTGGCCCTATGAAATACAGCCCTGGATATCGGACGACCAGCCAATCGAGTTGGGCGGGACCTACGGGATCTCCAACCAGACGGATTTCCAGAACTGGATCGAATATTACAACCTCTATACGTCGGGAGGGCTCTCGGAATCGGAAAAGGCCGAGGCTATCGAACAACTGAGACAATACGGAGAGATGACCGACGGAAAATGGAAGTTCCAGTTGATTGCCGACATCGACTGTGCCGGGATGTTCGACAATACTCCGCTTAATTCGCTGATAAACATATTTTCCGACGAGTTCGACGGCAGGAACCACACGCTCTCGAACCTGAATGCGCCCGTGACAGGCACGCTGGCGGATGGCGGGCAGCTCACCAACTTGAAGATCGCGTCGATCAGCATTTCGTCGGATAGTTCCATACCGGTCGGCGCGCTGGCTCTGGAGATGACCGGCGGCGCCATCACCGACTGCACCATCGAGAACATCTGGATCGAGACCAAAGGTCCGGTCGGCGCCATCGTCGGAGAAGCCTCGGCCGGAACCATTACGGAGAACAAGGCCAGCGGAGTACTCCTCGGATCGGGCTCCTCGCCCGACGGAATCACGGGCGACCGCAGCGCCAACGTAACGTGTGAAAACAATCTGTCTTCCGCGCTCATCTTCTGATGAAGGGAAGATCAAAAACAACGGATATGATGAAAAAGAGAACGTTGATACCATTCGTCTTCTTCGCCGCGGCGCTGTGCGGATGCGCGGACGAACCGTTCACGAAAGACGACCCCCGATACCGGAATGAGGAGGAGCTTCCGATCGAGTTCGTCATGGAGTTCCCCTCGATGGTGAACGAGACGCAGCAGAACGTTTCAAGAGTGCAGAAGGAGCAGTTCGCATTCGAAGAGGGCGACGTGATCCACGTGTCGGCAACCTTTACGCTGATCGGGGGCTCCACGTCAGTCGGATACGACTGTCTGGAACTCCGCGACGGACAGTGGGCGTCGAAAGAGAACGACGACCCGAACACCCCGGCCAAACCGATGACCTGGCCCTGGGACGCCGAAAAGGCGACATTCCGGGTCTACTACCTCGCACACTCCACGGGTATCCTGGTCGAAAATACGGAACGGCTGCTGGACCGCTTATGCAACGAAGCCGATCCAGTCTATGCCGAGGCCGTGGACATCCCCTACGGAGGGGCCGTGCATCTGGCATTCAGCCACCTGTGCGCCAAATTGACGGTCTCCGGGCTGAAATCGGGAGAGAACGAGTTCTGGCTGCAGAAAACCAGCCTGCAGGACGCCTTCTCGCTGAGCCGGAACTCCGCCGACGAATCCCTGGATTTCAAGTTCTTCGAATCTACCGAAACGCTCCGTCCGGGGCTCGACCGCCGGGTTACGGGTACGAGCGACGGCGAGGGAAGCGTGACCTTCTACCTCGCCCCCGGCGATTACAGCGACATGAGCATCACCTATCCCTACGGACTGGCGTACCTGACGCTGACCGACATCGCGGAACTGGAGAATCTGGAAGCCAACACGGCATATATGCTGAATATCAACCCGGGGTCCGGGAACGTGGACGAAGCGGACGAGAATGACTGGTGGCCCGACCCGGACGACAACGAGGACGACGTGAAACTCGACACCCCCGACATAAACGGGCTGCTCCAGGCCATTCACGACGGAAAGGAGTATACCACGCAGGCAGGAACCCCGATTTTGGCAATCGACGAAAACGGAACCGTACTGCTGAGAAACCTGGACTTTCAGGACAACCCCTTCAAGTGGCAGGTACTGCCCAACGGAACGGTTTTCGACGGGAAATACCATTATATCAAGAACGTGAAGGGATCAGCCCTCTTCAGCCAAATCAACGGAAGAGTGAGCAATCTGGGAATCGCCGGGGGAAAGATCGACCAACAAGCCGATGCCGAAAATACCGGACTCCTTGCCCCGACAAGTTCCGTCTCTGCCGTAATGAATAACCTGCGACTGAAAAATATCGCTATCACCGTCATGCCCACGTTGATCGACGACGTCTGCAACATCGGAACGCTTATCGGGAATAATTCCGGCACCATCATCGGCATCGAACTGGGAGGGACCATCTCCGTGCACGTCGAATCAGCCAATGCCCCCGGACGGGTACATATCGGAGGCCTCGTAGGGCAAACGTCCGGAAGTATCAGCAATGTAGCGCTGTTGGACGACAACGATCCGGTACATATCAACGTGACCTGCGACTGCCAGTTCCCCGAAGGATCCGATGAAGGCTATGCCGAGGGAGATCGCTATGTAGGAGGCCTGGCCGGACTGTCCACGGGCCGCATCTCCGACTGCACGCTGTCTGCTACGGTATCATCGGCCGATACTCAGGGCGTATTGATGTACACGGGAGGCCTCATCGGCATGCTGCGCGGTGCTGAGGAGGGACAGACGGGAAGTACCTCGACCGTTTCGCTCAGCAACTCGATAGGCGCTTGCGACGTGACCGGCGGGCTGGCATATTCGTTGGACAACACCATCAACGGCGAAGGTCGCTCCTATACCGGAGGTTTGATCGGATATACTTATTGCGCAACCTCCATTACCGACTGCAAATCGCTCGGCAAGGTCTACGGACACGATTACCAACAGGCATTCCATCCGTACGACAATACGTACTACGCCCTCGGAGGTGCTTTCGGACAAATATATGGCGCCAACACCTCGATTACCGGCGTGGATGCCAGAAGCGAAATCGTGACGGAATTGGCCTTCACGCCCGATGTGCTCTACTTCATAGGGCTCTTTGCCGGCCGTTCGGACATCGACCACGCGAATGGGAACAGCAACCACAACTCCGGGAATTACGACTTTACCGGAGAAATCGGCAATATCCATTATTGATAAACTTTGGAACGATGAAACGGATTACACGATACGGTATGATATGCGCCCTGCTTGCGGGAGTTCTCGCCTCGTGCGACGGGCCGAATGACATGTCCCGGGCCACGGACAACGGGCGTGTCCAATTTCAGGGCCTCGTAAAAAACAGCCAGCTGACCCGCAGCGACTTCAACGAAAAGGACTTCGTTCTGATAAACAGTTCCAGCGACGCCATGTTCGGAGAGATCGGCATCTGCCGCTCCGTAGCCTCGACGGCCGATACCTATGCCATCTACCAATCCGCCGACGGCATGGAAGGGCGTCTCAGCGCAATCTCCTCCCCGCTGATCTGGAACAGCAACAACTCGGAGCACATATTCTATGCATGGACGTTTCCATCCGTGGCGGATGCTTCCGTGACCGGTGGGGTTGAAATGGACAACGACGCATCGACTCAGGGCAAAGTAACATTCGGAATCCAAAAAGACACCCATTTGGAGCAATTTATCGTCGCCAAAGAGGGGCCATTGACCTACGAGGAGAACGGATTATATGTCAAGCTACTCTTCTACAGGCCGGTAGCCAAGATACAGCTCGAATCGTTAACACATATTTCAGCCAACGGGAGCCAAACGCCCGTCGAGAAATGCAGAATCGAATTCCCGAATCTTTACCGGGCAGCACGCTTCGATGCCAAAAAGGAACGGCCGGAATCCGAAAATCAGGGGAATGTCTGGCTGCAACCGGGCGACACCGGCTACGAAGAGCCGCAGAAAGGAGTTGTCTGGAATTGGGACATCAGCGACCACAATGCCTTGTTGGGCGACTACGTACTGTATGTCCACCCCTTTGCATTCGGGACGGATGAAGCAGACGGCAGCCAACCGGACGAAACCCAACCGGGTTATTTTACGATTACAGCCAACATCGACGGCACAGAGAAGGTCTATTTCGCATCACTGGCCGGTATGATCGACATCAAGGAGCTGCAAGCCGGACAATACATGAAGTTGCAGGTCTCGATCCAGGACGGGGGATTCGGCGGTGTGGGCTGCCAGATCATAGACTGGAATACAGAACCTGAACAATCGTCGGCACATCATCAACCGGGCATCTATTCGCAGGAGGATGCCGAAGCCCTGCTGCAGATATTGCAAAGCGAACCGCTGGATACGGAGGCATTGGGCCGGTATTGCAGAAACGGCAATACGATCCACCTCTACACATCGATCGACTGGAGTAGCCTGAACGGGCCGCTAACGATTCCCGACGGATACACGCTGAACGGGCAGGGATATTCCATCATACTGGGCGATGGAGGTTCGCTCAACGGCAGCATCACGAACCTCCGCATGCCCGACGGCAGTCCGTATGCCCCCACCGAACCTTAGCGACAGGGGTTCCCGCAGCGCATTCTGCGGGCCGCTTCGGGAGGGACCGCTTCGTGCGATTAAAGAGAGATAAAGAGAGAGGCGTGCGACCAGTACTGGTCGCACGCCTC
>DXGO01000104.1 GCA_019113885.1 Candidatus Alistipes intestinipullorum | reverse complement strand
CGAGGAAGAACATGTCGATCTTCGTGTTGTTGTAGATCAGCGCCAGGTCGACACCTCCGCGGATCAACTGCGCAATGGCATAGAGGCGATCGTCGGTACCCTCCTTGATATACTCCAGCAGGTCGTCGTTCGTCCACGTGTCGAACTTCTTGTGGTAGATGTGACAGACGCCCGTCTCCAAAGACCGGACGGCCTTCAACAGCGACTCCTCCATCGTGCGGCCGATCGACATCACCTCGCCCGTGGCCTTCATCTGCGTGCCCAGCTTGTTCGAGGCATCGGCAAACTTGTCGAACGGGAAGCGCGGGACCTTCGTCACAACGTAGTCCAGCGTCGGCTCGAACGAGGCCGGGGTATTGGCAATGCGGATCTCGTCGAGCGTCAGGCCCACGGCGATCTTTGCGCTGACGCGCGCGATCGGATAACCCGAAGCCTTCGATGCCAGGGCCGACGAACGCGACACGCGCGGATTGACCTCGATCAGGTAGTATTTGAACGACAGCGGGTCCAGGGCGAACTGCACGTTGCAGCCGCCCTCGATCTTCAACGCCCGGATGATCTTCAACGCCGAGTCGCGCAACATCTGGAACTCCTTGTTGGTCAGCGTCTGGCTCGGAGCCACGACGATCGAGTCGCCCGTATGGATGCCCACCGGATCGATGTTCTCCATGCAGCAGATGCTGATCGCCGTGTCGTTGCGGTCGCGCATCACCTCGAACTCGATCTCCTTGTATCCCTTGATACTCTTCTCGACAAGCACCTGGTGCACCGGAGACAGAGCCAGTGCGTGACGCATCAGCTCGCACAACTCCGTCTCGTCGTCGGCAAAGCCGCCGCCCGTGCCACCCAGCGTGAAGGCAGGACGCAGCACCACCGGATAGCCGATCTTCGAGGCGATCTCCACCGCCTCCTCGACCGAGTTGGCAACCTCCGACGGAAGCACCGGCTCACCCAGCGACTCGCACAACTCCTTGAACAACTCGCGGTCCTCGGCACGCTCGATCGACTCGAACGACGTACCCAAAATCTCCACCTGGCACTCCTTCAGAATGCCCTTCTTGGCCAACTGCACCGCAAGGTTCAGACCCGTCTGTCCGCCCAGTCCCGGGACAATCGCGTCGGGGCGCTCGTAACGGATGATCTTCGCCACGTACTCCAACGTCAGCGGCTCCATGTAGACCTTGTCGGCGATGTGCGTATCGGTCATGATGGTGGCGGGGTTCGAGTTGGCGAGAATCACCTCGTACCCCTCCTCCTTGAGTGCCAGGCACGCCTGCGTACCCGCATAATCGAACTCGGCAGCCTGGCCGATCACGATCGGGCCCGACCCGATGACCATCACTTTCTTGATATCTTTTCTCTTAGGCATGTCTGTACTCCTCCATGATTTTAGTGAACTTTCCGAACAAATAGGCGCTGTCCTGCGGCCCCGAAGCGCTCTCGGGATGGTATTGCATCGAGAAGACACCCTCGGCGGCGCACTCTACCCCCTCGGCCGTACCGTCGAGCAGGTTGACGTGCGTCAGGGCAAGCCCCGTACCTTCCAGCGAATCAATATCCACCGCATAGCTGTGATTCTGGCTCGTAATCTCGAGTTTCCCCGTCACCAGGTTCTTTACCGGATGGTTCGCCCCGCGGTGCCCGAACTTCATCTTGAACGTCCGCGCCCCGTAGGCCAGCGAGATCAGTTGATGCCCCATGCAGATACCGAAGATCGGCAGCCGCCCCCGGAGCTTCTTCACCAGGTCGATCACCGGCGTCACGTCCTCCGGATTGCCGGGACCGTTCGACAGCACCAGGCCGTCGGGATGGAAAGCCAGCACCTCCTCGACCGTCGAGTTGTAGGGCATGACGATCACGTTACACCCCACACGGTTCAGCAGCCGCACGATATTGTACTTGATGCCGCAGTCGATAGCCACCACGTCGTACTTGTGGTTCGGAACTCGCGACATCCAGCGCTTCTTGCAGCTCACGCGCGAGACCATGTCATGCGGCATCTCGTAGGCCCGCAACCGCCCGAGCGCCTCCTCCTTCGGCGTCGAGGCATCCGTGATGATCACCTTCTGCGTCCCCTCATCACGGATGATGCGCGTCAGGGCCCGCGTGTCGACCCCCGAAATGGCCGGGATGTCGTGCTCCTCGAACACCTCGTTGAGCGTCTTCGTGTAGCGGAAGTTCGACGGAAGGTCGTTGTACTCGCGCACGATCATACCGCCGATCGTTGGCGTCTTGGTCTCATAATCCTCGTCGGTCATGCCGTAGTTGCCGATCAACGGATAGGTCATCACCACCATCTGATCCGTGTACGACGGATCGGACATGATCTCCTGATACCCCACCATCGAGGTATTGAAGACGATCTCGTTGATGGCCTCGCGGTCGGATCCGAAACCGTATCCGTAAAACTCGCGGCCGTCCTCCAGGACGATCTTTTTCGTAAATGCTTTCATCCTTAGCTGTCCTTATATATCTGATTGTTTTCGTTGTTATCGCATCTGCGGCATCACATCGAACACCTCGCGGCCGCCCACCACCGTCAGAACGGCACGGCCCTGCACCTCCCATCCGGCAAAGGGCGTCGCACGCCCCTTCGACCGGAACGCCGCAGGGTCGATTTCGTAACGGGCATCGAGGTCCAACACCGTAAAATCGGCCTCCTGGCCCGGTTCGACACCGCCTCCGAGGCCGAAAATCCGCCGCGGGTTGGCCGACATCAGCGCCATCAGGCGGTCGAAGCCGATCACCCCCTCGCATACGAGGTATTTGTAAAGCAGCGGGAAAGCCGTTTCCAGCCCTACGATCCCCATCGCGCTGCCTGCCAGCCCGCGCGACTTCTCCTCGGCCGTATGCGGGGCATGGTCCGTGGCCACGACCTCGATCGTGCCGTCGGCAATACCCTCCAGCAACGCCTCGCGGTCGGCTCGGCTCCTCAGCGGCGGGTTCATCTTGAAACGCCCCTCCTCCTGCAGTTGTTCGTCGCACAGCAGCAGGTAGTGCGGGCCCGTTTCGCAGCTCACGCGCAGACCCCGGGCCTTGGCCTCACGGACCAGGGCGACGCTCTCCTTCGTAGAGACATGGCACACATGGTATTGGCATCCGGTTCGCTCGGCCAGTGCGATGTCGCGCTCCACCTGCCGCCACTCGCTCTCCGACGAGATGCCCCGGTGACCGTGTTCACGGCAGTAGGTCCCCTCGTGGATGTATCCCCCGCGCAGCAGGTCATCGACCTCGCAGTGGGCCACGATCGGTTTGCCGACAGCCGCCGCACGGCGCATCGCCTCCTCCATCAGCGCCCCCGACTGCACACCGCGCCCGTCGTCGGA
Source organism: Candidatus Alistipes intestinipullorum (assembly GCA_019113885.1). Lineage (GTDB taxonomy): Bacteria > Bacteroidota > Bacteroidia > Bacteroidales > Rikenellaceae > Alistipes > Alistipes intestinipullorum. Next base: position 7,108 of record DXGO01000104.1, on the reverse strand, counting down.
AAAACCGACCACGTACGGGGCAAGCGCCGCGAAATCGGCCAGCTCGCCGCACCCGCGCTGTCCCAGGGTGATCGTTCCGTAGGGCACCACGCGCACCGCAGCGTCGCGGCGAATGATCGCCAGCTGCTCCCCGAGGTGCTCCACCGTATCGGGCGCCGGATTCAGGTTGGGCATCGAGCAGACCGTCGTATAGCCCCCGGCCGCAGCGGCGGCCGTGCCGGAGGCAATGGTCTCCTTCTGCGGGAAACCCGGTTCGCGCAGGTGGACATGCACGTCGACCAGCCCCGGAACAAGGCTCAGTCCCCCGAGATCGACCACACGGTCCCCAGGTTGAGGGTCACCATCGGCAACCACCCGCCCCTCCTCGACAACGAGCCGCCCCGTCTCGAAACCGCCGTTGCGGAAAATCCGCGCATGGGTGTAGAATGTCTTCATCGTTCGCTGACACGCATAAAAAATTAGGGCAACTAAAACAGTTACCCTAATAAAACAAAATGCCCGAATCCGTCGGAGACTGGAAACCCGACCAATAATCCCGCAACCGGAATGATTGCGCAGACGTTATGTTGGGGTTACACTTCATAGGATTCAGGTATCGCCGTAATCGCCTACAAAGATAGGGGTTTTTCGCCGGGCACGCAAAAAAATCCCCGGTTTTTTTTCAACAATCCGCGCACACCCCGGTTCTGCCCCGGACATCGTTCCCCGACGTCCCGACGTTGCGGCTCCTGCTCCACAAAGTCAAACCGCCCCTCGAAAACAGGCCGCCGGCATCCGCTGTGACCCTTCTTCGTATGCGGACTGCCGACGTCGCTCAGAGCTCGCGTATCCAGATATTCCGGTAACTTACGGCCGACTGATGGTCCTGCAACAGAATGGGGCCGTCGCCATGCCCGTCCCCGGAGGAGTAACCCTGGTAATCCTTATAGGTAATGCCCGGGATCAGCACATGGTTGTGGATCAGCACGCCGTTGTGCAGCACGGTCACATAGGGATAACTCCGGTACGTACCGTCCTCCTTGAACGTGGGGGCCGTGTAGATGATGTCGAACGCGTTCCACTCCCCGGCGGGAACCGAGGCATTCACCAGCGGCGGCCGCTCGTTGTAGAGGCTGCCGGCCTGGCACTTCGGATCATAGTCGTCCCGGCAGGACTCCAGCACCTGAATCTCGTATTTACCCTGCAGGATGACACCGCTGTTGCCCCGGAATCCATCCTCCTTCTCTTCGCCGGCCGGCGCCCGCCATTCGATATGCAACTGGAAATCGCGGAAGTTCCGCTTCGTGACAATATCTCCGCCCTTCGGCGAAACGGTCATGCACCCGTCGGCAACAGTCCAGCGGATGGGGTCGCCGCTGTAACGGCTCACGAACTCCGAAGCGTCCACCCCGTCGAACAGCACGATCGCATCTGACGGCGCCGTCGTATAAAAATCCTCCCCGGGAGTCACCACCGCGGGACTCTCCCAATCCACCCGATCCTCCGGGACGGACTGCGCATGCACCGTCAGGCACAGGCCCGACAGCAAAAACACCATACTCAGCTTTTTCATAATCCTATCATTTAAGTTGGTCAGTAGTTTCAGTCATTCCAGCAATCCCCGAACATCGGCGGCAAAGGCGCCCAAAATTATGCCGTTTTCAGGGCTTCGAGTTTATTTAACCGGTTAAAATTGCACGTCAATAAAAAACCTACGCAAACACAAAGTTCCGGCACACACGGATCAACGCGCAACGATCAGGTCGACCCCCGCTTCCTCGACCATCGCGACCATCTGTTCGGAAATCCCCGCATCGGTCACGATCACGTCGATGTCCTCGAGCGAGCAGATGCGGCCGAAACCCCGCTGCCCGAACTTGGAGGAGTCGGCCAGCACGACGACCTGCGAGGCAGCCTGCATCATCCGCCGGGTGAGTTTCGCCTCCTCGATCGTCGAAGTCGTGATGCCGTGTTCAGGATCGATGCCGTCGACCCCGAAGAAGACCTTCGAACAGATGCAATCCCCGAGCATGCGGATCGCCTCGTCTCCAAGCACCGACAACGACTTCTTGTGAACCGCCCCGCCCAACTGCACCACGCTGACATTCTCCAACTCGTTGAGCAGCATTCCCAGGCGCAAAAAAGGCGTCACGATGTTCAGGTGGTGCCATGTCCGCATTCGGATCTCCTCGGCAAAGGCGAATACCGTGGACCCCGAAGCCACCAGGATCGAATCGGTATCCCCAAGCAACTCCACGGCCCGCCGGGCAATGCAGCCCTTCGCATCCCGGTTGATGTTATCCTTGACATGCACGTCGAGATCGGCCACGTGGGGATTGGCCGGACGCGCACTTCCGTGCACCTTATATAAAAGCCCCTTGCTTTCGAGAATCTTGATATCCTTGCGGATCGTAACCTTCGTTACGCCCAATTCGTTGGCAACATCGGTAATACGCACGAATCCGTGCTTGTTCAGGTTGTCAAGAATGTATTTGTGCCGTTCGGCAATGCTTAACATGGCTGTTCCGGTTTATTTAACAAAGTTAGAAATTTTTCCGGAGTACGCAAAAAAAGCCCGTATCTCAAAGAGAAACGGGCTTATCGATATCGTTACAACCGTCGGATCAGGCTTCACCCGAGGCTCCGGAAGCCACGTCGCCTTCGGCTTCATAACCGTCAGCCCGCGCTCCCCACATCAGCAGGAAGACCAGCATGCCAACCACCGCGACCCCGATGATCCCGACATAGGCCCAGCTCCAGCCGTAATGCTGCGCCACATAGCCGAGGCCAACACCCGAAACGAGCGTCGAAGCGTATCCGAAGAGTCCCGTGAGGCCGTTAGCCGTAGCGGCAGCCTTCTTGGTGGCCTGGTTGGCGGCCGCAATCCCGATGAGGGCCTGGGGACCATAGATGCAGAAACCGGCGGCGCACAACGAGGCAAAGAGGAGCCAGATCGGAGCGTCGGCCGGCAGCTGCCAGAAGACAAAGACGAACAGTGCAGCCCCGGCCATGCAGAAGACGCACGTGCGGTGGGCACGTCCCTTCAGCCACTTGTCGGTGGCCCAGCCGGAGAAGAGCATGCCGAGGATTCCGGCAATCTCGAACATGGCCACGAGCCATCCGGCGTGCTCCATGCTCACCCCCTTCGACTGGCTCAGCAGCGACGGTCCCCAGTCGAGCACCGAGAACCGCACGATATAGACGAAGAAGTTGGCAAAACCCAGAATCCAGATCAGCGGATTCCGGAAAACGTACTTCATCAGGAATGCACGATGTTCGTCACCTTTCTTCTCGCCTTTCACCTTGCGCGTTTCGGTTCCCTCCATTTCGGGAAGGCCTACCGACGTAGGCGTGTCGCGCAGGAAGAACATCAACCCCAGAGCCCCGGCCATGGCAATGCCCGAAGGAATCCAGAAACACCAGCGCCAGGCCCCGTAGTGCGATGCAAAGGTCATCACCGTAGCCATGCCTTCAGGATCGGAGGGGTCCACGCCCAGGTTCGCGGCAATCTGTGCCACGGTCTCGGAGTCTCCGCTCAGGTTCTGTCCCATGTGGCCCATCAGGTAACCGCAGAGGATCACCACCAGACCGGCCCCGATCGAATGCGAGGTGTTCCATACCGACATCTTCGTAGCCAGCTGCTTGGGAGGGATCCAGTGGGTCAGCAGGCGTGCGCACGGCGGGAATCCCGTGCCCTGCAACAGGCCGTTGACCACCCACATCACCCCCATGAAAAGGATCATCGTGTTGGTGAACTGGCTGCCCATGTGCTCGCCCGTGATCCAGTACGAGACATCCTCTCCGAATCCGAAGGCGAAGTTGGCCAGCGCACAGAGCGCAAGGCCGATGGCCATGTACCAGCGGGCGTTCATCCGGTCGGCGAAGATGCCGTTGACAAAGCGCGAGAAGCCGTAGATCAGTCCGTTGAGCGTCAGAAAGATACCCAGGCTCGTTTTCGAGATGCCCAGATCGGCCTCGAGACCCGGCATGGCCAGCGAGAAATTCTTGCGCACGAAGTAGAAAAGTGCGTACCCGACCATTGTGGCGACGATCGTCCGCGTCTGCCAATACTTAAATCGTTTGCTCTGTTCAGGTGTCATTTCGGAATGAAAGAATGAGGTTTCAAGACACAAAAATACAACTTTCGATTCGATTATTCCATTCGGCAACGTTATTTTTTTACATACGGGTAAAAATCCATACCCAGCCGCTCCTATGCTACCGACCAGATGCCGCCCCGGCCGAACAGACGGTCGAGCCACGATTCCATCCATCCGCAACGGAACGCAACGTCGATCACCGAATAGCGGCTGCGCATGTAGGGAATCTTCCGGAACGATGCCAGGAAATAGGCGCGCGATACACCGATCTGCTCCGGTTCGCAGGGGGCCCCGACCGCCATCAGCCGGCGATGCACCTCCCCGAAGGGGATAATCTGCCCGCGGATGCGCTCCCGCAACTCCGGCCACGCGGCCCGCAGCCGCTCAAGCTGGTCGCACAGCCCCGCGGCGTCGACATATTTGGCGCGCGTCTCCTTTAGGGCCCGGACCTCGCACTCGGGATCGCCGGCGAAGAGCGCACGGATATCCCGCTCGGTCTCCTCCCACGACTTCCACGACGCGACACACTTCTCGATGTCGAGTTCCCCGACGGGCGCCTCAAGCAGCATCTCGAGAAACGCAGTCGAAGCCAGCGTGCCGATCCCCACCTTGAAGCCGTGCGAGACCGATGCCCCGCGGTATTTGAGGTGCTCCATATCCCACAGATGGCTGAACTGGTGCTCAGCGCCCGACGCCGGGCGGCTCGACTGGAGGGCTTGCATGGCAAACCCGCTCAGCAACAGTCCCTCGGCCAGTTGCTCGACCTTCACCACGTTGCCGGCATGCACCCCCGAAGGGTCGCACAAAGCCTCCTGCAACCCCTCCTGCACGAGCGAGAAGGAGAAGTCGTCCAGCGCCTCGGCCCCCACCGCATCGGCCAGCATCCAGTCGGCCCCGGCAGGAATCTTGGCAATCAGGTCGGCATATCCCGAAGCGGAGAGTTCGGCAGGCGCAGCTGCGGCAATCGCCGGATCGAAAACCATGCCCAGCGGTGCCGGGCAGTCGAACGTCTGTTTGTTGCCGTCCTTGGTAATCGATGCCCCGTAGGCCGTATAACCGTCCATCGAGGCTGCCGTGCCGACCACCAGGTAACGACGCCCATTGTGGTGCGACGAGAGTTTCGTAAGATCGTTGATAACCCCCGACCCCACGGCCACCGGAATGGCATCCGTCGCCGAAAGCAACGCGTCGAGCTCCTCGATGAAACGCCATTCGGCATACAATCCCGGATCGGTGAAGATATGAGGCTCGTCCTGCGCGATGCCCGCCGCTTCGAGGAGACGGTGCACCTCCCGGCCCGCCACGGGCCATGTATTCCGGTCTGCGATAACCACAGCCCGGCGTCCGGGAAACAGTTCGGCAAAGAGTTCCGCTGCACGGGGCAGCGTCCCGACTCCGAGAGCCAGGGCTCGAGTATCGGTCGTGCGCTGTAACGCCTTTTCGATTTTGTCGTTCATACCATAATATATTAGGTGGAGGGTTGAATTTGCCAACGTTTCCCATAGGCAATACAAAGCTATCATTATTTTTTCTTTAACACAATATTACACCAATATATTTACTTATAATATCCATTTTGTTTCTTTTTCGATTTTTCATTCGATAAATTGGATGTAAAAGAATAAAAACATATCTTTGGGCCGGAAAACGCGCGGATCGTCATGGGCCAAAGCGGCTCTTGCCTTCCGCCCGGTACGGCAACGACGGAAATCTCACAAACATGAGCAACAACCCTCCATTACACTACCGCTCCGTCTGGGAGCAGGACGAACTGATGCGCCGCCTGGCGCGTATCCGCCATGTGGCGCTCGACATGGACGGCACGATCTACATGGGCATGTCGCTGTTCCCCTTCACACAACCCTTTCTGGAGGGGCTCCGCGAACTCGGCATCGGATACTCGTTCCTCACGAACAACCCTTCGAAAAATATCGGTGATTACCTGCACAAGCTCCGCACGCTGGGCATCGAGGCCACGCGCGAGGAGATGTACACCACCACACTGGCCACGATCGACTACCTCCGGTCCCACCTGCCCGCGGCCCGAAGGCTCTTTCTGCTCGGAACCCCCTCGATGATCTCGGAGTTCGAAGCCGCAGGATTCATCTCGTGCGAAGCCTCGGCCGACGACCGGCCCGACGCCGTTATCGCAGCATTCGATATGACGCTGCAGTACGAACGATTGTGCCGCGCGGCGTGGTGGGTGAAGCAGGGACTGCCCTACATCGCCACCAATCCCGACCGGGTGTGCCCGACCGACCAGCCGACGGTGCTGGTCGACTGCGGCTCGATCTGCGCCTGCATCGAGCACGCCACGGGGCGCAGGCCCGACATCACGCTCGGGAAACCCGACCCGAACATGCTCTCGGGCATCCTCTCCCGCCATGGGTTGCGTCCCGAGGAGATCGCCATGGTCGGAGACCGCATCTACACCGATGTGCAGATGGCCCACAACGCCGGGGCCATGGGGGTGCTGGTACTCTCCGGGGAGACGACGCCCGAGGTGGCCGAACATGCCGACCCGCAACCCCACATCACGGCCGAGAACATCGGCGTGCTCGGGGAGTTGCTCCGCGCCTCCCGAAGCTGAATACGGCATCCGGCCCAAGTGACGCGCGAATTCTCTCTCATCCGGATTCCGCCCAGCCATAGAAAATGGTGATAATACGATAAAAAATACCGAACTATAATAGTTCGGGATTATAATGATGTAACGACTTGATTTATCGGGTCGTTACATTTTTGTATAGGAGAGTAGGTAACGAGAAAGCAACGGTTTGTTTTCAGCGTCTTGCGCTCAAATACCGCATTTCAAATAACCTATTGCAAGGTATGAAAAAATTTCGGGATAGGCAAATTACAAATTTGCTATTATGTCTCATGGTTTCTGAAATGCATTGCCTTGAATTGAAAAATAGTCCTTATAGTGATTGAGGTTGTTAATCATAACGTTGAATATCCAGGCGAATTTCTGCAAACATTGCCAGAATAGGTTGTTAACTGTCGAGACATCATCCAACCTCGAGTCC
>DXGO01000103.1 GCA_019113885.1 Candidatus Alistipes intestinipullorum | reverse complement strand
AAGAGATCGCCCAGCAGCTCGGCATCTCCGAGAATACGGTGGAGAGCCACTTGAAACTCTCGATGAAGTTCCTGAGAGACAAACTAAAGGACGACCACAACGACATGCTGGTCAACTGTATAGCGATCGCTCTCATTTATTATTTACCATGACGTCCAATGAATAGATATTCTGAATTATTGAGCAAGTTCTACAACAGACTTGCATCGGACGCGGAAAAACGGGAGTTGTTGCAGGCTCTCGTGCACCCGGAACTGTTCGACGAGCATATCGACGAGGTATGGGACAAATCCTTCGGACAAATCCCCGCCGCGTACGACCGCCGTGTGCTGAAGGCCCTCAAAGAGGCAAGCTATCCCAAACGGACATACCTGCATACGATCCTCCACGCGGCCGCAGCCATACTTTTGGTTGTCGTTGCATCGTTCGCCCTTCACGCATGGCACTCCAACAAGGCATTGACCAAATACGCCGACATGGAGATCCGGGTCGCCCGAGGACAGAAATCGGACCTTACGCTGCCCGACGGCACACGGGTACACCTGAATGCCTGTTCCGAACTGATCTGCGGCCGGAACTTCAACGGGCGGCAGCGGGAGGTGGAGCTGATCGGGGAGGCCTATTTCGAGGTTGCCAAAGATGAAAAGTCCCCGTTCGTTGTGAAAGTGGGCGATCTCGAGGTCGAAGCGCTCGGAACGGCCTTCAACATCCAGGCATACCCCGACGACGGGAAGGTCTCGACCTATCTTTCCAGAGGGCGTGTCCGGGTATCGTCTCCCACGCAAAATCTTATCATGGAAAAGGGTGATCTGGCACTCTACTCCCTTCAGTCGGGCAGACTTGCCAAAAGTTATTCGGGCGACGACTGGTTCCATACAGCCTGGATGCAGGACGAACTGATTTTCGACAACAAGCCGCTGGACGAAATAGCGAAACTGCTCGAACGCTACTACAACGTGGAGATCAATATCGTAGACGACGACATCCTGAAGACAAACTTCTCGGGAACATTGAAAAACGAGAACCTGTTTTCCATTCTGGAGGGGCTGCAAATCACCTCCAATGTCCGCTGGAAGATCGAAAACAGCGAAATCACACTGTACAGCGGCAAAAAACGATGAAGACTCCGGAATTACGCAAATACCGCCTCTTTTTGGCAGTTCTCGGCCTCACGGCCGGAACCTGTTGCGCACAGGCCTTTGGAGAGACCCCGTTCGACGGGCTGAGCGCGATGGTCGGCTCGCAACGTGCTAATCCCTACATCACCGCAGGCGACAGAAGCTATGTCATCGGGACTCAGAACGGCGATTTCCCCGATCTCGGAGGGCATGTCCCGGGCGAAATGGGCGGCATTTGGGCCCATCCCATCAAGCTTCTGGACGGATTCTGGCTGAAAGTGACCGCAAAGGGAGAGGAAGCGTATTGGCTCAACCGTGCGACGCGATACACGACCTACCCGGATCGAAGCGAGTTTGAATATGAGACGGGAGCAGGGCGTCTGTCCATCAAGCAAATGCAGTTCTGCCCCGAAGGAATGCCCGGAGTGGTCGTGCACTACACGATCACAAACCATACGCAGCGAGCCATGACGATCGAAGCGGATTTCATCGTGAAAACCGATCTGAGCCCCGTATGGTTCTCGAAGGAGAACGGTATCCACGACTACACGGACCTGATACATTGGGAGCAGGATGACCGCCTGTGCATTGCCCGGGATTCGGTAAATTCCTGGTATTGCGCCTGGGGCAGCCCGACATCAGATGTCCTGTTCGAGGCGGATGCGCCGACCCCTGTTCCTACGGCAGGACAGGGACGTAGCGCCGCATTGGGCCGCAAGCTGAAAATCAAGGCGGGCGAAAAGGCCGAACTCACCTACGTCATCGCAGGGTCCGACAAGAGCCAGGACGCGGCGGTCGTCAGCTATCGGTCGATCGGGAAGGATTGGGAACGGCTCCTCGAAAAGAAACAGGATAAATACGCCGAACTCCTGAACCATGCAGCGATACGCATTCCCGACAAGGAACTGGAGAGGGTGTACGACTGGGTGAAGATCAACACCCGGTGGCTCGTTTCCGATCTCCCGGGAGAGGGGAGGTTTCTCGGAGCCGGAGCCATTGAATATCCGTGGCTCTTCGGATGCGACAATTCATATGCACTTCAGGGTGTCGCCATGAGCATGGGCCCCGCCCTGGTCGGATCCACACTCCGGCTGCTCCAAAAGAAGTCGGAACAAGCGAACGGAAACGGCCGTATCCTGCATGAAATGTCCTCCAACGGATACGTGGCAAACCCGGGGAATACACAGGAGACAGCACACTACATCCTGGCCGTATGGAATACCTACAAATGGAGCGGCGATACCGCCTTGCTACGAAACCTCTATCCATACATGAAAAAAGGGATCGAATGGCTTCTCACCACACGGGACCGGAACGGGAACCTGTTCCCCGAAGGCCCTGGAATCATGGAGGTACAAGGGCTGGATGTCGAACTGATCGACGTGGCCGTATACACCCAGCAGGCGTTGGAAGCGATGTCGCAGATGGCCGCCGAACTCGGGGAGCCCGCGGCACTCGTTTCTGCCTACCGGGAAAAGGCCGACACACTGAAAAAACGGATCAATACGCTTTTCTGGGATGACTCGGAAGGGTTATACGGCGATTTCTTCGGCTCGAAGGAGCAGATGCTCAACGTCTGCAAAGGAGCCATGCACCAGCTCGAAACTTACCGCCGAGAAGGCTTTGAGGTCTCGGAAGACAAGATATCCTACTACAAAAAACTCGCCGAAAAGGCCGCAAGAGAGAAAGACCATACACAACGCTGTTGGTTTTCGAACAAAAACTGGGTCATCAGCACTCCCCTCGAGGTTGGGATCGCCCCCCGAGAGCGGGCCCTCGACCAGTTGGACAAGGTTCGGGAATACCATTGCAGCGAGTTCGGGCCCTATCTGTCAGCCGTCGAGCGACTGCGTAACATGACCATAGCGACAGGTGTTCAGGCCGTAGCGGAGGCCCGGTATGGCCGCATCGAGGAATCCGTGGCATACATGCGCATGATCGGGTCCACGCTGGGACGGACCCTTCCCGGATCCATCAACGAAATGATGCCGGATTACGGATGCCCGGCGCAGGCATGGACCATATACGGCATCGCAGTGCCCATCCTCTCGGAACTGTTCGGAATAAACCCGCACGCCTCAAAAAAGGTTGTCGTCCTGCAGCCGAATATTCCTGAAGGGTGGGATGAACTCTCGGTGGACAACCTCGCCATTGGGACGAGCACCCTGCATTACGAGCTGAAACAGACCGACAAGGAGATATCGATTATCCTGCGTGACTCGGAGCCCGGATGGACCTATCGAATCGACGAGAGTTTTTTGGGAGGACGTACCCTGCACGTCGATCACGCGACGCTTCCCTGTCACTGATTAACAGGGTATTTTCAGAGCCGGGACCGCTGTTGGCGGAACTCCGGTGCGGAAAATCCGGTCCCTTTCTGAAGGCCGGAAGAAATGATTAGGATTACCAAAGCCCGGTTCGGGCATGAAGTGCGCCTTCTGATTGACCATCATCCGCACGCGGGACTCATTTTGGGAATCGACCCGTTGAAACATCCTCGTGTAGACGATCGATGCAAATTATGCACTTTGGAATAATCCCTACTTTTTAAAAGTTCATCCTAAAACTATTGTATATGGAACTGGCAAAACTTTACGAGGCAATTCTGAACGGCAGGCTCGAAGAGGCGGTAGCCGTCACCCACGAGGCCCTTGCGGCCGGCATCTCACCACAGACCCTGATCAACGACTACATGATCAAAGGGATGGAGGAAATCGGAAGCCGATTCGAACACGGGGAGGTATTTGTCCCGAACCTGCTGATGAGCGCACGCGCGATGAAAGGGTCGTTGGACATTCTGAAACCGCTGTTGAAAGGAGAATCCTCCATCACTCTGGGAAAAATCGTCATAGGCACCGTCAAAGGTGATCTCCACGACATTGGCAAGAATCTGGTGGCCTCGATGCTGGAGGGATGCGGCTTTGAAGTCATCAATCTCGGTGTCGACATCTCTGCGGATCGCTTCATAGAGACGGCTCGAAACGAGAAGGCCGACATCATCTGCATGTCAGCCCTGCTGACTACCACGATGACCTATATGAAAGAGATTATTGATGCCGTAAGAAACGCCGGACTGGATGTCAAGATCATGGTCGGCGGCGCCCCGGTCAACGAGGCCTTTGCACGGAGTATCGGAGCAGACGGTTACTCCCCGAACGCCAATGCAGCGGTACTTCTGGCAAAATCGCTCATAAAGGCCTGAGACCATGATTCTGAGAGAAGTGGACGCAGCCACGCTACACCTGGACGAAAAAGCAATTCTCGATTACATGGGCATACACGACGGAACACCCGATGAGATGACCCGGAAGATGATCGGGCAGATGCGTAATCTGTTGCAGTCGGCCGCTCGACCGAAATATTGCTACCGGATTGTCCGGGAAATCAACTTCCATTACGGCAAAATCATTGCCGATGCCCTCAAGGACGGCGACCGGTTTGCCGTTGTCGTCGCTACGGCCGGCGAAGAAATCGACTGTCTGTTGCACGATCTCCGCAACGAAAACATTGCAAAGGCGTTCGTTGCCGACACGATTGCAAGCGAATTGGCCGAAGCTACGTTGCGGGAAGCGATTCTCGATATCGAACGCCATACCGAAACCGGCGAAAAGCTGAGCAATCCATATAGCCCGGGGTATTGCGGATGGGCGCTGACAGAGCAGAGGAAACTTTTCGCACTGTTCGGCGAAGATCCTTGCGGCGTACACCTCAACGACTCCTGCCTCATGCTCCCCATCAAGTCCATCAGTTCGGTAATTGCCATAGGGCCCCGCGTCGTTAAGGCGCCGTACGGCTGCGAAATCTGCACCAAGCCGGACTGTTACAAGAAAAGACCGACCCGATAAAACGACACACCATGAACATGCATAAATGGGCGAACGACATACTGCACTCGCCACAAAGACTCGCCCTGCCCATCATGACCCATCCTGGTATCGAGATGATAGGGAAAAACGTATATGATGCCGTAACGGATGGAGAGGTACATGCTGCCGCCATACTCGCGCTGAATGAAAAATATCCAGCCGCAGGATGCACGGCAATCATGGACCTGACCGTAGAAGCAGAAGCCTTCGGTGCGGAAGTCGTGTTCAACGACAATGAAATCCCCAATATCGCAGGACGAATGGTGCACGACCTTCGTGAAGCCGAGGCGCTGAGAATTCCCGACCTGACGGCCGGGCGCATTCCCGAATACCTCAAGGCCAATCGAACCGTAGCGCAGAAAATCACGGACAAGCCCGTGTTTGCCGGCGCCATCGGGCCCTTTTCTCTGGCCGGACGGCTGTTCGACATGACGGAAATCATGATGGCTATCTACACCGAACCGGATACGGTCGACCTGCTGCTCAGCAAATGCTCAGACTTTATTCTGAAATATCTCCGGGCAATCAAGGAAACCGGCGTATCCGGAGTGGTCATCGCCGAGCCCGCCGCTGGACTGCTTTCGAATGATGATGCGACCAGATACTCCACCCGCTTCATCAAACCGATAATCGACGAACTGCAGGATGAACACTTCCTGATCGTTCTGCACAACTGCGGAAACACGGGACACTGCACAGAATCCATGATCGCGTCCGGAGCCGGAGGACTTCATTTCGGCAACAAGATCGACATGAAAAAGACGCTGGAACAAATTCCTGCGCACATTATTGTCATGGGGAATCTCGATCCGGCCGGCATATTCCAGTTATCGACCGCCGGGCAGGTTGCAGCCAGTACAAGAGAACTTCTCGAGCAAACAGCGCCGTATGCGAATTTCATTATATCAACAGGATGCGATACCCCGCCGGAAATCCCGACGGAAAATATCGAAGCCTTTTATGCGGAGATTCGTGCATTCAACCGGAATAGAGGTACTTTCTGATAACAGATTCTTCACTTGTCCTCTCCGAACCCACCCTTCCGGAACAGGAATGACAAAAAACGCACTGAAGCCCATTGATACATAATATGGGATAATCGGGGATTCAAGATCTCCGTCACCCTACCGAACAAAGGGTTCTGCCTGATGCAGAACCCTTTGTTTTACTCCGCGGCCCCCATAAAGTAAAAAGCGGGTGCCCGTCTATACCCGGGCACCCGCTCCTTACAACGGTTTCAACAATCTATTCAAACCAAACGAGATCGGACGTATAGAACTTGATCTGTCCTCCAGGAGAAAGCATTCCGGCATTATCGTCCAGTTTCAGGCACGTTACGCCAACACAAAGCCCATTCGGATCATCGGGCAACATCTTCACGTAACAATAGTCGGTAAAATTACTAGCATCATAGTACCCGTGATAAAGAGCCCCGCCATCCTCCAGGAAAACCAGGAAGAAAGGAGCATTCGTCGTCGTGAACTCCGTGCAGACAGCCGAATCGCCCGAACCTTCAAACGTAAAGATGAATCTCTCACTCGAGGAACCCAAATCAGGATTGAGCTGCGAATAGAGACCTACGACCCGGAAAATATTGGTGTCGGACTGACGCTGCACCTTAACCGTTCCGCTCAGGCCCGCAATATTCTCGGAAACCAAAGCCTGGCCACCGTCAACCCACTCGATGCCCTTGAAGACACTCTCTTTGGAACAACGGGCGCCATTGGCCCCGACGGCTACTATTGTCGTCGTATAATAACCCACCAGATCGGAGATAATCAGGTCCTGGGATTTGCCTTCATACTCCTTGCCTTCCGATACCACACGGTCGATATAAGCCTGTTCGCCATTCGAGGCTACGTAGGAATTTTTATCGTCGCGCGGCTCCGTCAGTACATAGATATGCTTCACCTGATTGTTGGGGACCACACGCAGGAAGGTTGTAATATCGGGATCGTACCCGTCGGGCGCCGAATAAGTGTAAACGGTCACGACCGGCGAACTGTCGTTGCCCGGCTCCGTACCTTCGTCATCCGAGCAGGCAGCCAACGCAGCAAGCCCCGCTACTGCCAGAAAAGCAAACAAATATTTTTTCAGTTTCATACCTTTCATTTCTTTAATCGGTTAATTACCATACCTTCTCCGGGGAGTCCTCGGTAGGCTGAATCGGCGTGGGGTTGCTGACGCAGGCCTGGTTGTAGTTGGTCTCGGTCTGGACGATACAGAGGTTCATCCAGTCGGGCACAACGTCGGTATTCCAGCGGTAACCCTCCGGGTGGTTCGTACCGGCATAGCTGCGCGTAATCCCCTTCTCGAGACGCTTGATGTCGAATGTCGCGAAACCTTCGCCCCACAGCTCGACGCGACGCTGCCACCACACATTATCGCGGAACGACTGCAGCGTATTGTAGGTGTACTGCGGGTCACGGGTCTTGGCAAAGGACTCCAGCAGCGCCTTGCCGCGGGCCTCCTCCTGCATGCCGGCCGCCTCGGCCTCGATAAGGATCATCTCCTCGACACGCATCAGCGGTACCGCCACGCAGAAACCGATCTTCACATTGTCGTGGCCAGCCTGACCGCCCGCAGCGCGGAACTTGAGCGAAAGTCCGCTGAAAAGCCCCGACGGAGCGGCTACTGCCGTGTTATAGAGGGCGTCGGGATAGTCGGAGACATCTTTCAAATAGTCGACAACGACCTTCATGATGGCCTCGTGCGTAGCCTCTTCATCCACTTCGCCCTCGGAATCCTCTACCGGATCAACGGCTGCGACCAGTTCGTCCAGTTCAGGGTCGATGAAGCACTTACGACGCCAATCGCTCTGCGGGATGGTCTCCAGCAGGTGTGCATCGATCCGCTTCGGCGTACCATAGTTGGCAGCGTATCCGCAACCCGATTCGGAAGTGATCTCGAGGATCATCTGCGAGCCCCAACTCGAGTCACCGTCGTTCTCGGTAATGTTGGGGTCTTCGGAATCGAACTCGGTCATGAACATCCACGCATCGTTCGGCGTATTGAAACCCGTATCGTGGTCGAGGTACTGCGCCTCGGTCATCGCCGTATAGCCCTTTTGTGCGAGCTTGGCATACTTCTCGGCGTCGCCCCACTGCTCCATCGTCAGGTAGGCACGGGCCTTCAGGCCGTAGACCACACTCAGGTCGGGCGTCGTCTTGTCGGGGCGCTGGTAGTCGGCCAGCAGGGTCTCGGCAGCGTTAAGGTCATCGAGAATGAAGCTCCAGATTTTCTCGTTCGTGGCATTCCGGTTATTCGTTGCCTGCTCGACGGAGGTCTCTTCGGAGATAATGGGCACAGTCAACGCCTCGTGATTCCTTACATAGGTCTGAGGGGCATACATCCGCGCAAGGTCCATGTAGAACATGGCACGCATGGCATGGGCGATACCCGCACCGACCTTGTGATCGGCAGAAGGCTCCTTGCCGGCTATCGAAAGCACGACATTGCAGTTCTTGATCCATTTGTAATAGAGCGACCAGGGGATCTGGCAGATCCCAGAGGTCGGGCCGAGGCCCACCCCGCACGTATACCACGTGGAGTAGTGTTCATAATCGGTTCCCTCGCATACGACATCCTGCCCCATGACATCACGCTGGAGGAAGAACGATGTGTAACCATAATCATAGGGAGACATCTTGGCTGCATCGTATATAAACTCGCCAGAGAGGGTCGAGGTGCAGGCGGTAACGAAGTTGTCGAACGAGTTCGGCGCCTCTACGGCCTGGTCAACGGTAACCGTTCCCTGCTGCGGGAAGGTTTCGTCGAGGCAGCCCGTGGAGAGAAGCGACGTGCCGAAAATCAATGCAGCTACTAATTTTATATGCTTGTTCATAAAATATCAGACTTTTGGATGGTTAGAACGTAAGTTGGATACCGCCAGAGATCGTACGGATCGGGGAGTAGTCAGAGACACCTGTTTCGGACGTTCCCACAAAATTGTAGCGGGGGTCAAGTCCCTTTCGTGCCGACCAGAAGCAGAGGTTCTCGCCGGCGGCATAGATACGCATCTTCAACTTGCCACGGAATACCTTTTCGGGAATCGTGTAACCGATGGCGAACGACTGGAAATTGAGATACGACGCGTCGGTCAGGAAACGGTCCGATTTGGCTGCCGAATATTGATCACCCTGCTGCCAGCGCGGAATATCGCTTTCGGTATTGTTCGGGCTCCAGGCCTTCGCCCAGTCCTTGTGAATGGCCGAGCCGCTGCCCGATCCCGACCACGGGGCGATCAGCGAAGCGTAGGTCACATCGTAGACCTTGCCGCCGATCTGGTAGTCGAACGTCGCCGAGAGGTCGAAGTTGCCGACGCGCAGGTTGGTGGAGAAACCGCCGAATACTTTCGGCAGGATGCTGCCATGCTCGTAATCCGTGGCGCTGTTGATGTCGTAGGTCGTACCGCCCTTGTGGATGATGTTGCCTTCGCCGTCCTCGACGTCGATATAGTACATGGCCTGACCCTTTTCGTCCACACCCGCATAGCAAGGCAGGTACGCGTTGTAGAGCGGGCCACCCACGGTGTACCACATGAAGATATTGTTCGTTGCCTCATCGAATCCGATGCTCGAGGTGCCTTGCTTGAGCTTGGAGTCGGGCAGCGAAAGGATTTTCGTGGTGTTGTGCGAAAGGTTGGCCGAAAGACTCCACTCGACGGTCTTGGTGCGGATGACCGAGCCCGTGAGGTTAATCTCGATACCCGTATTGCGGATGTCACCCATATTGCCGTACATGCCTCGCGTACCGAGCGACTCGGGGATCGAGAGCCAGAAGAGCAGGTCGGTCGTCTTCTTGTTGTAGAAATCGATGCCTCCCGACAGGCGGCCGCGCCAGAAGCTGAACTCGGTGCCGACGTTGAAGTTCGTCGTGGTCTCCCACGTGATGTTGGGGTTACCCAGGATGTAGAACGATGCCGACATCGACTTGTCGTCGACCTTGCTCAATGTGTAGAGGTCAGTGTAATAGTAGTCGCCGATGTTATCGTTACCCTGCTGGCCGATCGAGGCCTTCAGCTTGAGCATGTCGATCCAGGTGGCCTTCGCGAGGAAGTTCTCCTTGGAGAGGATCCAGGCGGCACCCACCGACCAGAAGTCTCCGTACTGGTGGCCCGGGGCGAAGCGCGACGAACCGTCACGACGGTAGGAAAACGAACCGTAATACTTGCCGTTGTAGTCGTATTGGGCGCTCAGGAAGTAACCCTCGACATTGTAACGGGTGGTATACGACGACGCGGCGGAAAGCGATGCCGCGGCACTCAGTTCCGGGATGTCGGGCGAGAAGAGACCGTTCTTCGTGGCGCCGACGCTGCGCGACCGCACGTCGTAGTACTCGTGACCGATCATCACGTTGACGTTGTGCAGGCCGAACGAGTCGTAGTAGGTCAGCGTCTGGAGGTTGTTCGTACGCATCGACATCTGCGTGGTCTTCGAGATGCTGCCGTTCGTTCCGGCCGACGAGCCGTAGAACATGTTCGCCATGTCGGAAATGTAGTTCTCACCCCAAATCACCGTGCTCGTGGCATTGGCCTTCAGGTAGGGGGTAATGTCGACATCGACCGTGAAGGTACCGTTGAGCTGGTTGCCGATATTGTAGAACTGGTCGTAGCTGTTCGAGCCGAGGGGGTTGCCGGTCGCGCTGAACGGACGCGTAATGCCGTATCCCGTCGAGGCAACGCCGTAATCATAGGCCCGGTGTCCGAACTGGTCGGTTGCGATGCTGACATTGCCGTCGCCATCCATCGTGCGGACATAAATCGGGTAAATCGGCGCAATCATCGACGTGAAGTAGAAGAGGTTGTTGGAGTAGGTCGAGGTACCAAGCGCGGCATCCATTGTCTGCTTCGAGTGCTGGAAACCGACGTTGGCGCCCAGCTTGAGCCACTTGCGGGCCTGATAGTCGGCCTTCACGCGAGCCGTAACACGCTCATAACCCGAGTTGTCGACGATACCGTCCTGGTTCAGGTAACCGACACTGGTATAATAATTGCTCTTATCCGTTCCGCCGTTGATGCTGACGTTGTACTCCTGGCGCAGCGAGGTTTTGTAAGCGGCATCGGTCCAGTCGTCGGGCTGCAACCAATAGGTCTGGCCGTTGCCGGTCACCTTGCGGCCCAGTGTGGCATTGGGGTTCAACTTGCCGTCGAGGCCGATGAGCTGCTCCCCGTCGGGATAGGAGAAGACATTGTACGACAATGCCTTGAGCATGTCGGCATTGGCCTTCAGGCTGGCATCGGCGGCGCTCATGCCCTGAGCATAATAATAACGGTTGTAATACTGGGCATAGGCAGCCTCATAGTATTCTCCCGGATCGGTGATGACATCGTAATCCTGGATAGCGCGCGAGTTCACACCCCACTTCATGTCGACATTGATCGTCGCGTTTTTGGAGGTGCTACGCTTGGTGGTCACAATGATCACACCAGCGGCACCGCGGGCTCCGTACAGGGCAGCCGAAGCGGCATCCTTCAAGACGGTAACCGACTCGATATCGGACTGTGCGATGCTCGAAAGGCTGGCGCTGTAGGGGGCGCCGTCGACGATAATCAGCGGGTCGGTGCTGGCATACATCGAGCTGATACCGCGGATGTTGACCGCACCAGCATCGGAACCGGGGGTACCCGTCGAGCCACGCATCTGAAGACCGGCCACTGAACCCACGAGGGCATTCATGACGTTGGTCGTCTGGCGTTTTTCGAGATCCTCGGACTTGATGACAGTAGCCGAACCGGTGAATGCCTCTTTCTTGGTCGTACCGAAAGCTACGACCAGGACATCATCGATAGCCGTAATGTCTTCACGAAGCTGTACGTTTATCGAGGTCTTCCCGGCGATGGCTATTTTTTGAGATTCATACCCGATGAACGAGATGTTCAGGAAGCCGTCGGCAGGAGCAGACAGCGTAAACATTCCGGCGGCATTGGTCGTCGTACCGACAGCGGAATCGTCGACCATCACGGTAGCGCCGGCGATGGGAGCACCATCGGCGTCAGTCACCGTACCGGAAATTTGCTTATTTTGGGCGAACGAGAGGATCACTCCCCCTCCCAAAACAGCCATTAACGATAGTAGAAGTTTTCTTACCATAAGCGTTAATTTGATTGTTTTTTAAATTAAAAAAAGTCCACTGCAAAGGTAGATAAATTGACGGTCCTTTACAAATTATCATTTTAAATAATTTTCATTTGTAATAATTTTGTGTGTACAGGGCGTATTCGGTTGCGAACGTTTGCGAATTTACTGTTATTAGTTTCAAATTACAACACGACATCTATCCACCGGCAAGCCATTTCAGGACATGGGGTCGATCCGATATGCGCAAATTATTTCCGATTATGAATATTTCCGATATTTCGTTTGTGACGGTCTGCATAACGAGTCGAGTTGTTTCGACAACCGAATCATGTCCCGATCAAGCTTTGCGGGCGTGATTTTCGCGTAAATTTGTGTGGTCCGGATATCCCGGTGACCCAGCAGCCGGCTGATCGTTTCAATCGCCATTCCCTGAGAAAGTGTAACTGTCGTAGCGAATGTATGCCTTGCACAGTGAAACGTTATGTGTCGCCGGATGCCGGCCAACGACATGATCTGTTCCAGGTACAGATTGCACTGCCGATTCCCGGGAAGCATGAAAAAAGGACTTTGCGGAGCCTCTGAACGGTAGGACGACAAAATATCGCAGGGGATGGAAAACAGTCGGACGGCAATCTCGGTCCCTGTTTTGCGACGAGACATCCGAATCCATGCTCCACCCCGTTCATGATGGATGTGACAGGGTGAAAGCACGCATAGATCGGCATATGAGAGCCCTGTGAAACAACTGAACAAAAACGCGTCGCGAACCAACCGCATTTTCGGGTTGGGCACGTCGAGGCCGACCAGGTCGTTGATCTCCGCCATCGTCAGGTAACTGCGCGGAACGAACTCGCTGTGGAGTTTGTAATCGGCAAAAGGGTTGCTGGGCAAATGTCCCTGGCTGTGAGCCAGCTTGAGAATATGCTTGAATGCGATCAGATAGACCCACACGGTGTTTTTCTTGTGGCCGCACTGGCTCACGATATAGCGGTGGAAGGACGTCAGAAATTCCCGGTTGATCTTTTCGAATGCCAGGTCTTCGCATCCGTAGCGGGAAACGATGAAATCTTTCAGATGGCGGTAGACACATCTGTACTTACAATAGGTGGACATGCTGCGGTTGATGCCCACCATCCGGTAGAACTCCTCGTTGTGCCGGCTGAAAAAGGCAAGCAACTTTTCCCCCGAGAGTTCGCCTCCGTGATAGGCCTCTTTGATCATCTGCGGCGTGATGGCGAGTCGTTTGTCCAACAACTGTTCATAACACTGTTCGATCCGTCGGCGGATACGGTTCAGTTGATCGTTGATTCTCTCTACCATGGTGCTACGTCCGACGGGACGTCCGGGATTCAATTGCCAAAGCGCCGGATCGACAGAGAGTCGGGTCGACATATGTACGCTTTTCCCGTCGATGGTAATTCGGCTCATGATCGGAACGGTTCCATCGCTCAACGGTGCATTTCTCTTGATATAAAACAAGATTCTGAACGTGTGCTTCATATTTATGACCTGTTATAATTGGTAACATGGGTAATGTTCTGGTAACTTCAAACGCCTTTTACAAATGATTTAGCATTCTGTAAACCAGCAATATGACGATTTGAAGTATGTTACGATCCGGTAATCTGCATGCGGATGCCCCCGATCCAAGAAGTTCACATTCAAACGGATGCTGTTTCTCCTTCCGCCAGAAACGGTTGTGGCTAAATGCCAGAATGTCAAGCAGGTGTCGCGAATCAACTTTTTTAATTTAAAAAACAATCAAATTAACGCTTATGGTAAGAAAACTTCTACTATCGTTAATGGCTATTGTTTTGGGGGGGGG
>DXGO01000001.1 GCA_019113885.1 Candidatus Alistipes intestinipullorum | reverse complement strand
CCTGACGCCGGGCAAGGGCAAGCTGAGCCTGACGGGCAACCTGGGCGACGTGATGAAGGAGTCTGCGACGATTGCCCTGGAGTGGACGATGGCCCACTACGAGGAGCTGGGCATCGACCCGAAGATGTTCGAGACGCACGATGTGAACATCCACGTTCCGGAGGGTGCGATCCCGAAGGACGGACCTTCGGCGGGCATCACGATGGTGACGTCGCTGGTGTCGACCTTCACGGGTCGCAAGGTGCGGGAGCGGATCGCCATGACGGGCGAGACGACGCTGCGTGGGCGGGTGATGCCTGTGGGCGGCGTGAAGGAGAAGATTCTGGCTGCGAAGCGTGCCGGGATCACGGAGCTGATCCTCTCGGAGGACAACCGCAAGGACATCTCGGAGATCAAGTCCGACTACGTGGAGGGGCTGACGTTCCACTACGTGCGTACGAACGACGAGGTGTTGAAACTGGCTCTGGAGTAGTCTTCCGGAGGGGGCATTTCGGAGCTCCATCGTCGGAAACGGTAAGAATATAAGACAGACGTTATGAAAACCCTGTTCCAAATTCGTCCCGCACGATTTTCCGACATCCCCGCGATGCAATGCCTTTTTCGGGAGACGGTGCTGGCGGTCAACCGACAGCATTATACGGCCGAGGAAGTTGCCGACTGGGCTTCGTGCGGTGACGATCCGCGACATTGGGAGGCGTTGTTTGCCCGGCAGCACTATTTCGTGGCTGAAAGTCCCGAAGCGGAGATGACGGGGTTTGCTTCGATCGACGAAACGGGCTACATGCACGTGCTGTTCGTCCATCGGGAGTGGCAGCGGTGCGGTGTGGCGTCGGCCCTCTATGAGACGGTCGAACGGTTTGCCCGCGAAGCGGGCGCCGGGCGGATTACGTCGGAGGTGAGCGAAACGGCGCGGGGTTTCTTCGAACGGCAGGGGTTCCGGGTGGACGGGAAACAACGGCAGCAGGCTAACCGTTTGTGGCTGAAGAACTATAAGATGAGCAAGCGTCTGGATTGCCCGGAATTGGACGTAAAATAACGGCGTTCCGGGAAACATGGATTCTCCGATTTCGTGAAAACGGTCTCCATAAAATCCCCTCTGAGGAGGGGATTTAGGGGGGCAGACTTGGGAACGCGGCCGGGGACCGAACAACGTGGGCGGGAGCAGATAGGCTCTCAGATCGCGGCAAAAAGGTGGTTTATTGTAAAAAGCATATGCCTTTGAAATACATCGCAATCATACCGGCGCGTTATGCGTCGACGCGCTTCCCGGCCAAGCCGCTGGCGCTGCTGGGCGGCAAACCCGTCATCCAGCGGGTCTATGAACAGGTTGCCGGGGTGCTGGACGACGCCGTGGTGGCGACGGACGACGAACGGATATATGATGCCGTGCGGTCGTTCGGCGGTCGTGTCGAGATGACCTCGACGGCCCATCGCAGCGGTACCGACCGCTGTTGGGAGGCCTATTGCAGGCAGGGCCGTCCGTACGACGTGGTGGTCAACGTGCAGGGTGACGAACCCTTCATCCGACGCGAGCAGCTCGAGGCGCTGAAGGGATGCTTCGACAACCCGCAGATTGACATTGCGACGCTGGTGAAGCCCTTTGCCGCGGCCGACGGACTTGCCGCGCTCGAAAATCCCAACTCTCCGAAGGTGGTGCTCGACGCCGAGTCGCGGGCGCTGTATTTTTCGCGTTCGGTGATTCCCTACCTGCGCAACGTCCCGCGCGAGGAGTGGCTGGCGCACCATACCTTCTATAAACATATCGGGATCTATGCGTTCCGCTCGGAGGTGCTGCGGCAGGTGACCTCCCTCCCGCAGTCGCCGCTCGAACTGGCCGAATCGCTCGAACAACTGCGCTGGCTGGAAAACGGCTATAAAATAGGTGTGGGTATTACGGAGGCCGAGACCGTGGGGATCGACACCCCTGAGGACCTGGCGCGCGCCGAGGAGTTTTTGAAACAGCATCCCGAATTCAACCATTGACGATATGAAATTCATAGCAGGACCATGTGTCATCGAGTCGGCCGAGCTGCTCGACGCGGTGGCCGAGCGGCTGGTGGCGATTAACCGCCGCCTTGGCACGGAGATCATCTTCAAGGCGTCGTTCGACAAGGCCAACCGCACGTCGATTGCGTCGTTCCGCGGCCCGGGGCTCGAAAAAGGGTTGCAGATGCTTGCCGACGTGCGTGCGAAGTGGGGGCTGCGGCTTCTCACGGACATACACGAGGCGTGGCAGGCCGCGCCCGCGGGTGAGGTGGTCGACGTATTGCAAATCCCGGCGTTCCTGTGCCGGCAGACCGACCTGGTGGTGGCTGCGGCCAGGACGGGGCGTACGGTGAACATCAAGAAGGCGCAGTTCCTCTCGGGCGTCGACATGCAGTACCCCTACGAGAAGGCCCGCGAGGCGGGCGCCGGGGAGGTGTGGCTCACCGAGCGCGGCAACTCGTTCGGATACAACAACCTGGTGGTCGATTTCCGCAACATTCCCGACATGCTGCGCATTGCACCGACGGTCATCATGGACTGCACCCACTCGGTGCAGCGTCCGGGGGCTGCGGGGGGCAAGACGGGCGGCAACCGTGAATTTGTCCCGGCGATGGCGCATGCGGCGCAGGCGTTCGGGGCCAACGGCTTCTTCTTCGAGGTGCACCCCGATCCCGACCGGGGACTGAGCGATGCTGCGAACATGCTGAAACTCGACGATTTGGAACCTTTGATTGAATCTTTGCTTCAGAAGAAATGACCGATACGACAAAATCCCAGATTTTGAAGGTGGCCCGCAAGGCGGTTCACACCGAAATGGAGGCTCTGCGCCATCTCGAAGAGACCCTCGGCGATGATTTTGCCCGTGCCGTGGAGCTGATCCTTGACAGCCACGGCAAGTGCATCGTGACGGGCATGGGCAAATCGGGCCTTGTGGGCCGCAAGATCGCCGCGACCCTTGCGTCGACCGGCACCCCGAGCTTCTTCCTCCACCCGGGCGAAGCGTTCCACGGCGACCTGGGCATGATCTCCAGGGAGGACATCATCCTGGCGCTCTCCTACTCGGGCGAAACGGACGAGATTCTGAAGATCGTGCCGTTCATCCATTCGAATGGCAACCGGCTGATCTCCATGACGGGCAATCCCGAGTCGGCCCTTGCGAAGAATTCCGACGTTCACCTTGATGTCGGCGTGCGCGAGGAGGCCTGCATCCTGCACCTTGCGCCCACGTCGTCGACTACGGCGCAGATCGCCCTTGGGGATGCTTTGGCCGTGTCGCTCATGCAGTTGCGCGGCTTTACAAGCGTCGATTTCGCCCGCCTGCACCCGGGCGGCAGTCTCGGGCGGCGTCTGCTGATGACCGTTGGCAACGTCATGCGTGACCATGACCTTCCCGTCGTCGCTCCCGACTGCCCGGCGACGGAGATGATCCACATCATCTCGAAAGGCGGGTTGGGGCTGATCGTCATCTGCGAAGGCGACCGCATCGAGGGCATCGTGACGGACGGCGACGTGCGGCGTGCCATGGAGCGGCTGCGGGGCGAGTTTTTCAATATCACGGCTCGTGACATCGCCACACCGCACCCGAAGACCATCGGCCCGGGCGAGAAACTGATCGAGGCCGAGAAGATGATGACGCGCAACAAGGTGACCTCGCTGCTCGTCACGGACGACGCGGGCAAGTTGGTCGGCGTGATCCAGATCTACGACATCAAGCTTTGAGCCCTGGCGGTATCCGCCATCCTGTGTAACAAAAGAGGAACCCGACTGTCGGGTTCCTCTTTTTCATTTCCGCAAGGGTGTGCGTCACTCCCCCTCTTCGAGTTGGAAGACCGCTTCGACGGATTTTTCGAACACGCGGGCGATCTTCAGCGCCAGGAGGGTTGAGGGAATGAACTTCCCCGCCTCGATGGCATTGACCGTCTGGCGACTTACGCCCACGGCCTCGGCCAGCTGCTGTTGGGTCATGCGCCGCTCGGCGCGTTCCACCCGGATCCTATTCTTCATGTGCCGCCTCCTTTCTGAGCCGCCACAGCAGCCCCCGTTCGATGATGAGGAACAGGATCGGCAGACTCACCAGGTTGACGACCATCACGTCAAGGTAGTCGAGCCCGTAAAACACGAGGGTGGCGATGACGGTCCCGGCAGTGTTGACGTAGAGCGCCGTGAGCAGGGCGTTGAGGCGGATGCGGGCGATGAGTTCGTCCTCGACACGTTCGCGGGAGCAGGTGATGAGTATCGCCCCCATGACCATACCGATCAATACGACGTTGTTGGTGACGGCATCCAGCATGTCGCTCGAGACTGCGTCACCCGGCAGCAGGAATGACGGGAATCCGTTAAAGCCGCCGATAAACATCAGCAGGCCGAGGAGCGTGGTCGGGATGAACATGGCCCATCCGATCTTCTTGAACGGATAGGGCAGCAACAGGGTTTTGTTCATGATTCGAAAGTTTTTGTCGGTTTTGCGGGCAACCGGAGGTGCGCACTACTCCCGTCCGCTTTGCAAATGTAAAATAAACTTTACAAAATTGCAAGTAAACATGACAAAAAACCGAGGGTTTCTTCAAGGATGAACCTTCGTTTGGGCGTCGTAACGCTCAAAGCCGGGCTGCCAGTTCGTCGATGTGGCGCTCCTCGGTGGCCCAGCTTGTGACGAACCGCACGATGGACTCCTCCTCGCCGCGCGGCCCCCACAGCTCGAAGGTCGCGTAGCGGCTCAGGCGGTGGATTTCGCGGTTCGGGAGGAGGAAGAACTGCTGGTTCGTGGGCGAGTCGATCCAGGTGCGGTAACCCTTGGCCTGCATGGCGGCCTTCAGTTTGCGGGCCGTCACGATGGCCTGGCGGGCGATCCGCAGGTAGAGCCCGTCGGTGAAGAGTGTCTCGAACTGGATGCCCAGCAGGCGGCCCTTGGCCAGCAGGGCGCCGTGCTGCTTGACGAGGGTGAAGAAGTGGGGCAGGAGCTCCGGGCGGGTGATGACGACCGCCTCGCCGAAGAGCGCCCCGGTCTTGGTGCCGCCGATGTAGAACAGGTCACACAGGCGGGCGATGTCGGGAAGCGTGAGCATGTCAGGTGCGTCGGCACTGGCGGCCAGGGCATAGGCGAGGCGTGCGCCGTCGAGGTAGAGCGGAATCGAGTGCCGCCGGCAGACGGCATGGAGGGCCTCCAGTTCGTCGCGTGTGTAGAGCGTTCCGAATTCCGTGGGGTGCGAGAGGTAGAGCATCCCCGGGGCGACCATGTGGGGCCAGGTCTCGTCGCGGTAGAAGGCGTCGATGAAGCGCTCGACCTCCTCGGCCCGGACCTTTCCGCCGTGCTGGGGCAGGGTGAGCACCTTGTGGCCGGAGGCCTCGATCGCCCCGGCCTCGTGGACGTTGATGTGGCCCGATTCGGCGGCCAGCACCCCCTGGTGGCGGCGCAGCAGGCCGTCGATGACCGTGGCGTTGGTCTGGGTGCCCCCGACCAGAAAATGGACCTCGGCTTCGGGGGCGTCACACGCCTGTCGGATCAGTTCCCTGGCGCGTTCCGTATAGGGGTCGCTTCCGTATCCGGGGGTCTGTTCAAGGTTGGTTTCGACGAGGCGGCGCAGGATGTCGGGATGCGCCCCCTCCATGTAATCGCAATCGAAATGGAGCATGGGTATTGGGTTGTTTGGAGATTTAGGGGAGGGGCAGGCCTGAGGATGCAGCCGATGCCGCGGGGTTCCGGCAGTCAACAGCACCGGAACTGAATCTATCCTCCCCGCCGATTTACTGCTGAATCTTGACCAGCTGCTCGCGGTAGGCGTTCAGGATGCGCGACTTGGAGATGAACCCGAGGTAGTGGTTCTGCTTGTCGACGACGGGAAGCATCCATGTGCGCTTGTCCTCGAACTTCTCCATGACGCTCTGGATCGACTCGTGTTCGAGAATCTTGTCCGGGGGCGGGATCATGTAGTCGGAGATCGGATGCCCATACTTTTCGTGTTTGAACATGTCCTCGCGCAGGTCGTCCAGCTGCACCACGCCCAGCAGCCGCCCGAAGTTGTCGATCACGGGGAAAATGTTGCGGCGGGCCGTCGAGATGATGTGGACGATGTCGCCGAGGGTCATGTTCTCCTTGATGCGCAGGAAGTCGGTCTCCATGAGCTCCTCGAGCTTCAGGAAGACGAAGACCGACTGGTCCTTGTCGTGGGTGAGCAGCTCGCCCTTCTTGCGCAGCTGCTTGGTGTAGATCGAGTCGGGGTCGAGGTAGTAGTCCACGGCGAACGAGATGCAGGCGGTGATCATCAGCGGGATGAAGAGCCCGTAGCCGTTGGAGAGCTC
>DXGO01000007.1 GCA_019113885.1 Candidatus Alistipes intestinipullorum | reverse complement strand
ACCCACCTCGTTCCACTTCAGGTTGGCGGGATCCTTCTCGGCGGTTACGCGGATAGCGTGGCCGTTAACGATCAGCTGGCTCTTCTCCGTGTTGTAGTCGATCTCGCCCTTGAACTGGCCGTGCATCGTGTCATACTTCAGCATATAAGCCAGGTAGTCTACCGGGCAGAGGTCGTTGATACCTACGATCTCGTACTTGTCAGTCTGCGTGCAGGCAGCACGGAAAACCATACGGCCGATACGACCGAAGCCGTTAATACCGATTTTGATAGTTGCCATAATGTTTTGAATTATTTGTTAATAAAACGTTCCGTTATTTTTTTCACAGCGCAAAAGTACATACTTTCTCCAACTTACGCAAGTAAAAAAATAAATATTTTTACGAAACGGCCTCCCGGGGCCGACAGAGGAGGTTCCGCGCAGGTGGAACACGACGAATCACAGTGACTTCCGCGCTTGGCGCCGGCCTTTGTCCGCAGGGCCGGCCGCTACGGCCACAACGCGCGAAACGGACCGATGCATCCTGCCCTTTCCCGCCAAGTCCGACCACATCCCGCCGTGCCCCTGTAACACTCCGAGACGTTCCGCAGCGCTCCGGTCATTCCGTAACCCTCTTGGCGCGCTTGGCCATGGCCGAGGCGAAGACGAAATCGTTCAGCTCTCGGTTGTCGGCATGGAGAATCTGCTCCTTGGTGCCCTCCCACCATTTGTGTCCTTCGTGGATGTAGACGATCTTCTCGCCGATCTCCATCACGGAGTTCATGTCGTGGGTGTTGATAATCGTCGTGATGCCATACTCCTTGGTAATCTCGCGGATCAGGTTGTCGATGACAATCGAAGTCTGCGGGTCGAGTCCCGAGTTGGGCTCGTCGCAGAACAGGTAGCGGGGGTTCATCACGATGGCCCGGGCGATGGCCACGCGCTTGATCATGCCGCCCGACAGTTCGGCCGGATAGAGGTGGTTGGCATTGTCGAGGCGCACGCGCTGCAGGCAAAAGTTCACCCGTTCGAGCTTCTCGCGCTCGCTTTTCGAGGTGAAGAGATCCAGGGGCAGCTTGACATTCTCCTCGACGGTCGACGAGTCGAGCAGCGCCCCGCCCTGGAAGATCATGCCGATGTCCTTCCGGATCATCTTTCGCTCCCGGAAATCGAGTCTGGAAAAGTTCACGTCGTCGTACCAGACGTCGCCCGAATCAGGTTCGTGCAGCCCCACGAGAGTCTTCAGCAGCACGGTCTTGCCCGAACCGCTGCGCCCGATGATCAGGTTCGTCTTCCCGGTCTCGAACTCCACAGAGATGTCGTCGAGCACCACACGCCCGTCGAACGACTTGACGATATGTTCGGCACGTATCATATCAGCAGGATTTGCGTAAGGACCAGGTCGAAGAAGAGAATGACCACGCAGCTCACCACCACGGCACGCGTCGAGGCCGTTCCCACCTCGAGCGAGTTGCCCCGGGCGTAGTAGCCGAAGAAGGCCGAGATCGAGGTGATAATGTAGGCGAAGAAGACCATCTTGATGAGCGTGTAGATGATCGAGTAGACCTTGAAATCCATATGGATGCCCTCGACGTAGTCGGCAGGGATCATGATGCCCGTAACGGCGGCGATGGCCCAACCACCGAGGACGCCGATCAGAATCGAGAGGATCGTCAGGAGAGGAAAGAAGAGCATTGAGGCGATAATCTTCGGCAGGATGAGGTACGAGGCCGAATTGACGCCCATGATCTCGAGGGCGTCGATCTGCTCGGTGATGCGCATGGTGCCGATTTCGGAGGCGATGCTCGAGCCGACCTTGCCGGCGAGGATCAGCGCCACGACGGCCGACGAGAACTCCAGGATCATCGTCTCGCGCGTGGCGTACCCGATAAGCGACTGCGGGATGAAAGGAGAATCGAGGTTGATCGACATCTGCAGGGTGATCACCGCACCGATGAAGACCGAGATGATGGCCGTCAGTCCGATCGAGTTGATGCCGAGCGACTCCATCTCGTAGATGATCCTCCGGCGGTAGATGGCGGCCTTCTCCGGACGGGAAAAGACCTTTCCCATCAGCATGAAGTAGCGCCCTATGAGTCCGAAAATCCGCAGCATGGCCACCTATCGCTTTTCCTCCTCGAAGTCGATGTAGTCGCCCACATCCTTCGAGACGCGCTTTTCGGGAGCTTCGGAGGTACGGTGCACGCGCACCTCGCCCTCACGGCCCGACGTCGGGCCTGCGGAAGCGTTGCGGCCGCGCCAGGGTCCGTCCTGCGGACGTTCTCCGGCCCCGAACTGCTCCTCCATCTGTCGGCGGATCTTGTTCATGTGCCAACGCAGCAGCAACAGGCCGACCAGAATCAATACAAGTAGTCCCATAAACAAATACAATATGAACAGCGCGACGCCCTTCAGCACCGCGGGAGCACCTATCGCCAGGATGAGAATGACGAGCACGGTCAGCGGATTGCGCTGCACGAAGCTCACCAGGGAGTCGATAATTGCCAACAGGAATCTCATTGCCGTATCCGTTCAGTCCCCACAAAGGTAGGGAAAATTATGCGTTTTTCAATTTATTGTCGTAAATTTGATGCCGGAAATGCGGCAGGCTTCCCGAAGCGCACCGGCCACCGCACCCCGGGATACATACGAGAGACATTTACACCGACCATACATATTTTATAAAATAACGCATCCATGGCAACACTTCTGACCCCGCTGACCGCCATCTCGCCCGTCGACGGACGCTACCGTAACAAAACGGAAAAACTCGCCGATTATTTTTCCGAACAGGCATTGATCCGCTACCGCATCCGCGTCGAGGTGGAGTATTTCATCGCGCTGTGCGAGCTGCCCCTCCCGCAACTCGAGGGTATCGACCCTTCGAAGTTCGCCGCCCTGCGGTCGCTCTACACCGATTTCTCGGCCGCCGACGCCGAACGCGTGAAGGAGATCGAGTCGGTCACGAACCACGACGTCAAGGCCATCGAATACATCATCAAGGAGAAGATGGATGCGCTGGGACTCGAGGCCTACAAGGAGTTCGTCCACTTCGGACTCACCTCGCAGGACATCAACAACACGGCCATTCCGCTCTCGATCAAGGAGGCGCTCCGCGACGTCTACTACCCCGCCGTCGAGCAGGTGCGTGACAAACTGGCAGAATTTGCCAGCGAGTGGCGCACGGTGCCTATGCTGGCACGCACCCACGGGCAACCTGCCTCGCCCACGTCGCTCGGCAAGGAGTTTTCGGTATTCGTCGAGCGGCTTGACAAGCAGTTGGCCCAACTGCACGCCATCCCCGTTCCGGCGAAGTTCGGAGGTGCAACGGGTAACTTCAACGCCCACCATGCGGCCTACCCCGAGCGCGACTGGGTGGCCTTCGCCAACCGCTTCGTGGGCGAGACGCTGGGGCTGAGCCGCTCGCAGTACACCACGCAGATCGAGCACTACGACAACCTCGCGGCTATCTTCGACGCCATGAAGCGCATCGACACGATCCTGATCGACCTCTCGCGCGACATGTGGACCTACATCTCGATGGAGTACTTCAAACAGCGCATCAAGGCCGGGGAGGTCGGCTCGAGCGCCATGCCCCACAAGGTCAACCCGATCGACTTCGAGAACGCCGAGGGCAACTTCGGCATCGCCAGCGCCATTTTCGAGCACCTGGCGTCGAAACTCCCCGTCTCGCGCCTGCAGCGCGACCTGACGGACTCCACGGTGCTGCGCAACGTCGGGGTGCCGATGGCCCACGCCGTGATCGCCCTGCAGTCGCTCATGAAGGGGTTGAACAAGGTGATCCTTAACACCGAGGCGCTGGAACGCGATCTGGAAAACAACTGGGCCGTGGTGGCCGAAGGCATCCAGACGATCCTGCGGCGCGAGGGTTTCCCGAAGCCCTACGAGGCGCTGAAGGCCCTCACGCGCACCAACACCCACATCACCCGCGAGGCAATCGCGGCGTTCATCGAGACGCTCGACGTCCGGGAATCGGTAAAGGAGGAGCTGCGCGCCCTCTCGCCGTCGACCTACACGGGCGTCTTCCGCTAACGGACGGCAGCCATGACAGCGGGCATGATCGTGTGCGGAGCGTTCGCGCTGCTCTTCATCGTAATGGGCGGGGTCCTGCTCGCGGGACGCGGGACGTGGCTGATCGCCGGATACAACACGATGCCGAAAGAGGAGCGCGAACGCTACGACGAACGGGCGTTGTGCCGCTTCATGGGCAAGCTGATGTTCTTCTGCGCGGCCTGCATGCTCGTGATGGGGGCCGACGAAATATGGCCCGGACAAGGGCTATGGCTCGCCGCAACGATCTGGCTGACGATCGGCGCCATCGGTACGGTAATCTACGCCAACACGGGCGGGCGGTTCCTGAAAAAATAACCTGCCACGAACGGTCCGACAACCGAAAGGGGCTGCAACAAGAGGTACGATACATACGAAAAAGTCCGAAAACGAGGGACCAACGATATTTTTTTCGTCGGTCCCTTGTTTTTGGCACGCACTTTGCATTTGATTATGTCAACTGCGGTGCAGCAACCGCAGTGAGGTTTCTTCATTTATTTAAGTTTGGGTTAGTAGTTTAGGAGGGCCACCTCCGGGGCAGCAGGCAATCGCGAGATTCCCTGCTGTTTTTTTGTGCCCGCCCCGGCTCCGACCGGAAAGGAGTACGCCCCCGGTCTTTGCTCCCTCCGCCGCCATTTTCCACACTCCCGCCCGCTTCACCGGCACCCGGCACCTGCCATCCGGCTCCGGGATCCATACCCGTCGTTCGAGCCCCGTCTCTCGCCGCCGTCTCCGACCTCGGCCGGGGAGTTCCGGCGTTCGTCCATCCGCGGGAACAACGCGGCCCCGGAAAATTTCGTCCGCATCCGGCTCCCCCACCCTTCATCCAGGCGATGGAGCCCGGTTGTTTTATAAAATTTTACAAAAGATTCGTTTCCGTCCATCCCCCGGAGCACCAGCCACGAAAAATACGATTTCAAATATAAAAAGGACAAAAACAAACAACCGAACGGCCGAAAATCAGGATATTTATCAACGATAAACACCGTCTAACCTAATATTAACCCTATGAAACAAAAAAGACTTCTGATTTCGTTTGTTTCATGTGTGATTCTCCTCGTATCGGCACTGCACTCCACTCCGAGTATGGCCCAAAAGGCCCAGCGCACGATTAGCGGACGCGTCACGGACATGGCAAATGAACCGATTGTCGGACTGAACGTAGTCGTCAAAGGGACCACAACGGGTGTCGCCACCGGACTCAACGGCGAATACTCGCTGTCGATCCCCGATGACAACGGCACGGTCCTCGTGTTTTCATTCCTCGGCTACAAGACCCAGGAAATCATGATCGGCGGCAGGACCGTCCTCGACATCACCATGTCGGACGATGCCACCTCGCTCGAAGATGTCGTCGTCATCGGTTACGGTACCCAGACCAAGGCTTCGATCACGGGAGCCCTTTCGACCGTCGATACCGAAGAGTTGATCAAGGCGCCGGTCGCCAGCATCACGAACGTGCTGGCAGGCTCGGTTCCGGGCGTCTCGACCGTGCAGACCACCGGGCAGCCGGGCAACGACTCCGCAGCAATCTACATCCGCGGCGAAGGATCGCTCTCAAGCTCCCTCTCCAGCCCGCTGGTGCTGGTCGACGGCGTGGAACGCGACTTCTCCCAGATCGACCCCAACGAAATCGAAAACTTCTCCATCCTGAAGGACGCCGCCTCGACCGCCGTCTTCGGTGTCCGGGGTGCCAACGGTGTCATCCTGATCACCACCAAGCGCGGTGTGGAGGGACGCCCGTCGATCTCGGTAAGCACGATCACCGGTGTGCAGCAGCCGCTCTCCTACGTGCAGCAGACCGGCAGTTACGAATTCGCCCGTTTCTGGAACATCAAGCAACAGAATGACGGGGCTACGGACCGCTCCTTATATTTTACGCGCGAGGCCATCGAAGCCTACCGCACCGGTTCCGACCCGATCATGTACCCCAGCATCAAATGGGGCGACCTGATGTTCAACGACCTCTTCCTCCAGAGCAAGAACAACATCAACATCTCGGGCGGCGGCAAAAACGTCCGCTATTTCGTATCGCTGGGCTACCTCTACCAGAACGGCGTGCTGAAACAGATGGACTACCTGCCCTACAACAACAACTACAGCTACAACCGCTACAACTACCGCGCGAACGTCGACTTCAACCTGACGAACACGACGACCATGAAACTCAACATCGGCGGCAACGTCGGCAAGACGCAGGAACCCCGCACGATCGAGGACATCAAGAACGGCTGGGTCTATGCAACGGTCTGGGCGGTACCGATGGGCGGCCCGGGATTCATCAACGGCGTGCGCACGCTGCTGCCCAAGGGATTCATTCCCGAGGTGGAGATGCGTGACGGCTTCGGCGCCTTCTACGGCTACGGCTACAACCAGTACTACAAAACGACGCTCAACATCGACGCCGAGATCACGCAGAACCTCGACGCTCTGACCAAGGGACTCTCCGTATCGGTCAAGGGAGCCTATGACAACTATTTCAGGCTCAACAAGTACCGCACCGGCGGAGGGGCCGAGTACCAGACCGCCTACTACAAGTCCTACCTCGAGGACCCGACGAAACCCCAGACCGATCCGGACTACGACAAGACGATCCTCTACATCCCCACGGGAACCGATACGCCGCTCTCCTACTCGGAGGACTACGGGCGTGACCGCAACTGGTACCTGGAGGCCCGCGTCAACTACAGCCGGAGTTTCGGATCGAGCGGCGACCACAAGGTTACGGCCCTGTTCCTCTACAACCAGTCGCGCGACTACTACCCGACCTACAGCAACGGAGCCACGGCTTCGTATCAGTACATCCCGCGCGGATACGTCGGCTTCGTAGGCCGTGCAACCTACGGATACCGGAACAAGTACCTCGTCGACGTGAACATCGGATACAACGGGTCCGAGAACTTCGCCCCCGGCAAAACCCGTTACGGGGCATTCCCGTCGGCTTCGCTGGGATGGGTGATGAGCGAAGAGGGCTTTATGAGAAACCAGAAGTTCATCAACTACCTGAAGCTGCGCGCATCGTGGGGCCGCGTGGGTAACGACCAGAGCAACCAGCGCTTCATGTACATGCCGAGCGTCTGGACCTCGAGCGGCTCGTACAGCTTCGGCGTCAACAACCCCAACAACGCGGAAGCCTACGGACACGGCACCCCGGGCAACACGGGCGTGACGTGGGAAACGGCCGAGAAACAGAACTACGGTATCGACCTCAACGTCCTCAACAACCGGCTGTCGCTGAATGTCGACTACTTCTTCGAACACCGTACCGGCATCCTGCTCACCCCGAACTCCACGCCGTCGATCATCGCCACGTCGCTCCCGGCGCTGAACATCGGCGAGGTGGACAACCACGGTTACGAGGTGGCGCTGGGCTGGAATGAAACCACCGCCCGGGGATTCAACTACTACGTCAACGCCAACGTGTCGTTCGCCCGCAACAAGATCATCTACATGGATGAGGTGAAGAGCGAATACGACTACCAGAACCAGACCGGCGGATCGACCGGCCGCAACACGGGCCTCTACAAGTTCGAACGCATCTACCAGTACAGCGACTTCACGTCGGGGCCCAACGGCGAGCTGATCCTCAACCCCGCACTGCCCCAGCCCTCCGTGACCGTCTACCCGGGCGACGCCATGTATGCGGACCTGAACAACGACGGAGTGGTCGACGGAAACGACAAGATGGTCGCCGGATACTCCACGCGCCCCGAATACATCTTCGGTCTGAACGCGGGGTTCAACTACAAGGGATTCAACTTCTCGATGCAATGGACCGGCGCCTCGCACGTCAGCAAACTGATGGAGATCGAATACCGCATCCCCTACACCAACGCCGGCAAGCGCGGCCTGCTGCAGTACTTCTACGACGACTGCTGGACGCCGGAAAACCAGTCGGGAACCCTGCCGCGTGCCGCCGAGACCTCCGAAGCCTGGAACTCGGAAAATTCGACCCTCTGGCTGCGTGACGCCAAGTACCTGCGTCTGAAGACCATCACGCTGGGATACACCTTCTCGAACAGCAAACGGTTGAAGTCCATCGGCATCTCCTCGCTCGGCATCTCCCTGTCGGGCTACAACCTGCTGACCTTCACGCCGCTCGACTTCATCGACCCGGAATCCCTGACCAACAACAACGGAGCCTATCCGTTGGTGAAGATATACAGCATCGGACTGAACGTCAACTTCTAAACCCGCTTTCTACGACCATGAAAAGATTCATATCCTCGATACTGATCGGAGCCGCCTGCTGCCTGACGGCACTCTCCTGCTCCGATATCCGGTTCGGCGACAAATTCCTGGGCGAACAACCCGAAAGCTCGGGAGCCAACCTCGATACGATGTTCATGACGGCTGTCAATGCCGACAAGGTGCTGACCAAAGCCTACACCTACCTTCCCTACGGGCTCCCCACCTCGAGCGGTGCATACAACAAACTGGGAGTCAACATCCTCGAAGCCATCACCGACCTTCACCAAAGCTTCCGCAACAACATCAGCGACGGCCCGCTGAACCTCTATTATAACGGGGCGCTGGGTGCGAACATCAGCTCGTCGTCCCAGGGCAGCGAAGCCTACCGTTTCGGCTCGGAGCTGGAGTACAACGCCATCCGCTACGCCTGGATCTATATCGAGAACTGCGCCAAGATCCCAGACATCACGGATTCCCAGCGCAAGGAGCGCATCGCGGAGGCCAAAACGATCATTGCCCTGGCCTATGCCGAGATGCTGCGCTACATGGGCGGCGTTCCATTGCTCAAGCACTCGATTGACGCCAACGAAACGATGAATTTCCCGCGCAACACCTTTGCCGAGACCGTCAGCTACATCGTCCAACTGCTCGATGAAGCCATTCCGGACCTGAACTGGAAACAGACCGACAACGACGACGGCCGCATGACGAAGGCTGGGGCCATGGCCCTCAAGGTGCGGGTACTGCTCTTCGCCGCCAGCCCGACCTTCAATTCGGCAACGAAATGGCATCCTGAAGCCAACGAGTATTCCTGCTACGGAAATTACGACAAGGAGCGCTGGAAAGCCGTCATCGATGCTGCCGAGGCGTTCTTCTCCGAGCTGGACAAACGGGGACAATACGGCCTGACCCAGCCCGCGGAACAGACACACGAGGCCCGGCGCCAAGCCTACCGGTCGGCTTATTACGACCGCGGAGGCACGGAGATCCTGATCTCCACGCGACGCGCCTACAGCAACTCGACCCTCAGCGATTTCTACGGACAGCGCTACTACTCGGGCCCGACGCTCAACTATGTCAACATGTTCCCGTGGGACGACGGAAGCGATTTCCCGGAGGATTTCAACTGGGAGTCCCCGTCGCGCCAGCCCTTCTTCGAGAAGGACGGAACGCCGACCCGTGACCCGCGCCTCTATGAAAACGTCACCGTGCCGGGTGAGATCTACTACAACGGTACGGTTGCCCCGCTGCACAAGAACCACCCGAACTTCCGCGTCGGCAGCGGATTCTCGCAGATGAAGTTCATCCTCCAGTACGACAGCGACCGGAGTGGCCGGCCGATCCAGTGGCCGTACCTGCGTCTGCCCGAAGTGATGCTGAGCTACGCAGAGGCCCTCAACGAGTACAACGGAAGCCCCAATGCCACGGCTTACAAACAGGTCAACGATATCCGTGCGCGTGTCGGGCTGTCGGACCTCAAGGAGAATATGACGCAGACGGAGTTCCGCGAGGCGCTCCTGCGCGAACGGGCGCTGGAGTTCGGATTCGAGGAAGTTCGCTGGTTCGACCTCGTCCGCTGGGGCCGCGAAGCCGACTTCCGGAAGAAACTTTACGGCCTGAACTCCATAGGCAATGACCAGAACAATCCTACGGAGTTCACTTACAGCGTCTACGAACTGAGCGACCGCTTCTGGGTCAATACCTGGGATACCAAATGGTACCTGGCTCCCGTACCGCAGAACGAGATCAACAA
Organism: Candidatus Alistipes intestinipullorum; assembly: GCA_019113885.1. Classification (GTDB taxonomy): domain Bacteria; phylum Bacteroidota; class Bacteroidia; order Bacteroidales; family Rikenellaceae; genus Alistipes; species Alistipes intestinipullorum. The sequence continues at coordinate 21,307 of DXGO01000007.1, read as the reverse complement.
AAACTACGGAATGACGCAGAATCCGGGCTGGTAGCCGCTTGGGATTCCATTAAAAACGACATGGATATATGAAAAAATATTATATAACACTGTTAATCAGCGGATTGTTCCTGCAAGCATCGGCGCAGCAACCTCAGGACAGGAGTGCTGCCAACATGCTCGATACGGTGCGTCTGGGCTACGGCATGGAGATGCCCCAGTCCCGGAGCGCATACATCCAGCAGGGCGTAACCCGCCAGGTGCTCGATGAGACGCCACACATCGATGTCGCCAAAGCGCTGTACGGACGGATCGCCGGACTGAATGTCTACCAGGGCAGCGGCGCCCCGGCGGACAACCTCGCACAACTCTCCATCCACGGGCAGTCGCCCCTGGTACTGGTCGACGGGTTCCCGCGCGACCTGAAGGACCTGACCACGACCGAAATCGAGACGATCACGGTCCTCACCGACGCCGCCGCCACGGCGCTGTACGGAGTTCGGGGCGCCAACGGAGTCGTTCTGGTCACCACGAAGCGTGGTACGGCCGGACGGCTGAAGGTCAATGTCAGCTACCAGTGGGGACTCAACACCCAGTTCCGCTCGCCGGAGTTCGCCGATGCCTATACGTATGCGCAGTCGCTCAACGAGGCACGCCTCAACGACGGACTCGAAGCGCGCTACAACGCACACGAACTGGAAGCCTTCCGCACCGGGAAGTACCCTTCGGAGTATCCGGACGTGGACTGGTGGAACGAAGCCTACAACAAAACGGCGTCGAGCCACCGCCTGGCACTCACCTTCGACGGCGGTTCGGAGAAGTTCCGCTACTACTCGGTGATCGACTACATGTACGATCGCGGACTGTTCCGCTACGACAACGGCGACTCGCGTTACGACACCACGCCGTCGGACACCCGGCTGAACGTCCGGGCCAACCTCGACGTGAAGCTGACCCCCACCACCCAGATGAAACTCGGCATCATGGGGCGTCTCCAGGAGGTGAACCAGTCCAACTTCGGCGACATCTACAACATCCTCTACAACACGCCGTCGGCGGCCTTCCCGATCCGTTACGCGGATGACGGCATCTACGGAGGTTCGAGCATCTACGGAGCCAACAACCCCGTCGCGCTGCTGATGGACAGCGGAAGCTACCGCTCGACCGTCGGCACGATGCTGGCCGACGTCACCCTGCACCAGAATCTCGATGCCATTACGCGGGGGCTTTCGGTCGAACTCTCCGCGGCTTTCGACAACGTGGGCTCCATGTACGACCAGTCGGCCAAGAAGTACCGCTACAAGGACGCCCAGGCGACGATCTCCGATGACGGGACACTCATCACCAACCCGGCCATCTACGGGCGCGATTCGCAGACGCTCTCCCACGGACAGGGATTCGAGTCGCTCTACATGCGTTCGAGTCTGCAGGCGAAGATCGGATACGTCAACAGTTGGGAGAAGCACGACGTTGCGGCGGCCGTCATCTACGACCAGCAGGCCTATACGGCGAACGGGCGCAACAAGTCGACCCGCCGGCAGTCGATCCTCGCAACGGCCAACTACACCTTCGACAAGCGCTACACGGTAGGTGTCGTGGGCTCCTATTCGGGCTCGGCCTACCTGCCCGAAGGCGATGCCTTCGCCTTCTACCCGGCAGTCAACGCAGCCTGGATCGTCTCGGAAGAGGGCTTCCTCGCCGGGGCCAAGCAGCTCAACCTGCTCAAGATCTTCGCCTCGTACGGAGTCTCGGGCTGGGACGGCAACCTCACGCATGAACTGTTCCGCCAGTCGTACGGCGGCACCAATGCCGGATCGTACTTCTTCACGAACAGCATCGGTCAGTTCTGGGGCAAGGCCGAGGGCGACCTCCCGGCCGAGAACCTCGCCGCCGAGAAGTCACGCAAAACAACCTTCGGGGCCGAGCTGAAGGCCTTCGACAACCGGCTCGGGTTCTATGCCCAGGGATTCTTCGAGGACCGCAGCAACATTCTGGTGACAGGCTCCTCCTCCGTGTCGGGGATCATCGGCATCGGCATCGGCATGCAGCCGGTCGGCGAGCAGAAATACCGCGGATTCGACGCCGGCATTTCGTGGAACGACCGCCGCGGCGACTTCGGCTACGGAGTCTACGCCAACGCCAGCTACCTGACGAGCGAAATCGTCAACGAGAACCAGGAGTTCCAGCAATACGACTACCTCTACCACAAGGGCAACCGCGTGGGTCAGTGCTACGGACTCGAGGTGGTCGGGATCTTCCAGAACCAGATGGAGATCAACAACAGTCCGGTGCAAACCTTCTCGACGGTGCGCCCGGGCGACCTGAAGTACAAGGATCAGAACGGTGACAACATCATCGACAGCCAGGATGTGGTCAAGATGTTCGGATCGACCGTTCCGCGCTTCTACTTCGGATTCGGGTTCAATCTCTCCTACAAGCGAGTCGAGCTGTCGGCAGCCTTCCAGGGCATGACGGGCGTCACGGTCAACCTGCTCAACTCGCCGCTCTACCAGCCGCTCGTCGAGAACGGGAACATCTCGCAGACGCTGCTCGACAACGAGGTGCCCTGGACGGCAGAACGCGCCGCCGAGGCCACGCTGCCGCGTCTGACGACGCTCTCGAACGCCAACAACTACCGCAACAACTCGCTGTGGTACCGCGACGGGTCGTTCATCAAACTGAGGAACCTGACCATCGCCTACTCGCTCCCGAAGAGCCTGCTGCGGTTCGCCGACATGAAAATCTATCTGCAGGGCACCAACCTGTTCAGCCTCGACAACCTGAAAACGGTCGATCCCGAGCAGCTGGGTGCCACCTATCCGTCGTTGCGGTCGTACTGGGTAGGCGTGAAGTTCAACTTTTAACCGACTGGAACCATGAAAAACATAAAACTGTTTACGGCTCTGCTGGGTGCTACGGTACTGGTTTCGTGCAACTACCTCGACTTCGACGAAACGAGCGGGCTCTACACGCACGACGACATCTACAAGTATTTCGGCGAGACCAAGCAGATGCTCACCAACGTATACTCCTACATGCCGCAGGACCTCGGGACGATCGGCGGCGCGATGCGCGACTGCGCCTCGGACGATGCCGAGTACGGCAATACGGGCGGGACGGTTCAGATCTTCAACAACGGGAACTGGTCGGCGCTGACGACGGCCGACACCGCCTGGGACCTCTACTACGGGATACGCGCCGCAAACGAGTTCATCGCCTCGATCGCCGAGGTGGACTTCTCGCGCTACGAGAACGATACCAGTTATCAGAACTGGATGCGGCAGCTGCGCTACTTCCCCTATGAGGCACGCATCCTCCGCGCCTACTACTTCTTCGAGCTGGCGAAGCGCTACGGCGACATTGCCATGCCGCTGAAGATGCTCACGACCGACGAGGCCAACTCGATCGGGAAGACCGCCTTCGACGACGTGATCGAGTTCATCGTCAGCGAATGCGACGAATGCGCCGGCGACGGCAACCTGCCCGACACCTACATCGGCGAGCCGAACAACGAGACGGGCCGCATCACCCGTGGATTCGCCCTGGCGCTGAAGTCCAAGGCCCTGCTTTACGCCGCGAGCGAGTTGCACAACCCGACGATGGATGTCGAGCGGTGGAAGCGTTCGGCAAAGGCCGCCCTGGACCTGATCGAGACGAATCTCTACCAGCTCGACCCGCAGGACAAGTGCAACAACGTGACCTCGAAGGAGAACGTCCTGATCCGCATGAACAACGACAGTCAGACCTTCGAGCTGAACAACTTCCCGATCCGCTTCACCGAGGGAACGCGCACGAACACGGCGTCGGCGACCTTCCCGACCCAGAATCTCGTCGATGCCTTCCAGACGATCAACGGCTATCCGGTGACCCTGGCAGACAACGGCTGGGTTTGCGAAGACCCCGAGTTCAACCCGCAGCGTCCCTACGCGAACCGTGACCCGCGTTTCGCCCGCACGGTGCTGGCCAACGGCAGCTCGTTCAAGGGCTCGACGATCGAGACCTTCATCGGCGGAAACGACTACGCGGCGGTATCGGCCGGCGGGTCGCCCACGGGCTACTTCCTGCGCAAATACATCCAGGAGAGCACCGACTTCGACCCCGACCTGCCCGTCACGAACAAGCACCACTGGGTAATCTACCGCTATGCCGAGACGCTGCTCACCTATGCCGAGTCGATGATCGAGGCGTTCGGGAACCCGGACTACACCGACGCCACCTACAAGTACTCCGCAGCCTGGGCACTCAATCAGGTCCGCACCAATGCCGGGATGCCGGAAGTCACGGTTACCGGCAAGGAGGCCTTCATCGAGGCGCTGCGCAACGAGTGGCGCGTGGAGTTTGCCTTCGAAGACCACCGGTTCTGGGACATTCGCCGTTGGAAAATCGGCGATGCGACGCAGCGCGACATCTACGGCGTGAGCATCACCCGGTCGGGGACCGACGAGTACACCTTCCAGCGCGCCCTCTACGAAACGCGCACCTGGAACGAACGCATGTACCTCTACCCCATTCCGCAATCGGAACTTTTCAAGAACACCAACCTCAATCCGCAGAACACCGGATGGTAACGGCAAAGGCAAGAGTATCGAGTAGCAACAAAACAAAGATCATAAAAACATGAAAAACTTGAATTTACGTCCAGCACTTCGTACGCTGACAATCATCATAGGCACGGCAGGTCTGTTCGCATGCCAGGAGCTGAGCATCGACACGCAGAGCACGCAGCCTGCAAAAATCGAGATCGACGCACAATCGGAGTACACGCTTCTGGCCGCCTCGCCGCGGACGATCATCTTCAACATCAGCTCCAATACGCCGTGGAAAATCACGAGCGACAGCCAGTGGTGCACACCCGACCCGGCCATGAGTTCGGCCAGCTCGCTCGTCGCCGAGATCACGGTCGAGACCGAGGACAACGACACGGAGAAGCCGCGTACCGCCATTCTGACCATCAAGGCCGAAGGGATCGACACCCCGACGACCGTCACCGTACATCAGGATGCCAAGGGCAAGCTGCTGATCCAGCCCGTCGACGGGGCCATCGCCTCGCAGGGCGGCTCGAAGCCCTTCACCATCACCTCGAACAAGCCCTGGACGGTCGTATCGGACAAGATCTGGCTGACGTTCGACAAGACCGAGGGCGAAGGAACGGGCGAGATGGAGACCGTCACGGCAACGGCCGAAATGAATACGGGCGTCCGCCGTACGGCGCTGGTAACCGTCTCGAACGGAATCGACACCCAGGAGTTCGAAGTCGTACAGGACGGTATCATCCTCTCCTTCAAGGAGCTGGAAGACCCCGAGAACGACGTGCTCTTCTCCGGAGCCGGCGGCACGAAGAGTTTCGGCGTCGAGGCCAATATCGAATGGAAGGTTGCCTGCGATGACCCGAACGTGATCCTCAACAAGACCAGCGACACGGAGTTCTCCGTCACGATGCCCATCGGCAAGTACTTCTCGACGATGGAGACCCCGATCCGCCTGGAGGCTGCCGACGCCTCCCTCTCGGGCGTCGAGGCACAGGTGCTGACCCTCAGGCAGTCGGGCATCGCCTATGCCGACGGTTCGGGCGTCGTATTCAACGAGGACGGCTCGGTTACGATGACGGCCGCCGGTGGCAAGTCGCGTGTCTGCACCCACATCCAGAACAAGATGGGTACCTATATCTGGACCTTCTCGGAGGTAAACATCGAAAATGCCTACTTCGACCTCAATGCATGGACCGACAACGCCAACTTCCACCTCTTTCTGGGAGGCCAGAACAGACTGACAAGCGGAGGCCGCACCACTCCCGACGGTGCCGACTTCTGGGCCAACCCCGCCATGATCACTCCGGGGCTGACGGTCGACGACCTCAATGCGATGAAGACGCTGAAACTCGTCATCAAGCCCAACGAGAGCGACGCCACGAAGCTGACGATCGAACTGTGGCTCAACGACAAGCAGATTCTCGACGTCAACGACCGCATCAACCCGTGGACGCCGGAGCGAACCACCCCGGGCATTCCCTACTACTTCGGATTCACGGCCGGAACGGGTACGATGACCATCGCGTCGTTCGAGACCATTCCGATCGAATAACCCACGTTAAAAACCGACGCATATGAAAACCATATTCCGAAACTTCCCGGGCCGACGCACCTTCACGGTGCTGTCGGTTGCGGCGGCCGTCGTCCTGAGCGCCTGCAACAACGACGACGAGCCGATGAAGTGGGTCGACCTGCGTTACATCGCCGAGGACAGCTATACGCTCGACGCAGCGAACCCCCAGCCGATCCAGCTCCAGGTCAAATCGACCGATCCCTGGGTCGTTTACAGTCAGCACAGCGACTGGTGCACGATTACTCCCTCCGAGGGCGGCCCCGACGAGCTCTTCGACGTCAAGGTCACCTACAAGGAGAACACCGGGCTCGACGACCGCATCGACACCCTGGTTATCCAGAGCGATTACTGGATCGGGAAATGGGTGCAGGTGCTGCAGCGCGGTACGGCCTACCTGACCCTGGAAGATGACCAGGATATTCTGCTCGAGCAGACCGGCAGCAGCCACACCTTCAAGATTCTGTCGAACCAGGATTGGAGCACCGCCGTAACCGAAGGAGCCGAATGGCTCTCGATCACGGCCGGCAGCGAGGGTTCGCTCAACGGCGAGGTAACCGTTTCAGCCGAGGAGAACAAGGGCGAGCGGCGCTACGGCACCGTCACGGTCTACGACCGTCACGACAAGGCGTTCGCCACGGTAGCCATTACCCAGGACGGTGTGCAGCTGGATCCCGCCGAAGTGCTCGTGAAGACCGACTACGCCGCCAAGGAGTACCGGATCGCCGTCACCTCGAATGCCGAATGGACGGTTACGAAGGACGATGAGGACATCGAATGGTATTCGTTCCCGACGACCGAGTTCAACGGTACGCAGGAACTGGTCATCAAGCTCGACGAGAATGTCAGCTCGGCGGTGCGCACCGCGACCTTCACGCTTTCGACCAAGGTTGTCGAGGAGGGCATCACCCCCGTCACGAAGCAGATCACGCTCAAACAGGCCAACAACCCGACGCCCGTACGCACCGAATTCGACGACGTCGAACAGGGCAAATGGTCGATCTACAGCGGCACCAGCTCGTTCGCCGACGGCGACGTGACCTGCACGGCCGGACGTGTCTCGCGCGGCGGGTTCGCACCCGGATACTACACCTTCCGGATCAAGTCGTGGAGCACGGGCGCCTATTCGCAACTCTTCTTCACCTACGGAAGCACCGAGATCCGCTGGCACACGGATGCCGCGACCGGAAAGACCGCAATCAGTACGACTCCGTGGCTCAATACGGCAGGTTCGAATGTCGCCTTCGATCCTTCGCAGCCGCACGACCTGAGCCTCAACCTCACCGACGTAAACGGCTACCTGAAGATCGAGTGGATTTTCGACGGACAGACGATCTACAGCTACGTCGCCGACGGAAGCGCCAGCGGTCCGGTTATCACCTCGTCGTCGGAATCGACCGTGATCCTGGGTTCGTCCAAAGGTACGGTTGTTTACGACTGGTGGGAGTACACGGCGCCCATTGACTGGGGAGACTGATTCACTGAACCGCATTCCGGCGGGCGACAAAGCCCGCCGGAATAATCCGAAAAAAATGAAAAACCAAATATGAAACGAATCATTATGATATTGCAACTGGCGGTCCTGGCCCTGCTCTGCGGCTGCGCCGAGAACGACGAAACGTCCCGAGAGCACTATCCGATGGAGGCATTCAAACTCCAGATCAACAACTACGTTTACCACGCCGAGATCGATCAGTCGGCCCATACGGCAACGATCGGGGCCATCCAGTACGGAGGCCAGATCACCGGCGTCGACTACAAGTTGGCCGCGGGTGCCACCATCGCACCCGATCCGCAACAGTTTGTCGGCAAGTGGCCCAAGAGCCAGCAGTTCACGGTGACCGCCGCCGACGGAAGCACGACGGTTTACACGGTCGTACTCTCGGCATATCTCGCCCAGGAGCCCGAAATCGAGGGTGAAATACTCTTCGAGGACGATTTCGATCAGGAGAGCCGAATCCCCGATCCGGAGAAGTGGAGTTTCTGCACGGCTGGAAGCTCGGCATGGGCCAAGTACATGTCCGGCAGCAACGACCAGGCATACGTCGAGGACGGGATGCTGGTGCTCAAGGCCGAGAAGGTCAACGGCCAATACAAGGCCGGCGGCATCCAGTCCATAAACAAGGCCTGGTTCAAGAATGCACGCATCGAGGTCAACGCACGCTTCACCAAGACGGCCCAGGGAAGCTGGCCCGCCATCTGGCTGATGCCCCAGCACCCGATCTACCAGGGATGGCCCAACGGCGGCGAGGTCGACATCATGGAGTACCTCAACCACGATGAAATCATCTACCAGACCGTCCACAGCCACTACACCTACGACCTGAAGATCACCGACCCGAGCAACACCGTATCCCCGACATTCAACATCGGAGAGTTCAACACCTACGGGGTCGACCTGACCGACGAAAACGTCATCTTCCGGGTCAACGGCGTCGAGACGCTCAGCTATCCCAACCTGCACCTCGAAAATGAGGCCGAGATGAAGCAATGGCCCTTCAGCGCCGACTTCTACCTGATCCTGAACGTCGCGCTCGGCGGCGAAGGAACATGGCCCGGCACGATCATCGACTCGGAGTTGCCGGCCTACATGGAGGTCGACTGGGTCCGTGTCACATCGCTCGAATAACAGGACGGGACCGTACCATTACTCCTATTTATCGGGGGCTGCGCATACCGCAGCCCCTTTTTCTTCATAGAACCGAATCGATCGACCACTCCCAAAGATATGCCTGTTTTTGTATCCTGTAAAATTTTTTGTATATTTGTATAATAGAAGACTTTGACTACTCGCCTTAGATCGAATGAACATGCAATCTCCGGAAAGGTCAAATTCCGCCCTGTATACAATGGGAACAAAATATCTGTTCGTTCTCGTATTGTCGCTTCTGTTACCGGGCATCGCCCACAGCGGGAACGGCAGCTACTATTTCAAACAGTTTTCGCTTCGGGAAGGGCTTTCCCAATCCAACGTGACCACCATTGTCGAGGATCGGCTCGGCAACTACTGGTTCGGTACAAAGAACGGACTCAACAGGCTGTCGGACGACGGGATCGACAACTTCTATACCGACAAGACCGGAAAAACCTTCAGGACCGGTAACATCTCGCTGCTGAAGAGCGACGCCCGGGGCGATCTCTGGACTGCGGCAGGCATTACCCTCTATCGGTACGACTTCACGAACGCAGTTTTCGAACAACTCTTTTTCGAAGGGAATCCGATCATCACCGACACAAGCCTCGAACACCCCGCCGGCATCTACTTCGGCAGTGTGGGCATGGTTCTCTTCTATGACTACAAGACCAGAGAGTTCAAAGCGGTCTGCGATTTCCGCACGGAGCATCCCAGCCTGTTTCTGCATCTTCATGCCAGAACCCCCGACGGAGGGCTGATCCTTACCGACTACCGCTACAAAGCCTATATCACCTATCCCGGACCGGAAGCCGAACTCATACCCCTGCCCGAACTGAACAAGATCTGCGCAGCCATTCCCGAAGAGGACGGGGCATTCTGGATATCACGCTATAACAGAGGTCTTTCCCGAGTCCGCTTCGAAGGAGGTCGCCTTATTGAGGAGGAGCACTTCACCACACGGAATTCGCAACTGAGCAACGATACGATTCTCGACATCTGCAGGCACAACGGCATCCTTTGGCTGGCGACCGACGGCGGAGGAATCAATATTTTCGATCCGGAGTCGCGAACATTTGCCCCGCCACTCACCCACGATGAGGGATTCGTCTCGGGGTCGCTCCCGGCCAACTCCATTACCTGCCTCTTCAACGACAGCAAGAACAACATCTGGGCCGGCAGCGTATGGAACGGTGTAATCAACATCCGGGAAGTCTACATACACACTTTCGAGGAATCGCCCAACGGGCTGAGTTGCGGTACCGTGAGCTGTCTGTGGAGAGATGACCACAACGGAAAAATCTGGATCGGGACCGACGGAGGCGGTCTTTGTCGGCTCGATCTCGACAGCAAACGCATCGACCGCATTCCCTCGACAGAGCACAAGAAGGTCATTACCATCACGGAATTCTCCGAGCACGAGCTCCTGGCGTATCTCTACCAGGAGGGGATGGTCCGCATCGACAAACGGAACGGCACATTACGGCCCTTCACCATTGTGAATCCCGCCTTTACCGACAGTCTTCGCAAAACGGACATCGTCATAGAGCTGCACCGTTTCAACAACGGAGACATCGGCATGTTCGGCAATATCCGCCACATATACGACGCATCTACCGGCCGGTTCCGGGAACTCGTTCCGCCACAAGGCATAATAAACCCACAGCTCATTCCGATCGGCAACGACAACGACGGCAACATCCTGCTGACATGCGAACAGTTGGTCCTGCGCTATACGCGACATAGCCCGGACCCGGAAACGGTCTACGTCAACAGGCAGAAGATCCTGGCTGCGGCATACGACGGGTCGGCGATCTGGATCGGCGACAGCGACGGACTGAAACATGTCGACTTGCAGAACGGTGAGACCACCGAGATTCAGAAACCGTTCGACATGACGATCACGAGCATCGTGTGCGTCAAGGGATCGGTATGGATCGGCACCAACCGCGGAATCTTCCGCTACATACCGGACAGCGGGAAATTCGCCTTTTACGACGAGCCTGACGGCGCCATCACGAACGAATATATCCGCAGAGCCGTACTGACGTCGCCCGAGGGAGACGTTTTCATGGGCGGAGTCAACGGACTGCTCTACATCTCGGCGGAGATTCCCGACTACCAGGAACGGGCACCGCTCCCGATGAAGGTGGAGAACATCCAGATCGACGGCAAACGGATGATCTACAACGGGGAAGAGCTGAAACTGCCCCACGACTACTCGTCATTCCATCTCGACCTGCAGATTCTCGGCGCCGATGTCATCGAGACCAAGCACATGCGGTACTACCTCACCGAGGGCGACCACGTCTCGCTCATCGAGAGTTCGCAAAATGCCATCGACCTTTCGAACCTCAAGCCGGGCCACTACACGCTGAAGGCCTCCTATTACATGCAGGCCGGGACATGGAGCCCGCAAGCAACCATTGTCCGGTTTCAGGTCCGCAGTCCGTGGTGGCAGCAGTGGTGGGCTTCATTGTCGCTCGCCATCGCCATTCTCTGCATGACCGGCGGCATCATCTACGTGCTGGACCGCCGCCGCAAACGCCGGCTGCAGATCGAGACGGCGGAAAACAACCGACGGCTGGCCGAGGAGAAGGTCCGCTTCCTGGTGAACATCTCGCACGAACTGCGTACACCGCTGACCCTCATCTACGCCCCGCTGAAACGATTCGTCGAACACCCCTCGGCCGAGGAGCCGATGCGCCGGGCGCTCGCCGGAGCCCTGGAGCAGGTACTGGGCATGACGCAGCTGGCGAACATGGTCATCGACATCCGCAAAATGGAGGTGGGAAACGGTCAGATCGAGATCGAACGTCATCACCTTAAAGAGTGGATCGAGCACATGGCTGACTCCTTCCGGAACGAGTTCATGGCAAAAGGGATGGAGCTCGTCGTGGCCTGCAAGACGACCGTCGAATACCTGAATTTCGACGAAATGAAATGTCGGATCGTCCTCTCAAACCTTCTGATGAATGCCCTGAAATACAGCGGAGGAAACACCGGGAGCGTAACGATCGAGGTCTCAGGGCCGGCTTCGGGAGCCATATGTATCTCTGTCATTGACTGCGGGAAAGGCCTGGAGGGGGGGGGAAACTCTGAGCGCCTGTTTGAGCGATTTTATCAAAACGATCCCCACAGCAAAGGGGCGGGGATCGGGCTGTCGTATGCCAAGATGCTGGTCGACATGCACGGAGGACGTATCGGGGCCTTCAACAACCCGACAGGCCGCGGAGCAACCTTCTGGTTCGAAATCCCGACGAGCCTCCAATGCGAGACACACCGTTGCCGGCAGGCGCCCTACTTCAATGAGCTCATCGGAGCGACGGCCGACCATTCGATCCGCGATGCCGAAGCGCCGGACCTTACGCAGTACAGCATCGTCATCGCCGACGACAATGCGGAGATGATCGAGTTGCTGCGATCGGCATGCACGCCCGTCTTCAAGGCCGTATACACGGCCAACGACGGGGAACAGGCGCTCGAACTGATCCGGCTCAAGGCCCCGGACATCATCGTCAGCGACGTGATGATGCCCCGCATGGACGGATACGAACTGTGTCGGAGGGTAAAAAGCGACCTGAACATCAGCCACATTCCCATCGTCCTGCTGACGGCTCGCACCGACAAGGAGTCCTCGATCCTGGGCTATAAGATGGGTGCCGACGTCTATGTTCCGAAACCCTTCGACACAGACTTCCTGCTGTTCGTCCTGGCAAACCAGATCCGCAACCGCATTGCCGTACGCCAGCACTGGAACGACCCGGGATTCCGCATATCGCCCGAAAAGATGACCTTCAGCAATGCGGACGAGATGTTCCTGACGAAGCTCAACGGCATCATTGCCGAGCACCTTTCCGACGCATCGCTCAACGTCAACACCCTGACCAATGCCATGGGTGTCAGCCGCTCGGTGTTCTACAACAAGATGAAGAAGCTGACCGACATGGGAATCATGGACTACATCGCGCACATCCGCATCGAGCGGGCCATGGAAATGATCCGCACGTCGCAAATGAACATATCGGAGATTTCGGCGGTTCTGGGATTCGAGAACGCCTCCTACTTCTCGACCGTCTTCAAGCGGATGACCGGACAAACCCCCACGCAATACCGCCAAAGCGCCTCGCCGGAAGAAGGGCCCGGAGAGAATGCCTGACGGGCCACCGTAGGCAGATGTGGAGGGGAGGGTCAGAATTCGACGGTCACGCCCAGCGTAGGCAACAACGTGCCGCTCACCTGTTCGAGGGTCTTCATCCGGTAGCGCTGCTCCGAGGCCGGAGCCTCGGGATTCTCGATCTCGCCCGTCGACATCACCACGTCGGGCGAGCGGTATTTGCTCACCGTCACGTTCTGCAGGTCGATGTAGAACCCCAACATGCAACGCCTGAAATAGAAGACCTTGTCGAGGCGGATGTCGAGCTGTGCAAAGGCATCGAGACGCCCGGCGTTGTAACGCGCATAGTCGTAATAGGGCCGGCCCTGGACATCCCACGCCCCGACCAGCGACGACTTGTCGAGGTCGTATGGCGTGTAGGGGGCACCCCCTACGGCACTCAGCTTCGCCCCGAGGCTCCAGTGGCGCGGAAAATCGTACGTACCGCTGATGTTGGCCACGAAACGGTTGTCCCAGGCCGAGGCGATCCAGTCGGACGCAGAACTGCTGCGGAACTCCGAGCGGTAGAGGGTCAATGATCCGACGATGTTCACCCGTCCGGGAATCTGCCACCGCGCCATGGCCTCAATACCATAGGCGCGTCCACGGGCCGTCGAGGTCAATGCTTCAGCCCCTACGGTGCCGTAATCGTCGCCCTTGCACGAGAGCGGGATGCCGTCGGCGACCGAAAGCGGCACTTGACCATAAGCCTTGTAAAACCCTTCGATCGAGACGATCAGCCGCTCGCGCAACCGCCAGTCGACCCCGGCACAGACCATCCCCACACGCATGTAGTCGAGCGAACGGTTGACCAGCGTCCCGTCCTGCTTGAATCCCAGGGCCGTATAGGGCGGCAACTGGTAATAGATACCCGCACTGCCGCTCACCGACCAGGCGGGACTCAGGGCATAAGAGACGGAAGCGCGCGGCGAAAGATGCCTCCACACCTCGGCCGTACGCCGTGAATAGTCGCATCCGTCGAACCGCACTCCGGCCGAGGCCGTGAGACGTTTGTCGGCCGAGGCGTATTCCGACGACACGAAGGCGCCCCAACCGATGATCCCCAGCCAGGTATGGTAATCGGAGAGTTGCGAACGGTCGGTATAGAGGCGTTGCAACGTACGGTTCGTATAGTTCGACCAGGTCAGTTCCGCCCCTTCGCGGATGCTCCAGCGGCCCACGTAACTCCGGTTCTCGGCCCGCAGGGAGCTCTTCTGCTCCACGGAACGCAGTCGCAGGTTGAGATTCTCCTCCGTCGAGGAGTCGTTGTCGCGGTATTTCAGGTTGCGGTTGTTCAGGTAGTTGTGGCTCAGCGTCACAGTCTGTACATGCCGGCCCGCATAGTGCCGCCACGAAGCCCCCACGGTAAAGGTCTCCTGCTGGATGCGCGGCAGGTAGCTCAGCAGGTAGGCGGCATCCTCGCCCTCCTCGTCGACGTTGAGCCGCATGTTGTCGAACCCCGCCAGCGCCAGCACGGTCAATTCGTCATGCTCCGAAAAACGGGTCTTAACCTTCACCTGCCCGTCGATGTAGTTCGGGAGGAACGGCAGCCCAAGCAGTTTGAAGAGCAGTTGCAAGTAAGACTGCCGCAGCGAAAAGAGGTAGGTCGTCTTGCGCCCGATGTGGCCGTTGCCGCTCAGCCCCACCTCCGACGCCCCGAGGGTCGCCTTGAAGGTCTGCCGTTCAGGGTTGCCGTCGCGCAGCCGGAAATCGAGCACCGAGCTCATCGCACCGGCCCGGTCGGCCGGGAACGCCCCGGTATAGAAGTTGATCTCGCTCACCAAATCGGCGTTGACGATGCTCACCGGACCGCCCGTGGCGCCCTGCGTGGCAAAGTGGTTGATGTTGGGAATCTCGATACCGTCCATGAAGAAACGGTTCTCCGAAGGGCCGCCGCCCCGCACGATCAGGTCGTTGCGGTATCCCACGGGCGAGAAGGAGACGCCCGGATAGGAGCGCACGATACGCGAGATGTCACGATTCGCACCGGGACTTTTCTCAATCTCCCGCATACCGATCACCTTCAGGCCTACGGGACTCTCGACCGTGACACGGAACGGAGTCGGACGCACCGTCACGGCCTCGACCTGTGTGGCATCCTCCTCGAGTTCGATCTCGATGAAGGGTGTAGCGGCCGACACGAGGTACTCGGGCGTCAGCAGGCTCTTGTACCCCACTGAAGAGACGGAAAGGCGCCAGATGCCCGGGCGCACGCGGTCGAGGCGGAAGTTTCCCAGCGAGTCGGTCGAGACCCCCTTGCGTTCCTCCCCGGCCAGCACCACGGCGGCATAGGCCACCGGCTGACGGCTCAGGCGGTCGATCACCCGTCCGCGAACGGAGTAAGAGGCTTCTTGGGCACATGCCGCAACCGCCGCGAGAAGCGTAGTCGCCACAAGGAGCAAGATGCGTATCCCCGAATTTTTCATGCCGACAAAGATAACGGTTTTGACGCGGAAGGTCAAGCGCCTCAGGGAACAATTTCGGCTGACCTGTCGGCAGCAAGGGCCCCGGGAGGGGCGCAGCCGGCCACCGGCATCGTCCGAAAGAATCGCGCAGACGCTGAAATCCGGACCTGCACGCAGCATTTCTGCGGAATATTTGTTATCTTTACTCGATTGAAACTACCTAACCCCCTCACACCCCTATGAAAAAACCGATTCTTTCCGCACTGGCGGCCCTGATCCTCGCCGCGTACGGCGGCCTCGTTCAGCAGGCCTCTGCCCAAAATGCCCAACAACCCGACATGTCGCAGTACATCCTCACCCCGAAACCGGCCGACACGCCGCGTATCAACGGCGCACGCATCTTCGGAGTCCGTCCCGGCTCGGAATTCCTCTACACGATTCCCGCCACGGGCCTCCGCCCGATGACTTTCGCCGCCGAGGGGCTTCCCAAAGGGCTGAAGCTCGATCCCAAGACGGGACGCATCACCGGCCGCGTGGCCACGCCCGGCAAATATGTCGTGCACCTGAAGGCCTCCAACGCCCTGGGCGATTACGAACGCGACCTGCGCATCGTCGTGGGCGACCGCATCGCCCTCACCCCGCCGATGGGCTGGAACAGCTGGAACTGCTGGGGACAGAGCGTCACCCAGGAACGGGTGCTCTCGTCGGCCCGCGCCATGGTCGAGAAGGGACTCGTCAACCACGGCTGGAGCTACATCAACATCGACGACGGCTGGCAGTCGCGCCGCGGCAGGAACGGCGCCATCCAACCCAACGACAAGTTCCCCGACATGGAGGCCCTCTCGAAGGAGATTCACGGCATGGGACTCAAGCTGGGCATCTACTCCTCGCCATGGGTCGGCACCTATGCCGGGCACATCGGCTCCTACGCCGACAACGCCGAGGGAACCTACGACTGGATCGAGGCCGGCAAGTACGACGAGCACTACTGCATCGACGACCCCGAAGGCAAAGTCTCCGCCGGGACGAACTACCGCCACGGCAGCCACTCGTTCGTCGAAGCCGACGTACGCCAGTGGGGCGCCTGGGGCATCGACTACCTGAAGTACGACTGGAACCCCAACGACTACTACCATGTCCGGGAGATGTACGATGCGCTGCGGTCGCTGGACCGCGACGTGGTCTTCAGCCTTTCGAACGCCGCTCCCTACGCCGACGCACCCCTCTGGATGGAGTTCTCGAACTGCTGGCGCACGACGTTCGACATCCGCGACACGTGGGAGAACATGAGCCGGATCGGCTTCTCGCAGGACCGCTGGCTGGCCTTCAACCGCCCGGGCAGCTGGGCCGACCCCGACATGCTGGTGGTCGGCGAGCTCGGATGGGGCGAACACCTCCACTATACGAAACTGACCGCTGACGAACAATACACGCACATCAGCCTCTGGTCGCTGTTGGCCGCACCACTGCTGATCGGATGCGACATGGCCCGCATGGACGACTTCACGATCAGCCTGCTGACCAACGACGAGGTGATCGACGTCAACCAGGACCCGCTGGGACTCCAGGCCTTCCCGATCTGGCAGAACGGCGACCAGGTGATCTATGTCAAGCACCTCGAAGACGGTGCGATGGCCGTCGGGTTCTTCAATCGTGGCTGGCAAGAGGTTAAAATGGGTATTTCACTCGGCCAGCTGGGGCTCCGCGGCGAACAGACCGTCCGCGACTTGTGGCGCCAGCAGGACCTGACCCGCACGAACGACCGTTTCGAGACGCGGGTGGCCCCCCATGGCGTCGTGCTGGTAAAGTTCTACCCCGGCAACAGCCGCCAACGGTAAAGGAAGGATAACCGCCTCATGTCCCGCTCAAAAGACGGGCGCCCTCAACGGGTGTCCGTCTTTTTTGCCTCCGGCCCCGGCCGCTACAGAACAACCGGCCGTCCCAACGGTCTACCCCAACGGGGAATATCACCCCAAAATTGTGGAATTTTTCCCCGTTTTTTCCGTATCTTTGCCCCCGTTTCCGACCCGCGGCACCACAAACCCTCCCTCACACCCCTACAATAGTCGGATTGGTCCGACATTTGTTTCATTGCGCCCCAATAAGCTCAAATCCGTTTGTTCAGCCTATGAATTTGGAAAAAATGAAGCCCGATCTCAAAAGCCTGAATCTCGACAAACTCAAAAAAGAGTTCGCGGGGAAACTGCCCCGCGTCTCGATCCGGATGACCCCCAAACGATGGATATCGCTGGCGTTCGCCGCTGTGCTCGCCGCCGGAGGAATCTGGTGGTGGCTGCGTCCGCGCCCCGTACCCGTGGTCCTGCCCATCGTGGCCGTCGAACCGGTCGACGTCGAGGATGTCAGCATATACGGCGAATACGTCGGACGTATCCGCGCCCAGCAGTTCGTCGAAATCCGCGCCCGCGTCGAGGGGTATCTCGAAAAGATGCTTTTCGCCGAAGGCACCTATATCAAACGGGGACAGACGCTCTTCATCATCGACCCGAAACTCTACCGGGCACGCGTCGACAAGGCCAAGGCCCAACTCAACAAAGCCAAGGCTCAGGCACTCAAGGCACAGCGTGACCTGGAGCGAATCCGCCCGCTCTACGAACAGAACGCCGCCAGCCAGCTCGACCTCGACAACGCCATCGCCTCGTACGAAAGCGCCGCGGCCGACGTCGTGGTGAGCGAGGCCGACCTCACGCAGGCCGAAATGACGCTCAGCTACACAACGGTGCAGTCGCCCGTCTCGGGCTACATCTCCGAACGCAACGTCGACATCGGGACGCTCGTCGGCCCGAGCGGCCGGTCGCTGCTGGCCACCGTCGTCAAGAGCGACACCGTGCGCGTCGACTTCAGCATGACGGCCCTCGACTACCTGCGCAGCAAGGCCCGCAACGTCAACCTCGGACAGAAAGACACCACCCGCAAGTGGAACCCCTACATCACGGTCACCCTCGCCGACGGCTCGCAATACCCCTATCAAGGTCTCGTGGACTTTGCCGACCCGCAGGTCGACCCCAATACGGGAACCTTCTCGGTACGCGCCGAGATGGCAAATCCCGACCACATCCTGCTCCCGGGGCAGTTCACCAAGGTGAAGCTGCTGCTCGACGTACGTGAGGACGCCATCGTCGTCCCGAACCAGGCCCTGGTGATCGAAAAGGGCGGAGCCTATATTTATGTAGTGCGCCCCGACAGCATCGTCGAGAAGCGTTTCGTGGAGACCGGACCCGAGATCGCAGACAACAAGGTCGTCATCGAGCGGGGACTCTCGCCCGAAGAGCACATCGTCGTCGAAGGGTACCACAAACTCTCGCACGGCATCAAGGTAGAACCCGTGGCTCCGATCCGCGAAGAGGAGAACGAAACCCAACAGACAGAGGAGTAGCCCATGAAGACAGACTTCTTTATCGACCGGCCCGTCTTCTCGACGGTCCTCTCCATCGTCATCGTCATCGTCGGGGCCATCGGACTCACGCTGCTCCCGATCGACCAGTACCCCGAGATCGTGCCCCCCGTGGTGAAGGTCTCGGCCTCGTACCCCGGCGCCGACGCCCAAACCGTCACGCAGGCCGTCGCCACGCCCATCGAGCAGGAGCTGAACGGTACCCCCGGCATGATCTACATGGAGTCGTCGAGCTCCAACTCCGGAGGCTTCTCCGTCACGGTGACCTTCGACATTTCGACGAATCCCGACCTGGCGGCCGTCGACATCCAGAACCGCATCAAGGAGGCCGAGGCGCGCCTCCCGGCCGAAGTCGTGCAGAACGGCATCTCGGTCGAGAAGCAGGCCTCGAGCAAGCTGATGACCATCACGCTGCTCTCCTCCGACCCGAAGTTCGACGAAATCTATCTCTCGAACTACGCCACGCTCAACGTGCTCGACATGCTGCGGCGCATCCCGGGCGTCGGCAAGGTCTCGAACGTCGGCAGCCGCTACTACGCCATGCAGATATGGGTCAAACCCGACATCCTCGCCGACCTCGGACTCACGGTCAAGGACCTGCAAAACGCCCTGAAGGACCAGAACCGCGAATCGGCCGCCGGCGTGCTGGGACAAGCCCCCATGGAGGGCGTCGACGTTACGATCCCGATCACGGCCCAGGGGCGTCTGTCGTCGGTGAGCGAATTCGAGGACATCGTCGTGCGTGCCAACGCCGATGGTTCGATCATCCGCCTGCGCGACGTGGCCACCATCTCGCTCGAGGCCTCGTCGTACAGCACCGAAAGCGGCATCAACGGCGGGAACGCCGCGGTGCTGAACATCAACATGCTCCCCGGTGCCAACGCCATGGAGGTTGCCGAATCGGTCAAGGCCACCATGGAGGAGATCAGCCGCTCGTTCCCCGAGGGAATCACCTACGAGATCCCCTTCGACATGACCACCTACATCTCGGAGTCGATCCACCACGTCTACCGCACGCTCTTCGAGGCACTGCTGCTGGTGATTCTGGTCGTCTTCCTCTCGCTGCAGAGCTGGCGCGCCACGGTCATTCCGATCGTCGCCGTGCCCATCTCGCTGATCGGAACCTTCGGCGTGATGCTCATCTTCGGGTTCTCGCTCAACATGATGACCCTGCTGGGACTGATCCTCGCCATCGGTATCGTCGTCGACGACGCCATCGTGGTGGTCGAGAACGTCGACCGCATCATGAACGAAGAGCACCTCTCGCCCTACGAAGCCACCAAAAAGGCCATGCGGAGCCTGAGCAGCGCCCTGATCGCCATGTCGCTCGTACTGTGCGCCGTGTTCGTCCCGGTGAGCTTCCTGTCGGGAATCACCGGACAGCTGTACCGGCAGTTCACCATCACCATCGCCGTATCGGTGATCATCTCCACGATCGTGGCCCTGACGCTCAGCCCGGTGATGTGCTCGCTCATCCTGCGCCCCGAGGACGGCAGCAAGAAAAACCGCGTCTTCCGCTACATCAACCTCTACCTCGCGCGCGGCAACATGCTCTACGGACGCACGATCGTCCGCGCACTGAGCCATTCGCGGCGTGTCTTCGCGGCGTTCGGCATCGTGCTCATCGGCATGTGGCTGATGAACCGCATCGTACCCCAAAGTTTCCTCCCGCAGGAGGACCAGGGATACTTCACCGTCGAGCTGGAACTCCCCGAGGGGGCCACGATCGAACGGACGCGCCGCGTGACCGAACGCGCCATGGACTACCTGATGAAGGATCCCGACATCCAGTATGTGCTCAACGTCACGGGATCGAGCCCCCGCGTGGGCACCAACCAGGCCCACAGCCAGCTCACAGTGATCCTCAAGCCCTGGAACGAGCGCAAGACCGAGGACATCGACGAAGTGATGGAACGTGTCTACAACGAATTCTCGCGCTATCCCGAAAGCAAGGTTTACCTGATGACACCGGCGGTCGTACCGGGACTGGGCAACTCGGGAGGTTTCGAAATGGTGCTCGAGGCGCGCGGCGACATGACTTACGCGCAGTTGCAGCAGGCCGTCGATACGCTGATGTACTACGCCCAGCGCGCTCCCGAGCTGTCGGGACTCTCATCGTCGATGCAGAACGACATTCCGCAGCTCTATTTCGACGTCGACCGCGACAAGGCGCAGTTGCTCGGCGTGCCGATGTCGGACATTTTCTCGACGATGAAGGCCTTCACCGGATCTGTCTACATCAACGACTTCAACATGTTCAACCGCATCTACCGCGTCTACATCCAGGCCGAGGCCCCCTACCGCGCCAACCGCGACAACCTGAACCTCTTCTTCGTCCGCGGTGCTGACGGCGCGATGATCCCCGTCACGGCGCTCGGAACCACACACTACACCACCGGGGCAGGCACGATCAAACGGTTCAACATGTTCAACTCGGCGACCATCTCGGGAGAGGCGACCCACGGATACAGCTCCGGACAGGCCATGGATGCCCTCGAGCGTATCGTGCGCCAGCACCTGCCCGCAAACGTCGGCATCGAGTGGAGCGGGCTCTCCTACCAGGAGAAGCACGAAGGCGGCCAGACGGGCGTCGTCCTTGCGCTGGCCTTCCTCTTCGTCTTCCT
>DXGO01000102.1 GCA_019113885.1 Candidatus Alistipes intestinipullorum | reverse complement strand
GACAAGTTCGCCACCGGCTCGAAGGAGGTGGCCCTGGCCATCGCCGAGGCTACGAAGAAGGGCGCCTACTCGCTCATCGGCGGCGGCGACTCGGTAGCCTGCATCAACAAGTTCGGCCTGGCCGACCAGGTTTCCTACATCTCGACCGGCGGCGGCGCCCTGCTCGAGTACATCGAGTTCGGTACGCTGCCCGGCGTGGACGCCATCCGCGAATAGTTGGCAAGACCCTTTGATCCGAAAAACGGAGCGCTCCGGAGACCCGTGAGGCTCCGTTTTTCATGAACGATACCCGAACACGACAAACCATGAAACGAATCATTCTTTTTGCAGCAACCGTGGCCTGTATGACAGCCTGCCAGAACAACACGAACAAGGTCCCGGCCATCGACCTTGCGAATTTCGACCTCTCGGTGGCCCCGAACGCCGACTTCTACCAGTACGCCACGGGCGGCTGGCAGAAGAACAACCCGCTGAAACCCGAATTTTCGCGCTACGGGTCGTTCGACGTCCTGCGCGAGAACAACGAAAAGCGCATCAATGCGCTCTTCCAGGAGATGACCAAACTCGAGACGACGCCGGGAAGCGTCGAGCAGAAGATCGCCGACCTCTACAAGATGGGGCTCGACTCCACGCGCCTGAATGCCGAGGGCGCCGCGCCGCTGGCCGCCGACCTGCAGCTGGTCGAGGGGCTGACCGACCGCACGCAGCTGGCCGAAGTGCTGGCGTCGATCCACATGGCGCTGGCCAACCCCTTCTTCGGCATCGGCGTGATGGCCGACCTGATGGACAGCAACGTCAATACGCTCTACGTGGCCCAGTCGGGCCTCTCGATGGGCGACCGCGACTACTACGTCGACCCGTCGAATGCCGCCATCAAGGAGGCCTACAACAAGTATCTCGTGCAGCTCTTCACCCTTGCGGGCTATGACGAAGCCGCAGCCGCCCAGGCCGCAGCCGATGCCCTGGAGATCGAGGACTCGCTCGCCGAGGTCTTCTTCTCGAACGTCGAGCAGCGCGACATCCCCGCGCAGTACAACCCCATGACGCGCGAGGAGTTTGCCAAGACGTACGACGCCCTCGATTGGGATGTCTACTTCAAGGGCATGGGCCTCGAGCAGGCCGACCGCATGATCGTGCAGCAAAAACGCGTGATGGAGCGTGTCAACGAGTTGCTGAAAACCCTGCCGCTCGAGAAGATCCGCCACTACCTCGCCGCCCAGATCATCGACGGAGGCGCCTCGTCGCTGAGCGACGATTTCCAGACCGCGTCGTTCGAGTTCTACGGACGCACGATGTCGGGACAGCAGGAGCAGAAGCCCCGCTGGAAACGCGCCATGGCCGTACCCAACGGATTGCTGGGCGAGGCCGTAGGCGAGATGTACGTAGCCAAATACTTCCCCGAGAAGGAGAAGCAGCGCATGACCGAGCTGGTGAAAAACCTGCAGACGTCGCTCTCGCAGCACATCGCCGCCCTCGACTGGATGTCGGACGCCACGAAGGCCAAGGCTCAGGAGAAACTGGCCGCCTTTACCGTGAAGATCGGCTACCCCGACAAGTGGAAGGATTACTCGACGCTTGCAATCGACCCTGCGAAGAGTTATTACGAAAACCTGCGCGACGCGAGCATCTGGCTCACGCAGGACAACCTCTCGAAGTACGGCAAACCGGTCGACCGTGCCGAGTGGGGCATGACGCCGCAGACCGTGAACGCCTACTACAACCCGACGACCAACGAGATTTGCTTCCCGGCCGCCATTCTGCAGCCGCCGTTCTACAACCCCGACGCCGACGATGCGGTGAACTACGGCGCCATCGGCGTGGTGATCGGCCACGAGATGACCCACGGGTTCGACGACCAGGGACGGCAGTTCGACAAGGACGGCAACATGAACAACTGGTGGACCGAGGAGGATGCCGAGGCCTTCAAGGCGAAGACCGACATCCTGGTGCGGCAGTTCGACGCCATCGAGGTATTGCCGGCCAAGGAGGGACAACCGGCGCTCCACGCCAACGGAGCCCTCTCGCTGGGTGAAAACATCGCCGACCAGGGCGGCCTGCGGGTAGCTTACACGGCCTACCGCAACTCGCTCGAGGGTAAGGAGGCCCCGGCCCCGATCGACGGATTTACCGACGCCCAGCGCTTCTACCTGGCCTACGCCACGCTGTGGGCCCAGAACATCCGCGACGAGGAGATTGCGCGTTTGACGAAACTCGACGTGCATTCGCTGGGCAAGTGGCGCGTGAACGCCACGCTGCGCAACCTGCAGGATTTCTACGATGCATTCGGCATCACCGACGGGGAGATGTTCCTCCCCGAGGCCGAGCGCGTCATTATCTGGTAAGGCACGGCGCCTCTCCAAACACAAAGCAGCGGAGCTCTTATGGCTCCGCTGCTTCTCTTTTTACGCAGGACTTGAGGCCGGGGCCGCTACTCCTTGCGGTAGCGCTCCATCCATTCGGTCGGCAAGGCCCCGTACTGCGCCTTGAAACACTTGGTAAAATAGGAGGGCGAACTGAATCCCACTCGGTAGGATACCTCGGCAATGGTCAGGTGACCCTCCGCCAACAGCTCCGTAGCCCGGCCCAAACGGATAATCCGGATATATTCATTCGGAGAATAATCGGTCAGGGCCTTGATCTTGCGATAAAACTGCGCCCGGCTCATTCCGATCTCCCGGACAATCTCATCCACACCGTACTCAGAATCATCAAGATGCCGCTCAATGAAGGCATGCACCCGATCGATAAAGGTCTGATCAAGCGGAGACAGTTCCAGAGTTCGATCTTCAAAAGCCATGTGTTTCCCGGGAATCTCTTGTTCGTAATACCAACGTAACTTCGCACGGTTCCGCAGCAAACTTTGTACCGTAGCCAACAATACCGCAGTGCTGAAAGGCTTTGTCACATAGGCGTCGGCTCCGCTGTGAAGCCCCTCCACACGCTGTTCATCCAGCGTGCAGGCCGTCAGCAGAACTACCGGGATATGGCAGGTCTCGACGCTTTGCTTGATCCTCCGGCAATATTCCACGCCATCGATCCGCGGCATCATGATATCGGAGACGATCAAATCGGGGACAAACTCAACCGCCTTTTCCAGGCCTTCGGCCCCATCGACAGCCTCAAGGACATCGTATTCATTCCCGAGAATCCGACGCAGATAGCTCCGGATATCAGCATTGTCATCGACGATCAGAATCTGCACGGCCGATTCATTCGGGACACTCTCCGCCTCCTCATCGCCACGCTGCTCCGATACCGGCTCCGGGAAGGAGTCCTCCATCTCCGCCACCACGGGAGGGAGCACCTCGGGCGGGACCTCCCGCTTATCCACAGGAATCATTACCCGGAAAGAGGTACCCTGTTCCCGATTACTCTCGACCTGAATAACGCCTCCATGCATCTCTATGAAGATTTTCGAAAGCGCCAACCCGATACCGGCTCCACCACGCCGATACCCGGTTTGATAAAAACGGTCAAAAATCCGGTCGCAATCCGACGGACTGATATAACTTCCGCTGTTCGTGACGCATAAATCCACGGACGGGGAGTCATTCACGACTCCGCTTTTGAGCGACACGGCAATCCGGCCTCCACGCGGCGTAAATTTGAAGGCATTGGACAATAAATTGTAATACACACGTTCGAGTTTCTCTTCGTCGGCACAAATCCGGAAATCGGCAGACGGATCGGACTCGAAGCAGAACTCGACGGACCTCCCGGCAGCGGACATCTCGAACGACCGGGACCACACGCGGCAGCAGGCAGCCAGATCGAACCACACGGGATGCAGTTCGAGTTTCCCGTTCTCGTATTTGCGAAAGTCGAGAATCTGATTGGTCATACGCAGCAGGATACGGGCATTGCGGCGGATAATCTCCAAATAGAATCTCTGGTCATCGGCAAGGTCATCCCGGGAGAGCAGGAGCTCGACCGGATCGACAATCAGTGTCAACGGCGTGCGCAGATCGTGCGAGATATTCGTAAAAAAGATCAGTTTCGCCTGAGTGGCCTCTTCCAGCCGGTTGGACAAGGCCACCAACTGATCGCGCTGTTCCTCGAGACGGTCCTTCTGGCGGTTGATCTCGTCATTGCGACTTACCAGGACCCGGTTGAGACGATTCTTGATCCGCAGGGACCTCCACAGCAGCACCGAAATGGCGGCAATCAACGCCAGGCAGAACAGGCTGAGCCACGAAATGGCCCGCTGGGTCGAATAACGCAACAAATAGCTGTCGGCAAGGGATTTGAGCCGGGCGATTTTCCGCTGTTGGGCGATGATCTCCGAAGATTGCATGTCGAGCACCGCCGCATTGGTACGATCGACGATCGCGGTCGACAGCAGCGTCTCCCGGTCAAAAGGCTCGCCCCGAAGAATCGCGGCGGCCGTGGCAATGATGCGGTCCCCGCCCGTGGGATATATGAACGAGGCCTTGAAGATACCCGAACGTACCATCTCGATGCCGTTCCCAGCCCCGGGAAGGCCGTCGATTCCGACGATGTCCACAGCCCGACCATCCAGCACACGGCCCGCAGCCTGCCACGCACCCAAAGCCATCTGGTCGTTATGGGCGAATACGATGTCCACCTCCGGATAGAGACGGCAGAGCGAATCGGCGCTTTTCTCCGCATCCTCCCGCAGCCAATGGGCATCCGCACTGCACAATACCCGGATTCCGGGATACGGTTTCAAGGCGTTGGCAAATCCCTGATGGCGGTCAATGGCAGGAGTCGAGCCGCTCAGACCGGTCAATTCCAGGACATCGCCCCGCCCATCGAGCTGACGGGCGACATACTCCCCGATAATCTTCCCGATCTTGTAATTGTCCGCACCGATATATGCCGTATAACGGTCGGACATTATTTTGCGGTCCACGATAATGACCGGGATTCCCCGATCGTATGCCTCCTCGACCACCGGAGTGACCGGAATCGCCTCATTGGGCGCCACCACCAGCAGGTCGACCCCCTGTTCCATAAAGTATCGGATATCGGAGACCTGCTTTTCGCTGTTCCCTTCCGCAGAGAGGAATTCCAGCTCCAGATTGTCATGCAGCAGCGCCTCGGTCCGCATTTCGTCATTCATCTTCTGACGCCATGCATCGTCGCTGCATTGAGAGACCCCCACCCTGAAACGCGATTGCGGCGAATGGCAGGCCGTCAGCAACACGGAAAGGCACAAAACGAGCCGTTTCATACCCCTCGCAGCCAACGGATCCGTGAAATCAATGTATCGGGCAACGTCGGCATGGCGCCCGGTTGCGTACAAACCCAGGCCGACACATCCACGGCCAGACGATGCGCTTCCCGAACCTCCATCCCGGCACACAGGGCCGCACACAGGGCCGCACAGAACGAATCACCCGCACCCACCGTATCCCGAACAGCGACCTGGGGAGTTTCGATTACGGAATGCACCTCCTCGGTAAAGACATGGCTATCCCGAGCCCCGCACGTGACAATCAGACAACGCAGGCCGAATTTGCGGAACAATTCGAGCGTCCGGTCATCGAATGTTCCGGAGAGACCAAACATCGCGCTCAGAATCTCGAGTTCCTCATCGTTCATTTTCAAGATATTGCATGCTTCTAACGATTCCAGGATCACATCCCGGGAGTAAAACCGCTGCCGCAGATTGATATCGAAAACCCGGAGGGACTCTTTTCGGACGGGCATATGCTGCAAAAACCGCCGGATCGAATCCCGAGAGACCTCATTTCGCTGGGCCAGGGAACCGAAGCAGAATACATCCGTTCGTGCCGCCAGGGTTTCAAGCTCCGCACTCCACGGAATATGGTCCCATGCGACACCTTCACATATGTCATAGGTCGGTATTCCGTTTATATCGAGGGTGACCTGTACCGTCCCTGTCGGGAATCCGACCCTTCCGAGACAATGCCGGAGCCCCATTCCGTCGAATGTCCGCACGATATCATCCCCAAGAATGTCCTCCCCGACGGCACTGACCGCCACGGATTCGAAACCAAACTGCCCGGCGTGCCAGACGAAATTTGCCGGAGCTCCACCGATACGAGGGCCTTCGGGCAGAATGTCCCACAAAGCCTCGCCCATGCCTACAAACACTTTTTTCATATCATAAACCCATTTCCTGTTCAATCTGCTCGAGTGTCTTCCCCTTGGTTTCCGGAATCCAGCACTTCACGAAGAAGAAGGCGAGCAAGGCAAAAATACCGAAAATAGAGAACAAAACAGCGCCTCCCAGCGAATTCAGGATCGCAGGAGAGAACTGCACGGTGAGAAACGTACATATCCAACTGACGCAGGTCGATAGCGACAGAGCCCGCGCCCGAATCCGATCGGGGAAGATTTCGCTCGTAACCACCCACATCACCGGGGCGAAACTGGCCGCGAAACATGCTATATAAACGAGCAACGCAACCAGAACGCCCAGTTCGGGCCCATCAAGAAGGAACGATCCCGTCAAATACCCCAACGACAGGATCATGCCGGCGGCTCCCCACAACAGTAACGTTTTGCGCCCTTTCGTATCGACGAGCCAAAGCGCGACGATCGTCGCCAGGAAATTGATCAGTCCGACCAGGCACGACTGAAGGAGTGCCACACCGCCGCCGACTCCCGTGTGTTCGAAGATGATCGGCGCATAGTTTATCACGGCATTGATGCCCGTAATCTGCTGGAATGCGGCCAACAGCGTCCCGATCAGGACCACGCGGCCCGTTTTCCCGCGGAACAGCTCCCAATAAGAGACCTTTTCACCGTCTCCGGACAGCGCGCAACCCCGTTTCCAACGGGGACTCTCCGGGAGTGAGAAACAGGCCCCGATCAGGAACAGCATGCCGAAAAGGGCCGGAACCGCCAGCATCCACCGCCAGTCCTCGGAGCGTCCCAGCAGGAAAAAGTCGAACATATAGGCCACCAGAATGCCGATCGTAATGGCAAACTGCTGGAAAGAGACCAAACGGCCTCTCTTTTCGGCCGGGGCGATCTCCGAAATATACATCGGACCGATCACCGAGTCGGCGCCGACGGCCAGTCCGGCAAGGAACCGGAATACCATCAGCACCGCCGGGTCATTCGCCAAAGCGCATCCCAAGGACGATACGACGAACAGCACGGCAATGGCCAAAAAGAGGTTGCGGCGGCCGAACCGGTCCGCCAGGTTTCCCGAGAGCAACGCCCCGAACAGACATCCTATGGTCAGCATACTGACGATCAACCCGATTCCACCATCCGAAAGGGAGAATGCCTCCTGGACGGAGGTGACGGCTCCCGATATGCCGGCCATGTTCAGTCCGAACAGGAAACCTCCGAGGACCGCAATAAAGGTGATCCGGTAAACCGATAAATTATTCATACTTCTCATCATCGTTATTGCCAGTTTTCAAAACACTTGTTTTCAGATTCCGTACATACATGAGGCCGCCTTTGGCATAAAAGTTCATCCTGTCATACGGTTCGGTAGGGTATATGAGGTTCGTAACGGTCGCTTCCCCTCCGTCGACGAAAATCTCGAGCGACGCACGGTCCAGCCACAGAGAGAAGGAATGGACCTCGGACCGGGAAAGGGGTACGGGCCGGGTTGTTGCAAAATACGGGGAGAAATCGGACCGGCCTGCATGGGAACGATCGACGTACATCATCCCCTCGACGCGATTGATACAGACATCCACATATTCCCCGCGGCAATTGAAAAGCTTGAACCCGAAAACTTCAGCGCCGTCTCCGTCCAATTCCATCTCGATGCGGCCGGTTCCGGCGGTCAGTTCCGGCGTGATGTTCTGCTCGGCCGCCACGGAAAGCTCCGGAAGGACGGAAGTGGTCACAAATGCCTCCTCCAGTTCCCGCGCGGGAGCGGCAACCAATACCAGGCCGTCATCCGTCCGCTTCAGTGCAAGGTCCCGCGGCAACGTATTGCAACCCCGATAAGCGACGGAAGGCACCTCATTTGCATATTTCCAGTTGTTCATCCACCCCAATGCAATACGACGGCCCTCAGGGAGACCGTTCCAGGAGACCGTGGCATAATGATCCCGTCCGAAATCCATCCAGTTCACCGTTGAGGGGGCCTGCTCCGGAGTAAAGGTTTTCCCATCAAAGTCTCCGACAAAATACTGCACCCGGGACCCGTCCTCGACCCCGAGGCTGCAGAGGATGACCCAACGGGAATGCCCGGGTTCCCCCATGACCCCAAGAGGGAAGAGATCGGGGCACTCCCAAACCCCGTCATGCGCGCCGTAAGCCTCACCGAAACGGCTTTCAAAATGCCACGTCCGCAGATCGGGAGAAGAATAGATATCCAAAGCCTGCCCCGCGGCAAGGATCATCACCCAACGTCCGGTCCTGTCGTGATAGAAGACCTTGGGGTCGCGGAAATCGGCTCGTTCCGAGGTCAGAACCGGATTCCCGGCATATCGCGAGAAGGTTTTGCCCCCGTCCACGCTATATGCAAGGCATTGGGTCTGGCGGGCACCGGCTGCCGTATAGATGGCAATCATGGCATCTTTGCCGAACCCGGCGGTATTGTCGGGGTCCAGGACGCAACATCCCGAAAATACGGCTCCCAGCGAATCGGGCTCCAAAACCACTCCGCATTCCTCCCAGTTTACGAGGTCCCGGCTTACGGCATGGCCCCATGACATGTTCTCCCAGCGATTCCCATACGGATTGTACTGGTAAAAGAGGTGATACGTCCCATTCTCATAGACCATTCCGTTGGGGTCGTTCATCCATCCATAGGACGGAGCGTGGTGAAAGAGGGGCCGGTATGGGTCTTCCGCGGGTTCCGGAACCTGGTCGCGCAGGCAGAGCAGCTCCCAGCATACGGCATCATAGGGGCAATCCGACACCCTGCAAACTATCTCCCGATCCCGGTAGGGTCTCAGGTCGAAGGGCACCGTATAATCCGCTCTTTCCCGGGCCAAAGCGACCCGGATATTCCGGATCGTCCGGTCCCCGATCGAAAAAGAGAGGATTGCATTGGGGGCCCCGTCCTCCACGGGCAGCCAAAGGAAATCGCGGTCCGCGGTAAACGAAACACTCGTCTCACGATTATTCAACCGATGCACCTCCACCGCCCGATCGCATGCAGGGGCGAAGAACACCGAAAGGCAAAGGGTCCAAAGAACAAAGAGGGGTTTCATGGCTCTGCGTTGGTTAAGGTCATAGTCATACAGTCGAATCCGAGCATCGTCCCGAGCGACCGGGGGTTTCTGTCGAGAAGGGCCGCCTGGAGCGTAAACGTCCCGTCCGAAACATCTATATCCGGAATCGTCACCGGTTCAGCGACCGTGACGGTCTCCGCATAAGCGTCGAAAACCGTTTCGCGCCCATTGGCCGAGAGTTTCACCCGGCCGTAATCCGGAGCCCGGGTCAGAAAGAGTTTCAGCGCATAACGCCCGTCGGGAATATCCTTCAGCCGGAATGTTACGGAATCCCCCGCATCTCCTCCATAGACGACCAGCTGGGTTTGGCCGCTCCACAGACCGTCGGGAAATCCGGCCATATTCTGCCTGTCAACCATCAGCCGGTCGCTTTTCCGCTCCACGGAGAGGACTTCGAACTCAATGGCCCCTGCGATCCGGAAATCCGCAGGATCATCGGGACATGGCGGCCATGCCCGGCGGGCATCGTCGACCCCCGACGAGGCGTGCGGGCGGGACGTCGCATCACCGTACCAGAATATCGTCGTGGCATAATCGACCTTGTTGTCGCGCCACCCCAGCATCTCCATATCAAATTTAAGGGTGCGTTCGAACGGGATGGCATCGAGATTACGGGTACGGAAAAAGGCGTTGTAGCCCTGTGAGTTGGCCAGATCGGCACGAGGTGCTCCCCCGAACGGTGTATGGAACGGGACAACCGGGGCCCAGGAGCCATTGTAATAATCCTCGACCCCCGTCCCGAAATGCGACGGGAAATCCTCGCCGTCCACCCATATCTTCTCATCACCCTCGCCATACCAGGTCCGGGAGTGGTTGAACAGTGCAAGAAGGTCCCCGCGATACACGCCCCGCCCCGACAGAGTGACAAAATTCCAGTCATAACACTTGTCGGCGGACTGGAAAAAAGGAAGGTTGTCTTCCCGTTTCCAGCAGGCATGAAAGTACAACGACCGTTCATCCCAGTCGTAACGTGATACGTTTACCGAAACCGCCACGTCACACACCGTATCGGAGACATTGCACAAGCTCATTTCGCCCGTCCGGCAATACGGCATCGGCCAACGGCTCACGATACGGCCCCGACCATCGGACTCAAGGAACCAACTCGCAACCGTGGGAGCGCCCATTCCTCCGCCCGAGAACCCGGATAACGGGGCCCATACGGTCTGGGTTCCGTCGAACGTCGCAGAGACGACCAACTGCTCCATCAGACGCCCATAAGCCGCAGAATCGCACGAAAGGGTGCATTGTACCCGGGTCACGACACACGCTCCATCCGGGAGCGAAACACGGAGGGTATCTCCGGGCTGCAACAGCGCCCTGGCATCCACGGACCGGCCCCGAGGGCGATCGTCCGGAGCAACCATCCGGGCATCGGCCCCGGCAATCTCCCGGGCATGCCGCAATACGCTCGCCAACGAAAAACTTTCAACCTCGGTATCCGGCGGATAGGTACGATAATTGAAGTGATAATAATGGGGAATTCCCGACATGCCCACCGGTTCCTCGAGGGCCACCACACACCGACGCGCATAGGGAATCGGCAAATAGAGCGTACTTCCTCCCTTGACCCCGGCCACATAACTGGTATGCGGCTGCAGGAGCCCCCGTCCGAGTTCGGGAATCCCGAACTGCATCAGGTCATATGCCGGGACGATCCATGCCGCCTCTTCCAAGTCATCGATGTAGAACCTCAGGGTCCCGGCAGGATTCGTGGTCGTCAACCAAATGCGGGTTATGGCACCGGGCCCCTCCGCATCGAAAAGAATCTTTACGGGACGCCCCTGCAGCGTATCCCGACGAATGAATCCGAATCCGTCGTTGTTGGAGAACCATTCGGGAGTCCCGGGAGTAACCGCCCGGCGGTCATAACTGCTCGTCTGGCGGCATACATAGGCAGGCTCGGGCCAACGAGTCGTTTCGTCCATGGAGCCCATTTCGCGGAGCAACGACCCGAGCGACACAGTACAGGATGTATCGGGAGCGCAGCCGGTACCATACGATACGAGGCCCCATATCATCAGAATTTTCAATATATGTCTCATCGCGACTGACATTTATATCCCAAACTCATTCGAACCCTTTGGCGCGCGTCTCCAGGTCACCATACCAAAAGACCGTATTTACAATATCGGCACGGCCGGCCTCGTGGCCTTCCATCTCCAGGTCGAATTTCAGCCGGCTGTTGAACGGAATGCCGTCAAGACTGCGTTGACGGTAATGGTTGTTGAACCCATTGAAATTGCCGGCATCCAAGCGGGGTTCGCCGCCAAAGGGATACAGGTAACGGAAGTACCCGCAAAACGAGTAGTAATCCTCTACGCCCGTTCCGAAATGCGACGGAAAATCCTCGTCATCCACCCAGATCTTCTCATCTCCCTCACCGGGCCACTGGCTCGTTTGGTTGTTGATGGAGAAGAGATCGCCCCGCAATACGCCTCTGCCGCCTTCGATCGTGGCGAAATTCCAGTCGTATCCGTTCGCATAATCGTTCCAGAAGATAATCCGCACATCCGGGCTTACTTTGCGTGCCGCATGGAAATAGAGCGACCGGGAATCCCATTCATAGGCATCGACCCTCGCCGAAAGCTCCACCTGCACCGTATGGGTCTCCGAAGTATTCCGGATTTCCAAACTTCCTTCGCGCTGATAGGGCATCATCCAACGGCTCTCCACACTACCGCTTCCATCGGCAGTCAGGAACCAGCTCTTCACGGCCTCGGCACCGGGCCCGGCGCCGCTGAAATCGGACATCGGGGCTGCTACCGTCCGCATACCGTCGAAGGTCGCCGTAAAGAGGATGCCGTCCATTACCTCGGCATAAACGTCATCGTCGCACGAAATCGAACATTTGGTCTGCGTGACTGCCCTCGTACCCTCCGGCAAGTCAAGGACCAAGGATTCTCCGGGAGCCAACGTACGGCTTCCCGAGACCACCCGCCCCGACATCTTGACCGAGGGATTCAGCAGCGTACGGTTGACCTCGAGAATCCGGTCCCGAGTGCGTTCGAGCACCTCCTTCGAAAACGTCTCAACAGCCACGGACTCATCGTACCGGCGGAAATTGATCTGATAATAGCGCGACGGATTCACAAGGGTGTTGTCCTGCTCCTCGAGCGTGATCTTGCATCCGTTCCCATACGGGATCGGGAGATACAAAGAACTGCCCCGGATCCAGGTGTCGCCCGGTTGTGCAAACCCCTTCCGCAACACCGTACTCCGCCATTCGGTCCCCAACGACGCGCATATCTCCTGCACGTCGAAGCTCGGAATCTCCCAACTCGGAGTCGTAGCCCCGTCGAAATAGAAGCGGATTACGGTCGTAGGGCTCTGGAAGGAAGTGACCCAGATGCGCGTTATCACCCCCGGTCCCTCTTCCTCGAAAATAACCCGTTCGGCACGTCCGCTGTTCACCTCGTCGCGGATATACCCCCAACCGTCATCGTTGGCAAACCATTCGGGAGTCCCGGGGGTTTGGGACCGACGGTCATGGCTGCTCTCCTGACGGCACGTATAGGGCCACTCCGGAAACCGCGTAGCCGCATCGAACGACACCATCTCGTCGAGCAGCGCCTCCATGGTGACGTCATAACTCGTCGGATCGGGTTTGGGGGAGGGCTTCCATTTGGGAGGCTCCTCCCAGGTAAATTCGTTGGTGCAGGAATAGCTTGCCAACGCCGCCATCAACCACACTCCTATCAATACCATTCGCTTGATCATAATCATACGTTTTAAGTTCATTGGGTCATACATGCCATTTACCATCCGGGATTCTGCAAAAGCCCGTCACGGTTTTTATCGATCTCATCCTGTTCAATGGGAAAGAAATAGTGCTGCGGAGCGACAAAAATACGTTGTTCACACAGCGTCCTCGCATAAAAGGCATCGTCCTGCTTGGAGGTTCCGGCATAGATATTCAGGCTGTGGATCGCCTTGGACTCGCTCAACTCGGCATCCTTCCACCGGCGGACATCGAAGAAACGATGGGTTTCGAAAGCCAGTTCAATGCGCCGTTCATGCTTGATACGGTCACGCATCTGCTCCTTGGACAAACCTTCGGGCAAATCGGGCAACCCGGCACGATTCCGGATCGCATTGACATAATAATACGCATCGTGACCATCGTCATCCAGTTTCGTGGGCCCGGCATACTCGTTGAGCGCCTCGGCACAGTTGAGGTAGATTTCCCCCAGGCGGAAATAGATCCAGAAGGTCTTTTCGGTCTTCCACGGGTTCGACGTGATATCGATGTTGTTGATCTTGCGCATCAGGTAACCGGTCTTGCAATAATCCGAACCGGCATATTTCTTGCCGTCGACACCTTCGTACCAGAATGCGAGCTCGTGTCCGTGCTTCCAAACCTGCCCGGGGAAATTGATGCTTGCATAAAAACGGGGTTCACGATGGGTGTACATGTTGCGTACACCTGCCGGCCAACGGCCGCTCTCCGCCTCGGTCGCATAGCCCGTTTCCACATATCCCGATGCTTCGTTGATGATGGGGGTCAATCCGTTATTGGTGTACCCGGAAATCGGAGTCGACCCGTCCTCCATCTCGTAAGCGTCGACCATTTCCTGCGTCGGATTGAAAATCGACGGAGTGCCGTAACTGATCGGATCGCTGCACCACATATGATGCCAATAGTCCCCCAGGTTCTTCCCGAAGAGCATCTCACAATTCCAGTTTTCCGTGAATATCTCCTCATAATTCTTCACGGGATCGTCGTCGGCACTGTGATAAAGTGCGAATCCGACCGCTTCGGCCTCCCGGATACACTGTGCGGCGGCATCTGCCGCATCCTTCCACTTCTCGGGGTCTTCGGTCTGGGGAATCAGAACCTCACCCGAAAGAGGGTCCTTCATCATCGACAAATCGGTGTTGCCGTTGTACAGCGGAGAGGCCAGGTAGAGCAGCACGCGGGAGCGCAAAGCCAAAGCGGAGGCTTTGGTGGGGCGTCCCAGGTCCGTGGAGTTCTGAGTCGTAGGCAACAATTCATATGCATCCATACAGTCCTGGACAATAAACTCCGCCGACCGGTCGATCGTCGTCCGCCGGAACCGATCTGCCGCCACATCGGGATCGGCAACGAAATCCATCGTGATAATCGGGCCGTAGGCACGCATCACCTGAAAGTGGAAGAACGCACGTAAAAAGAGTGCTTCGCCCTTCCAGTTGGTAATTTGCTGCGACGTGCCGTTGGCCTTGTCGATGTATGACAGGAAAATGTTGATGCAACGGATCGCGGCATAGGATTCCCGCCAGATCGGGACTCGATTGACATTCTCCGAGTTCCACGATCCGGCATTGATCATATGGGAGAAGGCGCCGCCGAAGGCGATCTCCATCTCGTCGCACCCTCCGGTAAAGGGGCTGCGGAAGCCGCCGTCATCAGCAAAGTTCGCCTCATTGGGCAGCCAGCTGTAGATGTTAGACAAAAAGGCCTGTGTCCAGTCGGGGTTCGTAAACACATCGGGGATTGTCATATCCTCGTCCGGAGTCTTGTCGAGATAGTCGCACGACCCCAACAGGCAAATGGCGGCAAAAGTCAAAATAAGGAATCTGAATCTCATAGCGCAGTAGTTTTAGAAATTGATCTGCACGCCTCCGTTGATCGTGCGTTGCTGGGGATAGTTTCCCGTTCCCGTATCGGCCTCGGGGTCGACGATCTTCAGGCCGTCGATACAGAAGAGGTTCGTTCCGTTCACAAAAATCCGAATCTTCTCGATATGCAGTTTCCGGCTCCAACGTTCCGGCAGCGTATAGCCGATTTCGGCGGACTTGAGCCGAAGGTAGCTCGCATCCCGCATATACAGAGTGCTTAACTGATAGTTGTTGGGATTGTTGCCGTTGATGACCGCGGGATACTTGGCCTTCGAGTTGTCGGCCGCACCGGGAATCCACCGGTTGTCGTAGTACTCCCGCGAGATGTTGTAACGGGGGTATTCGAGCGAGTAGGGGAGCATATCCTCCGTCATCAGGAAAGTTGAAACACGCGTCGCACCGGTGAAGCTGAACGAGAAATCGACCCCTTTGTAAGCCATGGAGCCACCGAATCCGAACATGATCTCCGGTGTTCGGGCAAATCCGATGGGAGCCCGGTCGTCGGGCGTAATCTTCCCGTCCTTGTTCAGATCGAGATACTTGACATCGCCGGGTCTCACCTCGGTCATAAACGTCTGGGTCGGGCTGTCGGCGATCTCCTCCTCGCAACTGAAGAAGCCGAGGGCAATATATCCGAAGGGCTGGCCGATGCGCCGGCCACGGGTATCCAGCCAGTCATAACGTGGATGCGGCGTGTCGTCCTCGACGATATAGTTGTGCGCATAGGTGAAGTTCCCGTAGAAGGAGTAATAGAACCCGCCCGGCGTAGTGTCCCGCCACTCCAGCACGGCATCCACGCCGCGGTTGTGAACCTGCCCCAGGTTTGCATACACGGAGGAGGCAATTCCGGTGACATTGGGGATCGAACTGCGCGCCAGCAGGATGTCCCGGCGATCCTCGTCAAAGAAGTCGCCCTGCAGCGACAAACGGTCCTTCAACAAACGCAACTCGAACCCGACATCCGCCTTGTAAGCCTTTTCCCAGGTCACATCGGACCCGATCTTGTATTCGTTGTACCCGACAATCAGACTCTGCGAGGAACCGAAATAGGCCCCGTTCGCCGTAGTGCTTACCGTCGACAGATAGAGGAAACGGTCATTGCTGATCTGGTCGTTGCCCACGACACCATAGGATCCCCTCAGTTTGAAATAGATGTCCTTCAGGAAATCCGACCGTTGCCAGAAACCTTCGTTCGACATCGCCCAGCCCAACGACAAGGAGGGAAAGAATCCGTAGCGGTTCCCCTTACGGAAGTTTTCGGAGCCATTGTAACCGAAATTGAATTCAGCCATATAGCGGCCCGCGTAATCGTATGTCAGACGCCCGGCAAGTCCCTGTCGGCGATAGGGGAGGTTAAACATGCTGTTTCCGGCCGTAAGGTCCTTGTAATCCCGCCGATTGAACAGCAACATGGCCATGACGTGGTGGCGGCCAAAAGTCCGGTCGTAATTCAATCCGATGTCGTAATAATAGGCCCGGTTCGAAGCGCTGGATATTCCATAAGCCATGCTCTCGGCATTGCGGACATTCATGTAAATATCATTGCCGCCGGCGTCCTTTCCCATGTAACGTTTCATGCCGTAAACGATATGACGGTTCACGTTGTTGAAATAGTAGTAATCGTAGGAAAACTTGGCCGACAGCGAAAGCCCCTTGGTTACCAGGGACGACAAATCCCACGAAAGGTTGAACGTTCCCTGCAGTGTATTGATAAACTGTTTCGAATATCCGCTCTGGGTGGCCAGAGCCCAGGGGTTGAGGTATACGGCCGACCCCGCACTGCCCGGCGTACCGTCGGGATTCTGCCGGGGCATCTGTATGGGCGAAACCTGACGTATCTGGGCAAAAATCTCGTTCGAGGCAGTTCCCGGATAGGTCTTGTCCTGGATAATGCCACCTACACCCAGGCTCAAAACGAGGTTTTTCGACACATTGACATCGACGTTCGACCGGAAATTGTAACGGTCGGACTTCGAGT
Organism: Candidatus Alistipes intestinipullorum; assembly: GCA_019113885.1. Lineage (GTDB taxonomy): Bacteria > Bacteroidota > Bacteroidia > Bacteroidales > Rikenellaceae > Alistipes > Alistipes intestinipullorum. The sequence goes on along the minus strand of DXGO01000102.1, from coordinate 19,875 downwards.
TCGTACGATAATCATAGTTGGGGTCTTCCCGGAACAGACCGCTCTGGCTCGTATAGCCGACGTTGACAAAATAACGTACGATCTCGTTTCCCCCGGAGATGCTCAGGTTGTTGATCGTCTGGAAACTGTTTTTCTTGAGAACGTCGCCGATCCAGTCGGTATCGGGATACAGGTAGGGGTCCGAGCCGTCCCGGAATTTCTGCAACTCCTCACCCGTCCACGGCAGGGTAGCATCCGGGCCGCCCCCGTTCCGGGTCGCCTCGTTCATAAGCGATGCAAATTCATACCCCGAGATATACTGCGGGAAACGCAATCCGTGCAGCATGGCGAACTCCGTGCGGAAGATCACCTGCGGTTTCCCCATCTTTCCCTTCTTGGTATTGATCAGGATGACGCCGTTGGCTCCCCGAACGCCGTATACGGCAGTTGCCGAGGCGTCCTTCAGGACCGTTATCGACTCGATCTCCGCCACATTGATCAGATTCATGTCACGCTCCACGCCGTCGACCAGAATCAGCGGGTTCATGTTCTGCCACGTCCCCATTCCCCGGATAAAGATCGCCGCCGAGTCATTGCCCGGTTCGCTGGAGCTCTGCCGGGTAATGATACCGGGCATCGACCCTCCTATGGAGTTCGACAGCGACACGGTTGCGGTCCGTTCGAGCACCTGGGGTTTGACCCCCGAGAGTGCGCCCGTCACGGTTTCCTTTTTCTGGACGCCGTATCCCACGATTACGATATCCTCCATCTCGGTCGATGCCTGACGCATGACGACATTGTGAACGGTCTGTCCCTGATAAACAAATTCTTCGGTCTGGTATCCCAGGAAGCTGAAGACGATCGTTGCCCCCGGAGTCAGATTCTGGAGTTCGTAACGGCCGTCGGACGCCGAGGTCGTCCCCTGGGTCGTGTTTTTCACGAGGACCGTCACTCCAACCATCGGCTGCCCTTCGATGTCGAGGATCAGACCCGATATTTCGCCCTGTTGCTGGGCATGCAGTTGCGCGGCGAGAAGGCAGCAAACCGTCGGCAAGACGACCGACAATATCCTTTTCACATGCCGGATAAGATCGTTCATACAATAGTACATAGGCAAAAAATTGGTGTAGGATCGTGCAACGGGACAAAACACAGAAGTGCTCTGTCTCCGCTGCACGATTCCCACTAGGTTACTTAAATCGGATTTCTACCGTATCCGGGACATAGCGATTCACTATCTCCTGATTCGATCGCATGTAAAGGACCTGCAACGGATTGGTATGGTTCACAGGATCGTCCGGGGTATACACGCCCAGGATTTCAATCCGGTCGGCGCATTCGCTCACATCGAGTGTTGTAAGCTGATTGTCGTGAAGCCACAGGATGTTGAGAGCCGGCGTGTTCGTTGCGGTAAAAGAGGTAAGGTTGTTGCGCACGCAGTGCACATCGTGCAATTTCGTCCCATGTACGGACAAGGAGGTCAATCGGTTGTCGTTCACCTGAACCAGCTCAAGGAGGTCGCAATCCGACAGGTCGAGCTCGGTCAAGGCACAATCGAAGGCATTCAGCGTGGCAAGGCTCGCGCAGCCAGAAAGGTCGATATGCGCCAAAGCACGATTTACCGCCACATTGCACTCCTTCAGTACCGAACAACCGCTGAGATCGAGCTCCTGCAGGTTGTTGGTATCACACCACAGGATGCCGAGATTCGAACACCCCTCTACCTGGAGTTCAGACAAGGAATTCACCTGACATTTCAGCTCGGTGAGTGCAGAGCAACCGTTCACACGAAGCGACTCCATACCGTTGTTGTCGCACCACACGGAAGACAAACGGGTGAGACCGCTCAGGTCGAGAGCTCGGACACCGCAGGCGACCATCCTGAGAATCTGCAGGTTCGAATTGCTCGAAAGATCCAACGAGGTCAGGGTTTTGTTATTCTGGAGCCATATTTCTCGCAAGGCGCTGCAGCCATCGAGATTGAGGCTCGTCAGAACATTGTCGGGAATATCGATCAGATCGAGCGACGTACAACCCTGGAAAGAGGCGCTTGTAAACGCATTTGCCGCAACTTTGCATTCGGTAAGCGAGGTGCATCCCGACAGATCGAGCTCCGTCAGCTGGTTGCGCCAACCACAGATACTCCTCAACGAGGGACAGTTCGCAATAGAGAGCTCCTGCACGGAATTTTCCTGGAAATTCAACTCTTCGAGTTTTGCACAGTTGGTCACCGACACGCGTTGCAACGACCCGAGGAACTCCTCCTCTCCCACCTTCGTCAAACCGTCGCACCAGATGTGCTGCAGTTCCGGACAATCCGCAACGACCAGGTCTGTCAGTTGATTGCGCTGAATCTCGAGCGACACGATGGCTTTGTTGGCCGACAGGTCCAAGGTCGACAGATCATTGTCCCAGGCTTTGAAATCGGACAGGGCCGGGGCTCCCGACAGATCGAGGGAGGTCAACGCATTCGTAAAGCACCACAATTGCGAAAGCTCGGGGCAATTTGAGATTTCGAGGGCCTCAAGGGAGTTCTCCTGGCAATTGAGAGTCTGTAACCGGGGGCAATTCTTGACGCTCAATTTACGCATCGGCCCGGGAAGGTTGTCCTTCAAGCCATCACAAAGCAACATCTCGAGTTGGGACAGCCCCTCGATCGAAAGCTCCTCGAGCGAGGTACGGATCAGTGCTACCTGCACCAGTTCCGGATTTTCCGAAAGGTCGATCGACGCAATCGGGTTGTCGTTCGCCGTGAGAATCTGCAGATTCGGGAAGTTTCCGAGCCCCTCCAGCGAGACGATCCCGAGTCCGGAACAATCGATGGATGTCACAGCCTCCACCTCTCCGGTCTGCAACTGTCCGTCCCAGTTCTCATCGAAATTGTCGAGCAGATATTGCATGAAAGCCTGATCGGGCACCTCGACAAGACTCTCGGTCAACGTGGTAAAAGAGACCTGCGCACCATAGGCCACTCCGGCATCATTCGACGCAAAAGCCCGGACATAATAGGTTGTCCCCGAACGGAGGTTCTCCAGCGGAAGCGAGAAGACACTCTCCGACGGGTCGCCTTCGGTATTGTCATTTTCGATGGTAGGATTCTCCTCCGTCGACCAGCAGATTCCGACGGAGAGAATATCCGAGGCCCCGGGTGACACTATGGTTCCACCACCCATGGCCGTCCGATACGAAATATCGCTTATTTCGGCGGTTGTAACGCTCGGAACAAGGCTCTCGGCCTTGAAGGATACGGACGATCCGTAGACGGTAACACCTCCCGATACGGCATACGCACGCACATAATAGGTGGATCCTTCCGTAAGCCCGGTCAGTTCCGACCGGAACGAACCCAGGCCTTCGCCATCCGAGGTAGAGCGATCTTCAATCGTCGGATTGTCAGATTCCGACCAGCAGACGCCGCGTTTTGTCACCACGGCCCCCTCTTCGCCGGAGACCACGCCGCCGCTCACGGCGCTCGTCCCGCTGATCTCCGTAACGGCAGCGGTCGTTACCGAGATTTTGGCGTTCCCGGGCTCTTCCGACCCGTCCTTGCTGCAAGCCCATATGGACAAAATCGCCCCGGTACATGCGCATACGCGCAATAACATTTGAGATAAATTCTGGTTCATACGCATAGAAGTTAGTGTTTCGGTTAAAACAAAATTAGGTTCGCACCGTCCCGGAGCATGGAACGAATCGTTCAAATCATAGCAAAATCTAATCACCGATCTGCCTGTTATACGTTTTTGCACAGAATTTACCATCTCCGGGCTTCATGCCGGAATTTCCGGCCACCCCTCCCTCGACGCAAAATCCCGACGACGAAAAAAAGCCGTCCGGAAATATATTCCGGACGGCTTTCCCGAGACTCGCTTTTCCCGGGAGATCCCATACCCGAGCCTCTCCCGAATCGCAAATGCAGCACGGCGATCAATAGAAGGTTCCCTTGGGGGCGAAGATCGCGTAACCGAAATTGAAGGTGAGATACATGTTTTTCCAATCCTGAAGGTCGTACTTTGTCAACGCCAGGCTTACCGGGCCGATCGGCGTGTGGTAGACAAGCGATGCCTCCGCAATGTAATGCCACGGGCGATCCTCCTCGCCGAAAGGGTTGTAGTCGCGCGTCTGACGGTACATGGCATAGAAACCTGTACGGAAGAAGAAGTTCGTCGTCAGGTCGAACGTGGGCATCAGGCCGCCCGCTACGAAACGGGGCGCCCGGTAATCGGGCATGTAGATCATTCGCATGTGCGAAACGGGAGCATATTCGGGCATCGCCATGAGCGTCGCACTCTCGGTCTGGAACGACGGCTGGTTCGTAAGGACACCGTCGATATTCAACCCGAAGGAAAACCAGCTCAGCCCCGGCATGTCGAAATACTTGTTCCACGTAAAGCGCCCGCCGAACCACTGGCGGGTTTCGGAGGCGATGAACGTCTTCACGTCATAGGGATTGTACTTGTCGCGCCCGGTGACAAAAATGGCCGAAAGCTGAAGGTCGGAGCCGCGCCTCGGATAGAGGAACTTGTCGAGCGTGTTGCGGATGATCGAGGCCCGGAGGCCGAAAAACGAAAATCGTGTCAGGTCGGTATCGTCGGCGAAGATATCCTGCGAGTCGTACCGGTAATTGACATGCCCGCCGTTGGCCCGCAACACGAAGGCACTGCGGTGCGTGACCGGCATGCCGACACCGAAGGTCAGGAAACTCTCACTGCTCTTCACCTGCTCGGCATTGCGCACTTTCGAGACGTTGCCGAAGTAGCCGTGGCGGAAGTTGGCCACCGAGAAATTGTAGGCATAGTCGATGAAAAGCGGTTTCCACATGTAGAAATCGGTACGCCCGCCGAACGTGCCCCACGTATAGAGGGGCCCGAGATAGAGGTCGGCACCGAGGCGCTGCGACACGCGGCCGATCCAACTGTGGCTTACCCCCACATAGGCCTGGTTGAAGGCCGTCGAGGAGACGTTCCCGCCGAACGTCAGTTTGAAGGTCGGACGCGTGTTGAAGCGGGCCACGAACGTATAGCGGCCCGAGAGCGAATCGTAGCGGGCCTTGGGGAAATCCATCGAAAAGTCCCCCACGGAGAGCAACCGGTAGAGGTTCGTGCGCAGCTGGGCGAAGTCCATGACCTGCTGCCGCCCTGCCAGACGGGGATCGACCTGCAACAAGTCACGTACATAGGCTTTCTGAGCAGGTTTCAATCCTTTGAGGTCGTAGTTGTCGAAAACCAGCGGCGGACACCGTTTCCGGAAGGCCGCCCGCCGGTCGGCAAACCAGGCCGAATCGCGACGGTCGCCGACAGGAATGCGTTCGAGCAGTTGCGGCATGGCAGCGATAGCATCTTCGTATCCCGCGTCCATGATCGCCTCGGCCTGATCGAAATCGAGCATGTTGACCCCTACGGCCCGGCGGATTGTCACACTGCGCCCTTCGGGCAGCGTATAGTCGGAGTCGTGCATGGCCAGCAGGAAGGCCTGGTCGAGCAGGTTGTTCTGCTCGCTGGGAGGCGTATTACCCGACGTGCAGATCGATCCGATGATCAAATCGGGGGAAAAGGCCTCGTCGAGGGGTTTCCAGGGGAAGTTATCGTAGATACCGCCGTCGTAAAGAAGCATCGAGTCGATTGTCATAGGTTTGAATACCAACGGAATGGACATCGACGACCGCACGGCTTCACTCAGATCGCCCCGACGCATTACGGCCGGTCCGCGGTGGTTCATGTCGCTGGCTACACAGAGGAATGGAACCATCAGACGATTGAAATCACCCTCCGCGGCCGTTGACGCCGCTGCGAAGAGCTCCGTCAGCGCCATGTCGATCTGTGTCGAGGAGATGAGGTTCGTCGGCACGACGAACCGGGCCCCAGCCGGGTCTTCGACATCGACACGCAGGTTCACGAAGGCCGGATTGCTGGCGATCTGCCGGTAATAGGGCATGTAAACGTTGGGATCGATGCGTCCGGAGACCCATTCGCGCACGACGCCCGAAGAGACGATCGACCGCATCTCGGCCGGAGAGTATCCTGCGGCATACATGGCGGCGATGATCGAGCCCATCGACGTTCCGGCCACATAGTCGATCGGAATGCCATAGGTTTCAAGGGCCTCGAGCACGCCGATATGGTAGAGACCCTTGGCTCCGCCTCCGCTCATGACGACCCCCACTTTCTGCCCCGAGGCGGGGAGCGTGAATGCAAGCATCAGGACAAATGAGGCGAATTTACGCAACATATCTCAATTTTTTTGTAACTTTGCACGTTAGTACCCCAAGGAAAGGGACACCTGCCAAAAGTAGACAAAAAAGAAACACGATCAAAATATGACCGACAAAATCAACGAACTCCTACGACGAGTCGAAGAGTTCAAACCCAAAGCGGCAGCGGAAATCGAAGAATTCCGCATCAAGATTCTCGGCAAGAAGGGTGAGTTGAATGCCCTGATGGAGGATTTCAAAACGGTGGCTCCGGAGCTTAAACGCGAGTTGGGGCAACAGCTGAACCGGCTCAAGAACGAGGCCACGACGCGCATCAACGCCCTGCGCGAGGAGTGGCAGAATGCGGCCGCCGAGAACGCCGCGTCGGAGGATGACCTCACGCGCCCCGGCACGGCCGAGCACCTCGGATCGCGCCACCCGATCTCGCTCGTGAAGAACCAGATCGTCGAGGTCTTTTCCAGACTGGGCTATACCGTGGCGGACGGTCCCGAGATCGAGGACGACTGGCACGTCTTCTCGGCGCTTAACTTCCCGCCCGAGCATCCCGCCCGCGATATGCAGGACACCTTCTTCATCGAGAAGGACCCCGACATCCTGCTGCGTACGCACACCTCGTCGATCCAGGTGCGCACGATGGAGCGCCAGAAGCCGCCCATCCGCGTCATCTGCCCCGGGCGCGTGTTCCGCAACGAGGCCATCTCCTACCGCGCCCACTGCATCTTCCACCAGATCGAGGGCCTCTACATCGACGAAGGGGTCTCGTTCGCCGACATGAAGCAGTCGCTGCTCTACTTTGCCAAGGAGATCTTCGGCGAGCAGACCCGCATCCGCATGCGCCCGTCGTACTTCCCCTTCACGGAGCCCTCGGCCGAGGTCGACGTCTCGTGCAACCTCTGCGGCGGCAAGGGTTGCCCGGTCTGCAAGGGGACGGGGTGGCTCGAGATCATGGGCTGCGGCATGGTCGATCCCAACGTATTGAAAGCGAACGATATCGATCCCGAAAAATACTCCGGATTCGCCTTCGGCATGGGGATTGAACGTGTCGCCATGCTCAAGTACGGCGTGAAGGACCTGCGGCTCTATTTCGAAAACGACGTCCGCTTCCTCCACCAGTTCGACGAAGCTCTCTAGAAGCCTTTAACGAAACGTCCGCCCATGAAACGCCTAACAGCGACCGCCATTCTGTGCCTGCTCTTTTCCACGGCCTTCGTCACCGGGAAAGACACGTCTGCAGCGCCCGCTCCCGAATGGCCCGACTCGCTGCGCAGCGTGTGGTTCTATACCGAGGGGATCAAGCAGAATGCCATCTTCGGCGACACGGTGCGCGCGAAAGGACTTTTCCGGGAGGCCATACGCCGCGATTCGACCTATGCCCCGGCCTACTACGAACTGGCCGCAAACGGACTTTACGCCACCCCTGACGAAGCGGTGGAGCTGGCCGGCGAGGCTTACCGGCTCGATACGACGAACAAGTGGTACCACCAGTTCTACGGTCAGACACTCATCTATGCACAGCGGTACGACGAGGCGTTGAACGTCTACCGCAAGTTGCTGAAGGCACATCCGAACGACCCCGACAACTACCGTGTCGTGGCGGCGCTCTACGAACAGAAGCGAAGCCCCGTAATGGCGTTGGTAACGCTCGATTCGGCGGAGGTGCGTTTCGGGAAAATCCCCTACCTGAGCGAAATGAAACGCCACCTGCTGGTGGCCACGAACCAGACCGACAAGGCGATCGACGAGGCCCGGGAGATGGTCGAAACAGCCCCTTATGAAGCCGGACACCACGTGGTGCTGGCCGACCTCTACGCTGTGGCAGGCAAGGACTCGATGGCCCGGGCCGAGTACGGTGAGGCCCTGCGGATCGACTCCACGAACGTCCAGACTCTCATGGCGCTGGCCAACTTCTACACCGACCGCCGCGACTACCGGGCCCTGCTGGGCATCATGCGGCCACTGTTCCGGTCGGAAGAATTGCCCGTGGAGACAAAAATCCGCCGTTTCGAGCAGTACACCTCCGACATCCGCTTCTACCGCGAGTACTACTTCCAGATCAACGACCTGGCCTCGACACTGGCGATCCTCTATCCCGACGACCAACGGGTCGTAAAGCTCTATGCCGACCACCTGATCGCCTCGGGGGAGCTCGAACAGGCGCTTACGCTCTACAAGAACCACCTTGCCGACCAGCCGCCCGTCATGGAGTACTACCGGACGGTCATCGACATCGAGAGCTACCTCCAGCATCCCGACTCGGTGGACAAATACGTCAACCGCGCATTGGCGCTCTTCCCGGGCAAGATCGACTTCCACATCGCCAAAGGGAACGTATTGAGCTACTCGAAGCAGTACGACCGGGCGATCGATGCCTACAAGGAGTCGCTGCGTTATGCCGACACCGATTCGCTGCAGGGTGTGATCTGGGGACTGATCGGGGATGCCTGGCATCAGAAAGCCCTGCTGGGCGAGGCCTCGTCGAAACAGGCCGACTCACTGAAATCCGGGATGCCCTTCGATACGGCAGCCGCCCGCAAGGCGATGAAACAGTGCTACAAAGCCTATGAGAAGAGCCTCGGGTTATGGAAGGACAACGTCGTGGTTCTCAACAATTACGCCTACTTCCTCTCGCTCGAGGAGCGAGACCTGGAACGGGCGCTCTCGATGTCAAGTCTCGTCGTGGCGCTCACCGACAACAACCCCACCTACCTCGACACGCATGCCTGGGTACTCTTCAAGCTCGGGCGCACGGAAGAGGCCAAAAAGCTGTTGCAGAAAGCCGTAGCGCTCGACGGGCAGGAGAGTCCCGAACTGATGGTACACTACGGCGACATCCTCCACGAACTCGGCGAACAGTTCATGGCCGAAGTCTACTGGCGGCGGGCCCTCGAGAAGGGCTACGACGCTCGACAGATCGAACAACGGATCGCGCAGCCCGCGAAACCGAAACCCCAAGCACCCTGACGGCATGAAACCGCTCGGATTATGCATCCTGCTCAGCACGTTGCTGTTCATCTCCCTCGGAGCCTTCGCCCAGAGTGACAAGCGCATCGAGGAGCAGAAACGCGTCATCGCGGCGATTGAGAAGCGCATTGCCAACGAGGAGGCGCAAATCGCCAAACTCAAGAAGGGACGTGCCGCAAACGAAGAGCGGGTCCGCCTGCTGGCGCGGCAAATCGACTCGCGGAGCCAGCTTATCGAAGCCAACGAAAGGCAGGTGCGGCTGCTGCAGGAGGAGATCGCACGCACGGACAGCGTGGCAGGGAGCCTGTCGGAAACCCTCGAACGCTATCGGGCGCAGTACGGCGAGATGGCCCGCGAAGCCTACCGCAACTACCGGCACAACAATTACCTGGCCTATCTCTTCTCGGCCCGCAGCTTTGCCGATGTGGCGCGTCGGATCACCGTGTTGCGGGAAGTCGCGGCGCTGCGCGAACGGAAATTGCGTGATATCGCGGCTCTCGACGAACAGGTGCAGGCCAAACGGCAGGTGCTCGACAGCCGGAAACATTCGCTCGATTCGGTGATGCAGCGGCTCACGTCACAACGCGAGAAGCTCGAACGCGATTCACGCAACGCCAAGGCAAGCATCCGGACAATGACCCAGCAGGAGAAGAAGGCCCTGCAACGCAAGATGTCGGAAGAGCAGCAGCTCGACGTAGCAATCAACGAACTGCGCAAGCTGACCAAGGGCAACAAGGAGGGAGCGTCGTTCTCGTCGAAGACCTCGGGATTGCGGCTTCCGGTTACGGGCGGACGCGTGAAACGCTACAAGGAGAACATGGCCGAGATCACCGGTCCGAAAGGGGCGTCGGTCATCTCGATCTACGACGGCAAGGTCGTGGAGACGAAGCAGAACCGCATTACGGGCAAATACGACGTTTTCGTGGCCCATGGCGAATATATAACCTCCTATGCCAACCTCGGGACGATCAGCGTCGAAAAGGGCCAGAAAGTGGCCAGAAACCAGACGTTGGGAACCATCGGATCGGCAGTGAACATTTCGACTATGGAGACCGAATACCGGATTGTCTTCGGCATCTATCCGCCCGATCCGAGGCAGAAGATGCGTGCCGAGGACTGCTTCAAGCGATAAGGAGCCGGCGGCAGCAGGGTGTGGCTCAAAAGCCGCCCTTGCCGCACCGCATTCCCGATGAACCATATTGCAAACAAAACCTATTTGCCGAAACATGGCTGTCAGATACTATACCGATGATTGCACCTACCGGTTGCCGCAGAAGCGCCTGACGGCGCAGTGGCTCCGCGAGGTGGCCCGCAGCGAAGGCTACGAACTGGGCGAGGTCACCTACATCTTCTGCTCGGCACAGCGCCTGCTGGAGATGAACCGCCAATACCTCGGACACGACTACTTCACCGATATCATCACCTTCGACTACAGCGACCGCAAGGGAACACGCATCGTCTCGGGGGATATTTTCATCGACGTGGAGACCGTAGCAGACAATGCCCGACAATATGGGGCGACTGCACTTGAAGAGATGCGCCGCGTGGTAGTGCACGGCGTACTGCACCTCTGCGGCCAAAACGACAAGACGCCACGGACCAATGCACAGATGCACCGCAAGGAGGACAAATACCTGAAATTCTGGGAGAAAGCGCAATGACACTCAACTACGACATACTCGTCATCGGAGGAGGACACGCCGGATGCGAGGCCGCTTCGGCCGCAGCACGCCTCGGATCGCGCACGCTGCTTCTGACCATGGACATGACCAAAATGGCTTCGATGTCGTGCAATCCGGCAGTCGGCGGTGTAGCTAAAGGACAGATAGTCAGAGAGATAGATGCATTAGGAGGAGAGATGGGACGCATCACAGACCGCACGGCCATCCAGTTCCGGATGCTGAACAAGTCGAAAGGTGCGGCAATGTGGAGTCCGCGGGCGCAATGCGACAAGACACGCTTCTCGGAGGAGTGGCGCCGTACGCTGGAGAACACCCCGAACCTCTCGATCTGGCAAGACGCCGCCACCGAACTGCTCTTCGACACCTCGGGACAGCGACCCGTCGTCTGCGGCGTGCGCACCCGCATGGGCGTCACCTTCTCATGCCGGGCCGTCGTACTGACCGCCGGGACCTTTCTCGAGGGGGTAATGCACTGCGGCACGGCCCATGCCGAAGGAGGTCGGGCAGGGGATGCAGCCTCGCACGGAATCACCGAATGCCTCCGCCAAATGGGATTCGAAACCGGACGCATGAAGACCGGAACCCCGGCACGCCTCGATGCCCGGACAATCCGTTTCGACCTGCTGGAGCCCCAATACGGGGATGAAAATCCCGGGAAATTCTCCTTTTCTCCCGATACGGAACCCGTTCGAGACCAAATGCCCTGTTACTTGGTCTACACAAGCAAGGAGGTGCATGACACCCTGCGTGAGGGCTTTGACCGCTCGCCGCTCTTCAACGGCACCATCCACGGCATCGGGCCGCGCTACTGCCCGTCAATCGAGGACAAACTGCGTACATTCGCCGACAAAGATCAGCACCAACTCTTCCTCGAACCCGAGGGACGCTCGACAAACGAATACTATCTGAACGGATTTTCGTCGTCGCTGCCGTGGGAAATCCAGTGGGAAGCGCTGCACAAAATCCGCGGATTCGAGGATTTACAGATATACAGACCCGGTTACGCCATCGAATACGACTACTTTCCACCCACGCAACTGCACCATTCACTCGAAACGAAGCTTGTTGCGGGGCTCTATTTTGCCGGGCAGGTCAACGGCACGACCGGTTACGAGGAGGCAGCCGCGCAGGGTCTGATGGCAGGGATCAACGCCCACCGGGCACTGAAAGGGGAGACACCGATCGTACTGAAACGCGACGAAGCCTACATTGGCGTGTTGATCGACGACCTGGTAACCAAGGGTGTCGACGAACCGTACCGGATGTTCACCTCCAGAGCCGAATACCGAATACTGCTCCGACAGGACAACGCCGACATTCGATTGACCCCGTTGGGTCACGAAATCGGACTGGTTTCGGCAGAAAAATATGCACATTTCATCAAAAAAAATACGCTCGTAGAATCGCTTGTAGCCTACGCGCACGCACAGAGTGTCAAAATAGCCGAAATCAACGACTATCTGAAATCGGTCGGTACGGACCCGCTGACGCAGGGAAAAAAGATGTACGACCTGCTTATGCGAAATCAGGTAACCTTCGAAACGCTACAAAACGCACTGCCGAAACTTCGGAAGTTTATTACCGAAATGGGTATCGACCGAGAAGTGATCGAAGAGGCGGAGATTCAGATCAAATACAGAGGCTACATCGAGCGCGAAAAATTCATCGCCGAGAAGTTGCATCGGCTTGAAAATATACGGATTCCTGAAGATTTCGATTTTCACACGATGCAATCGCTGACGATCGAGGCGCGACAAAAGCTTTCGCGGATACATCCGTCGACCATTGGCCAGGCATCGCGTATTCCGGGGGTGTCGCCTGCAGATGTCAATGTTCTGCTAATCAAATTCGGTCGCTAAACAAGAGGGGGGGGGTTGTTCCACGTGGAACACACTCCCGATCATCTACAATAAAACGATTGTTCCACGTGGAACAAAATAAAGGGAGTAACCTATCGGTCACTCCCTTTATTTAATATAAACAGATATATTACAGCACAATCGTACACCAACCGTACTTGTCTTCGGCACGGCCATATTGAATATCCTGCAACTGCGTATACAACGCCATGCAATACTTGCCGACTTCAGACCCATAATCGTACGACGCACCGGTTTGCATATCGTAGATATAACCGATAGGGGAGATGACGGCAGCCGTTCCACACGCACCACACTCCTCGAACGTAGGCAACTCCTCAACGGGAATATGCCGGCGCTCCACCTCGAGGCCCATGTCGGCAGCCAACTGACGGAGACTCATGTTGGTAATAGAAGGCAGCACCGAAGGAGACATCGGCGTGATATACTTACCGTCCTTGATACCGAAGAAATTGGCCGCTCCGCATTCCTCGATATACTTATGCTCGGCAGCATCGAGGTACATGATGTTCGAATAGCCCAACTCGTGACCTTTTTCACCTGAAAGCAGGCTGGCGGCATAGTTTCCGCCGACCTTGACGTCACCTGTTCCACGTGGAGCAGCACGGTCCTGTTCACGGTCGATAGCGACCCGGATAGGTTTGATGCCCTCCTTGAAGTAGGCCCCGACAGGCGAACAATAGACGATCAACAGCGCATCCTTCGAAGGCTTCACCCCAAGACCCACCGTCGTGCCAAACATCACGGGACGAATATACAACGAAGCGCCGGTACCGTAGGGAGGAACAAAACGTTCGTTACGCTTTACCACCTCAACACAGGCATCGATAATCATTTGCTCCGTCGGAACAGGCAGGCAGAGACGCTCGGCCGAAGACTGCATCCTTCGCGCATTGTCGGCGACACGGAAAAGACGCACCTTATCGTCAACTCCGCGGAAAGCCTTTAAACCTTCGAAAAGTTCGATACCATAGTGAAGACACGAGGCAGACATGTGCATTTGGATATACTCGTCGTCGGTAACGACCATGTCGCTCCATTTGCCATCAACATAAGAGAAGCGTACATTGAAATCCGTTTTACGATAATCGAAGCCGAGATTGTTCCAATCCATACCGTTCGTTCCCATTTTATTCCGTTTTTAAGTTAGTTCAAAAGCGTGTTATCCGACGATTGCCCCATTATTAGTCTTTTCGTCGGGCTGCAGAAGGCGTAATTTTCCGGAAGCATCTTCTGCCATCAGGATCATTCCGTTCGAAGTGATACCCTTCAATTCACGGGGGGCAAGGTTTACGAGCACCAGCACCTGCTTGCCTACCAACTCCTCGGGAGTGAAGTGTTCGGCAATGCCCGACACGATCACCCGCCGATCGATACCCGTATCGACCGTCAGTTTAAGCAGTTTCTTGGTTTTGGCAACCTTCTCCGCCTCAAGAATCGTCGATACGCGGATATCCATTTTCTGAAAATCGTCAAATTGGATCGTATCCTTCTGACATTCAACGTTTTGAGAAGCCTCAGCAGCCGCATTGGCAGCCTTCGTCGCCGCAAGTTTATCCAACTGTCGCTGGATCACGTCGTCCTCAATCTTTTCGAACAACAGTTCGGGAGTACCGATCGTATGGCCGGCAGGAATCAGGTCGGTAGCACCAAGCGACTCCCACGAGAACTTCTCCACGGCAAGCATCCTCAGCATCTTGGCCGCTGAGAAGGGCATGAAAGGCTCGATGGCGATCGCCGTATTGGCCGTGATCTGTAACGCTACATAGAGAATGGTCTCCACACGTGCAGGATCACTCTTGATGACCTTCCAGGGCTCGGTATCAGCCAGGTATTTGTTACCGATGCGGGCGATATTCATGGCATCCTTCAGCGCCTCCCGGAAACGGTAGTTCTCGATATTGGATTCAAGCGATGTCTTGACGGCAGCCACTTCGGCAATCGTTTCCCGGTCGTAGTCATTCAACTCCCCGCAGGCAGGCACCGTGCCGCCGTAATACTTCTGCGTGAGGACAAGCGCGCGGTTGACAAAGTTGCCCAAAACAGCCACCAACTCGTTGTTGTTACGAGCCTGGAAGTCCTTCCAGGTGAAGTCATTGTCCTTGGTTTCAGGAGCATTGGCACACAGGACGTATCGCAAAACGTCCTCTTTGCCGGGGAACTCCTCGAGGTATTCATGCAGCCAGACGGCCCAGTTGCGCGACGTGGAGATTTTGTCTCCCTCGAGGTTCAGGAACTCATTGGCCGGGACATTTTCGGGAAGGATGTAGCCTCCATGTGCCTTCAGCATCGACGGAAAGACAATACAGTGGAAAACGATATTATCCTTGCCGATAAAATGCACCATCTTGGTATCCTCCGATTTCCAGTATTTTTCCCAGTCGGGCGTCAGGTCCTTGGTGGCGGAGATATAGCCGATCGGGGCGTCGAACCAAACGTAGAGCACCTTGCCCTCAGCCCCTTCGACCGGAACAGGAATTCCCCAATCCAGGTCACGGCTCACAGCACGAGGCTGCAGGCCACCGTCCAACCAGCTTTTGCACTGCCCGTAGACATTGGACTTCCACTCCTTGTGTCCGTCGAGAATCCATTCACGAAGGAATCCTTCATACTGATCCAAAGGAAGATACCAGTGTTTCGTCTCACGTTTGACAGGAATGGAGCCCGACACGGCACTGTGGGGTTCGATCAATTCGTCGGGCGAAAGGGTCGAACCGCACTTCTCGCATTGGTCGCCATAGGCACGGTCGTTGCCGCACTTGGGGCAGGTACCCACGATGTAACGGTCGGCAAGAAACGTCTGCGCCTCCTCGTCGTAATACTGCATCGAAGTCTTTTCGATGAACTTGCCCTCGTCGTAAAGCTTCCTGAAAAAAGCCGAAGCGGTCTCGGCGTGGGTCTTGGACGAGGTACGCGAATAGATATCGAACGACATGCCCAGCCCCTCGAACGACTTCTTGATCAGTTCGTGGTAGCGGTCGACGATCTGCTGGGGCGAAACACCCTCCTTGCGGGCCTTGATCGTAATGGGCACACCGTGTTCATCCGACCCGCAGACCGAGATGACATCGCAGCCCTTGAGCCGCAGATAACGAGTATAGATATCCGAAGGTATATAGACGCCTGCCAGGTGGCCGATGTGCACAGGGCCATTGGCATAGGGCAGGGCCGACGTAACGAGATAACGTTTGAACTCTTTTGCCATAGGATAAGGAAATAGCTAATTTTCGTCAAAAGTACGAATTTTTGGGGGATTCGCGAACGAAATGTACCACATATTTTCCGGGAAAATCCAGGAAAAGGGCGAAAGAAAGAGGCGCCTCCCGAATCAGGAAGCGCCTTTTGGATCGAAACCGTACGCCGAAACTTATTCGAACTGCAGTTCGTCGAGCAACCAACGGGCACCGGCAAACTTGTCAACCACAAACAGCACGTAGCGGATGTCGACAGCGATCGTACGCTGCAGCTCCGGCTCAAAAGCAATATCACCGGACATGGCCTCCCAGTTGCCGTCGAAGGCCAAACCGATCAGGGCACCGCGATCATTGAGCACCGGCGAACCGGAGTTGCCGCCCGTAATGTCGCAGTCGGCAAGGAAACAGGTCGGAAGCTCTCCCTTGGCATTGGCATAGCGCCCGAAATCCTTCACTGCATAGAGCTCCTTGAGTTTCTCCGGCACGAAGAACTCCTGCGGATTTTCGGGGTCCTCCTTCTCCATGACACCCTTCAATGTCGTATAGTAGTTGTATTCGATGCCGTCGGCCGGCGAATAGGGCAGCACGCGCCCATAGGTGAGGCGGATCGTGAAGTTCGCGTCCGAAGCCCACGCCTTGTCGGGATTCTGCAACATCAGTCCGGCAATGTACTTGCGGTGCCCCTCCTCATAGAGCTCCTGTGGCTCCTTAAGGGCATCGCTCAGGGCGCTGTACTGTTCCATCACCGAACGTGCAAGCACGACAGCAGGATCATCGGCAATCTTTTCGGGCGCATAATCCTTCACAAGGGCAAGGACCTTCTCCTCCGATGCGAATAGCGAATGGTCATAGAGGTAATCGACATAGGCATCGATGTCTCCGCCGAACTGCTTGTCAACCACCTCGGCATAGAACGACGGCAACTCCTTCATGTTCTCGCGGGCGATCGCCAGCATGCGTTTGGCCACCTTGCGGTCCGTCGTAACGCTGTAATCCTCGTACCAGTTCTGCACCCTCTTGATCAGGGCATCCGTATCGCCGAGATCACTCTTGACCGAATCGCCCGCAGTAAACATCCGCACGGGCGACAGCAGCTCGACAGCCGCAAGGAAAGCTTCGGCAAGGTATTGACGTGCGGCATTCATCGATGACATCCGCTCCACGGAGCTGCGAATCTTCCCGAGGGCATCGATGTAACCCTCTTCGGGCAAAGTATTCTTCTCGGCCCAAGCCTGGAACGAGGCCTCCTGCGCCTCCTTGCGGGCCTTTACACCGAGTTTCTCGATGCCGCGCGACATGCCGATCGAATTCTTCCAGTAGTTCGACGAGCCGGCGTATTTCGAGGCATACTGGATACGGATGGCGTCGTCGGCAACCATATCCTTCCAAAGAATCTCCTGGCGATCGCCGCGGATGAAGATACGCTGGGGGTTCTCTACCTTGAGCAGGTTGTCAATCTCGTACGAGGTGGCGTAACGCTCCGTCGACCCCGGGAAGCCCATAATCATGGCAAAGTCGTTCTTCTCGACGCCATCCAACGAAATCTTCAGGTATTTCTCTGCCTTGTAGGGGCGATTTTCGGGCGAATAATCGGCCGGGCGGTTATCGGGTCCGGCATAGACGCGGAAGATCGAGAAATCGCCCGTATGGCGCGGCCACATCCAGTTGTCGGTATCACCGCCGAACTTGCCGATCGACGAAGGGGGCGTTCCTACCAGACGTACGTCGGTGTAGACCTCCATCACGAAGGCGAAGAACTGGTTGCCGCCAAAGAACGACTTGACCGAAACCTCCATCCCGGGATTCTCTTCACGGAGTCTCTTTTTCAGCGCAACGATGTTCTCGTGCTTGATGCGGTCATACTCCTCCTGAGAGGCAATCGAAGGTACATTGCCCAGAATATCGGCTGTCACATCGGCAATCTTGCGGACGAAGCGCACCTGGAGTCCGGGAGCAGGCAGCTCCTCGGCACGCGACATGGCCCAGAAACCGTATTTCAAATAATCGTGCTCGACGGACGAGAGCTGCTGGATCGAACCGTAACCGCAGTGGTGGTTCGTAAAAAGCAGTCCATCAGGCGAAACGATCTCGCCGGTGCAACCGCCCCCGAAGATCACGACGGCATCCTTGAGCGAAGATTTGTCTATGCTGTAAATCTCTTCGGCGGAAAGTTTGCAACCGCGCTCCTTCATATTTTTGATATTCATTTTCTGAAGGTAGGGCAGCAACCACATTCCCTCATCGGCCGCAGCGGTCAAGGTCACGCATGCCGCCGCTAAAAACAACAGGATTTTCTTCATGGATAAACAGGTTATATTTTTATATTATTACTTACTTTAATCATTTAAAACAAATAAAAAAAGAAAAAAATAGACTGAAAAATCACTTCACCACCTTCGACTTGCCACTCACCGAAACAATCTCCAGCCGCAGAATCTCCGTGCGGTAAAACGACTTCTCGGCATACTTCATCCCGACCTCCAAATCCTCCGGCGCATACTTTTTCAACAACAGCCGCAAGGCTTCCATCCGTTCGCCGGCTTCCAGCCCCCGCACGGCATGACATCGCAAGACGATACTCTCATAAGCCGTGGTGAATTTCGACGGAGCCACCTTCGTACGCCCCACAACACAGAACGAAACCTCAGGACAACGGTCCAACGAAAGCAGCTTCCGACCCTCGGGAGCACAATGGACATACACCCGCACCCCGCCGTCCCAAACGTAACTCAGCGGAACGCCGTAACCGCCGCCCTCCACGGCCTGCATCGACAGCACCCCGTATTCGCCCCTGCGCAACAACGCCAGGGCCTCCGGCTCTCCGAGCAAACGGTCCTGACGCCGCACGGCACCATTGTCGTAGGGAAACTCCATCCGCCCGTCTTAATATTTACCGGATAGCAATCATGTTGCGAATCGAACGCTCGGCAGCACGCCGCACCTCCTCGTCCAACACAATCTCGGGAGACTCCTTTTCAAGGCACTCCAGGATGTTTTCGAGCGTCACCATCTTCATATATTTGCAGTTATTGCACCCACAGGTCTCATCGTCGGGAGGCGCCGGAATAAACCGCTTCTCCGGGTAACGTTTCCGCATCTCCGCAAGAATGCCCGCTTCGGTCACCACGATGAACTCCCGGGCGTCGCTGCGTCCGCAATAGTCGAGGATCCCGGCCGTGGAACCCACATAGTCGGCCACCTCGACGATATAGGCGCGGCACTCGGGGTGCACGACCACCTTCGCTGCCGGATGCTCACGCTTCAGCGTCAGGAGCCTCTCCAGCGAAAACTCCTCATGCACGTGGCAGGCGCCGTCCCACAGCACCATATTCCTCCGCCCGGTCAATTTCTGAATGTAGGAGCCCAGGTTGCGGTCGGGAGCGAAGATCAGGGGTTGGTCGGCCGGCAGCGACTCCACCACCTTCAGGGCGTTGGACGACGTGCAGCAGATGTCGGTCAGGGCCTTCACCTCGACTGTCGTATTGACATACGAGACGACCTTATGGCCGGGGTACTTCGCCTTGAAGGCGGCGAACTCCCGGGCATCGCACGATTCAGCCAGCGAACATCCCGCCTCGGGGCAGGGGATCAGCACCTTCTTCTCGGGGCAGAGCACCTTGGCCGTCTCGGCCATGAAGTGTACCCCGGCGAAGAGGATGATCCGCGCATCGACCGACTGCGCCTGAACCGAGAGGGCAAGCGAGTCGCCGAGGAAGTCGGCCACGGCCTGCACCTCAGGTGTCGTATAGTAGTGTGCCAGGATCACGGCGTTTTTCTCGCGCTTAAGCTCCCCGATGCGGCGGATGAGTTCGGAGTTGTTTTCCACGTTCATCGTCAGATTTTTTATTTTCCTTTTTTCAAATTTAAAAATAAAAAAGAAAAAGAATTAAATAATATGGCTGTTCATAATGTGGACAAGTTTTCAGCGTATTTTCTTTTCAACACCTTTCAACATTTTATTTTCATTT
>DXGO01000101.1 GCA_019113885.1 Candidatus Alistipes intestinipullorum | reverse complement strand
GCCGTGCGCGACTCGGCCGAACACGCGGGAGGCCGTGAGGTCTACATGATCTACGAACCGATGGCCGCCGCCCTCGGCGCCGGGCTCGACGTCGAGGCCCCCGAGGGCAACATGATCATCGACATTGGCGGCGGCACCTCCGAAATCGCCTGCATCTCGCTCGGCGGCATCGTCTGCTCGGAGTCGATCAACGTCGCCGGCGACGTCTTCACCAACGACATCCAGAGCTACGTGCGCCAGCAGCACAACATCCGGATCGGAGAACGCACGGCCGAAGCCATCAAATGCGCCATCGGCGCCGCCGTCTCCGACCTGGACCAGGAGCCCGAAGATTTCGTCGTCACGGGCCCCAACATGCTGACCGCCCTGCCGCAGACCGTCTCGCTCTCGTACAGCGAAATCGCATACGCCCTCGAGAAGTCGCTCGCCAAGATCGACGCCGCCCTGATGAAGGTCCTCGAGTCGATGCCCCCCGAGCTGTATGCCGACATCGTGAAGAACGGCATCTACCTGGCCGGCGGCGGCGCCCTGATCAAGGGGCTCGACCGACGCCTCAACCAGCGGACCGGCATCCCGTTCCACATCGCCGAGGACCCGCTCCGCGCCATCGCCCGCGGTACGGGAATCGCACTGAAGAACATCAACCGGTTCTCGTTCCTGATGAAATAACCGGACATACACGACACACGACGGATTGCGGGCCCAAGCCCGCACTAAATAAAGGCAGCCACATTGCACAAGCTCTTCGAGTTCATACGCAGCGTCTACGTCGCGGTGCTGTTCATCGTGCTGGAGGTCATCGCCATCAGCTATTACGCCCGTTCGACCTACTACACGCAGGCCCGGTTGCTCACCCGCTCGAACCAGGTGATCGGCGGCGTGCATTCGCTCTTTACGGGCGTGCACCGCTACTTCTCGCTCGGACACGAAAACCGCCAGCTTACCGAGCGGGTCATCCAACTCGAAGAGCGGCTGGCACAGTATGAAGAGGCCGCGACGGCCGAACGCCTCGACAGCTACCTGCAGGACATCGGAGCATCGAAATACCACTTCGCCACGGCTTGCGTCGTGGCCAACACGGTCAACCGGGCCCAAAACCTCATCACCCTCGACCGCGGGCGCCGCGACAGCATCATCCCGGAGATGGGCGTGCTGTCGCCCGACGGAGCGATGGCCGGGTATGTCGTCGACTGCACGGACCGCTACTCGGTAGCCATGTCGGTGCTCAACACCTCGTTCCGCGCCAGCGGCAAGCTCGCCGGAAGCGAATACTACGGTTCGATCTATTGGGACGGGCACGACCAGAACGTCGTGATTCTGGGCGACGTATCGAAGTACGCCGACCCGCAGCCAGGCGAAGAGGTCGTCACAACAGGATTCTCACAATACTTTCCCGCCGACGTGCTCATCGGGTGGGTCGAAAGCGCCGAGATGAACGAAACGCGCACGGCCTACACGGTACGGGTGCGTCTCGCCGCCGAGATTTCCCGGCTCAACGAAGTCATTCTGGTCGCCAACCGCGATCTCTACGAGATCCGGGATCTCCAACAGAGCGACCTGATCGAACAACATACCCGCCTCGAATAAAATGTATCGTACGCTTCCATATACGGGACTTTTCGCCGTCACGGTGTTGTTGCAGATATTCCTGTTCGACAATCTGTCGATCAGCATCTACCTCAACCCGCTCATCTACATTGCCTTCCTGGCCCTGCTGCCGCTGGACACGCCCCCTGTGGCGCTGCTCGGCGCCGGACTCGGACTCGGCGTCGTCATGGACTACGCCATGGGGGCCGCCGGAATCAATACCATCGCCACACTGCTCATCGCCTTCCTGCGCCCGACGCTCATCAATCTGCTCTACGGGCACGACAACGCCAAGGAGGGCGGCATTCCGTCATCGAGCCGCATGGGCAACCGGACCTTCATACGCTACCTGGCGTTGCTGACACTCATCCACCACACGGTCTTCTTCCTGCTGGAGGCGCTCTCCTGGAGCCACCTGCCCTTCACTGTTCTGCGCATCGTCGTCAGCACGACGGTCTCGACGGCCTTCCTTTGGATCATCGCCCGGATTTTCAACTCCAAACTTCCCTCACGGCTATGAACGGATCGGAGAGTTTCATCCGCATGCGGACCCTGCAGGTCGTCGTGCTGATCATCTTCGGGGTAATCATCGGCCGCCTGGCCTACATCCAGCTCATCGACGACCGTTACGCCGAGTTGGCCGAGGCCAACGTGCTGCGCCATGTCGTGCAATATCCGCCGCGCGGCGAGGTGCTCGACCGCAACGGCGAATACCTGGTGCAGAGCCGCGAGTGTTACGACCTGATGGTCATCTACAGCGACATCGACAAGCGCGGATTCGACACGGCACGGATGTGCGACGTCGTGGGCATCTCCCGGACGAAACTCGAACGTGAGCTGGCCAATGCCCGGATGCGGCCCCGCGCCCCGAGGCTGGTGACAAGCTACATCTCGAAGGAGGAGAAGCTGCGTTTCGACGAATGCAACTTCCGGGGATTCTACACCGTCTACCGCACCGTGCGTCAATATCCCCGGCAGGTGGGCGGCAATCTGCTCGGCTACGTCGGCGAAGTCAACGAAGACTACCTGAAGCGTCATCCCGGCTACAAGATCGGCGACTATGTGGGGATGAACGGCGTGGAGTCGGCCTACGAACCCGAATTGCGTGGACACAAGGGGGTCAAGATCCAGGAGATCGACACCCACGGGGCCATCAAGGGGTCCTACATGAACGGGCTCTACGACTCGCTTCCCGAATCGGGCAGCTGCCTGACGAGCACGATCGACATGAGGCTTCAGCTGCTCGGCGAGGAGCTGATGCGCGGCAAGGTGGGGGCGGCCGTGGCCATCGAGCCCTCGACGGGCGAGATTCTGATGATGGTCTCGTCGCCGACGTACGATCCCGACGAACTGGTCGGACGCGAACGGGGCAACAACTACATGAAGATGCTCTACAACAAACGGCAGCCGCTGTTCAACCGCGCCGTGAAGGCCAAATACCCCCCGGGGTCGACCTTCAAGCTGGTGCAGGGGCTCATCGGGCTGCAGGAGGGTGTCCTCCGGCCGTCGGACCTGCACTCGTGCCACAACGGATACCAGGCCGGGCGTCTGAAGATGGCCTGCCACTCGCATGCCTCACCGCTCGACCTGCGCTTTGCGGTGGCCACGTCATGCAACGCCTACTTCTGCTACGTCTTCCGCGACATCCTCGACAACCCGAAATACGACAACGTCAAGGAGGGATTCGACGTATGGCGGGAGTACGTCGAGAGTTTCGGTTTCGGGCGCAAGCTCGGCTCGGACTTCCTCGACGAAGGGAACGGCTACGTCCCCGACCGGGCCTTCTACGACCGGCAGTACCGCGGGTCGTGGAACTCGCTCACGGTGCTCTCGCTGTCGATCGGCCAGGACGCCCTGGGATGCACGCCACTGCAGCTGGCCAACCTGGCGTGCATCGTCGCCAACCGCGGCTACTACTACATTCCGCACATTGTCAAGAAGATCGAAGGACGCGACTCGCTCGACCGCCGCTTCTACGAACGCCACTACACGAAGGTCGACCCGAAACACTTCGAACCGATCGTCGACGGCATGTGGCGGGGCGTGAATGTCGGGGGCACCTCGACCCTGGCGCGCCTCGACGGATGGGACGTCTGCGGCAAGACCGGCACGGCCCAGAACCCCCGGGGCCGCGACCACTCGACCTTCCTGTCGTTCGCCCCGAAGGACAACCCGAAGATCGCCATCTCGGTCTACGTCGAAAACGGCGGATTCGGCGCCTCCGCGGCCCTGCCGATCGCCAGCCTCCTGGAGGAGTACTACCTGACCGACACGATCCGCCGGCCGGCGCTGCTCGAGTACGTCAAGAACATGCAAATCTATTACCCTGCCTATGACCGCTAACCGACACGGAATCTTCTACGGAGTAGACCGCTGGGCAGTGGTGCTCTACGTGCTGATCGTCATCGCCGGATGGCTGTCGATCACCGCGGCGTCGTACGACGAGGAGTCGGTGAGCCTCTTCTCGTTCTCGCATTTCTACATGAAACAGCTGATGTGGATCGGAATAGCGTGGATCACGGCGCTCGTGGTGCTGCTGCTCGACGAACACTTCTACCACAAGTTCGCCTATCCGGCCTACATTGTCGGCCTGGGGCTCCTCGTAGCGGCACTGCTCTTCGGACGCGAGGTCAACGGTGCGAAGGCCTGGTTCGAATTCGGATCGGTGCGCGTGCAGCCCGTGGAGTTCGCCAAGATCGCCACGGCTCTGGCCGTAGCGCGCGTAATGAGCGGCTACTCGTTCTCGATCAACCACGCGGGCGACCTGGCCAAGGTTGCCATGGTGATCTGCATTCCGCTGCTGATCATCATCCTGCAGAACGACACCGGATCAGGAATCGTCCTCGGATCGTTCCTTTTCGTGCTCTACCGCGAAGGCCTCAACAAATGGCTCTGCATCCCCATACTGCTGATCGCCGCGCTGTTCATCGTCTCGTTCCTGCTCTCGCCGATGACGCTGCTCGTCACGGTCATCCTGGTCTGCGTCCTTTCAGAAGCGATGATGAACGGACAATGGCGTTCACGCATCATCTTCCTCGCAGCCGTCGCGTTGGCAAGCATTCTGCTCTGCACAACCGCGGCACTCATTGTTCCCGGGACGCTCGACCTCTACCACAGTCTGCTGATCGTAAGCCTGCTGTCGATCGTCGGCGTGGCGATCTACGCCTACCGCTCGAACCTGCGCAACATCTATATCCTCGTAGGTTTCTTCGTCGGGGCGATGATCTTCCTGCCCACAACCGACTACATCTTCAATTCGATCCTCAAGGAGCACCAGCAGAACCGAATCAAGAGTTACCTCGGGCTGCTGAACGATCCCCGCAACCTCGATTACAACGTCAACCAGTCAAAAATTGCCATCGGTTCGGGAGGATTCCTGGGCAAAGGGTTCCTCCAGGGCACGCAGATCAAGTACGGCTTCGTTCCCGAACGCCATACCGACTTCATCTTCTGCACGGTGGGCGAAGAGTGGGGATTTCTCGGCGCAACAACGGTATTGACGCTTCTGTGCCTGCTCATCCTGCGGCTGATGCGGATGGGCGAGCGACAACAGGAGCCTTTCGGACGCATTTACTGTTACTGTGTGGCGGCGATCCTGCTCTTCCACGTACTGGTGAACGTAGGCATGACCATCGGCCTGATGCCCGTGATGGGCATCCCGCTGCCGTTCATGAGCTACGGAGGTTCGTCGTTGATCGCCTTCACGATCCTACTCTTCATCGCCATACGCCTCGACGCCGCAACCCGGCAGTTCTCCCCGGACCGATTCTAAAGAAAGATAAGACACAGCAAATGACAACTAACAACCCCGAAAAGACTTCACGACCGGACATGATCGAATACAATCCCCAGGGCCTGACCCCCGCGCAGGTCGAAGAGAGCCGCCGCACCCACGGCAACAACGTCATCACACCTCCGAAAGACGATTCCGCCTGGAAACTGTTGCTGGAAAAATTCCGAGACCCGATCATCCGCATCCTGCTGCTGGCCGCCGTACTGTCGCTGGCCATCGGATGCGTCCACGGGGATTTCACCGAGTCAATCGGCATCATCTGTGCCATTCTGCTGGCCACCTGCGTGGGATTCGGATTCGAGTGGGACGCCCGGAGGCGCTTCCGGCGCCTGAACCGCGTCAACGACGACATCCCGGTCAAGGTCATGCGCGGAGGAAAAATCGGCGAGATTCCCCGGCGTGACGTCGTGGTAGGCGACGTGGCCTACATCGAAAGCGGCGAGACGATTCCGGCCGACGGCGAACTGGTCGAGGCCATCTCACTGAAAATCAACGAATCGACCCTCACGGGCGAACCCGAGGTGGACAAGACCGTCGACCCCGCGCACTTCGACGCCGAGGCGACCTACCCGTCGAACGCCGTGCTGCGCGGCACGACCGTGGCCGACGGATACGGCGTCATGGTCGTGACGGCCGTGGGCGACCGCACCGAAGCGGGACGGGTCACCGAACAGTCGACCGTCGCCAGCGACGAACCCACGCCGCTCGACCGTCAGCTGACACGCCTCTCGCAACTCATCGGACGCGTAGGTATCGCGCTTTCGGCGCTGATCTTCTGCGTCATGCTCGGCAAGGCGATCTTCGCGGGCGACCTGCTCGCTCAGGACTGGGCAACGATCTTCCAGCGCGTGTTGCATGTCTTCATGCTCTCGGTGGCCATCATCGTAATGGCCGTGCCCGAGGGGCTGCCGATGTCGATTACCCTGTCGCTGGCCATGTCGATGCGCCGGATGCTCAAGACCAACAACCTCGTGCGGAAGATGCACGCCTGCGAAACGATGGGCGCCGTGACGGTGATCTGCACCGACAAGACCGGGACGCTCACCCAAAACCGCATGCACGTCGAGGAGTTGGCACGCTACGACGACTCCCTCCCCGAGGAGGCGTTTGCCGAGGTAGTGGCCCTGAACTCCACGGCCTTCCTCGACGCTGAAGGACATATCCTCGGCAACCCGACGGAAGGAGCGCTGCTCGAGTGGATGCGCGGCCGCGGTTACGATTACGAACAGCTGCGCGCCGGAGCAAAGATCGTCGACCGGATGACCTTCTCGACCGAACGCAAATACATGGCCACGATCATCGAGAGCGGACTCTCGGGACGCCGTCTGCTCTGCGTCAAGGGAGCCCCGGAGATCGTACGGGCGATGTGCGCCGCGGACGGGCGCGACGAGGAGATCGCCACGCAGTTGCGTGACTTCCAGAACCACGCCATGCGCACGCTGGCCGTAGCTTGGCGTGAGACGACATCCGTCTCCTGCCCCGAAGCCGTACAGGAGGGAGGCCTGCGCTTCGCCGCCGTGGCGGCCATCGCCGATCCGGTGCGCGAGGATGTTCCCGCAGCCGTGGCCTCGTGCCTCGACGCCGGGATCGCCATTAAGATCGTCACGGGCGACACCCCTGCCACGGCCCGTGAAATCGCCCGCCAGATCGGGCTCTGGGACGATGCGTACGACAGCGCACGCAACGAAATCACCGGAGCGGAATTTGCCCAGATGAGCGACGAGGAGCTGCTCGGGCGCGTGCGCGACCTGAAGATCATGTCACGGGCCCGACCACTCGACAAACAGCGCCTCGTACGGTTGCTGCAACAACAAGGCGAGGTGGTGGCCGTGACGGGCGACGGCACGAACGACGCCCCGGCGCTGAACTTCGCCAACGTGGGCCTCTCGATGGGTTCGGGCACCTCCGTGGCAAAGGACGCCTCGGACATCACGCTGCTCGACGACTCGTTCGCCTCGATCGCCACGGCCGTCATGTGGGGCCGCTCGCTCTACCGCAACATCCAGCGGTTCGTCCTCTTCCAGCTGACGATCAACTTCACGGCCATCGTCATCTGCTTCGTCGGGGCACTCTTCGAGTCGGAGATGCCCCTGACGGTGGTGCAGATTCTCTGGGTCAACATCATCATGGATACCTTCGCGGCGATGGCCATGGCCTCGCTACCGCCCAGCCGCGAGGTGATGCGCGACAAACCGCGGCCGCGCGACGAGTTCATCATCACCCCGCCGATGGCCCGTACGCTCTTCACGTGCGGCGCAACAATGATCGCCGTGCTGCTCGGCATGCTCTTCGCATGGAGCGACCCGTCGGGCAGACTGCCGCTGCGCGAACAGACGCTCTTCTTCTCGACCTTCGTCTTTCTGCAGTTCTGGAACCTTTTCAACGCCAAAGGGTTCGAAACCCGCCATTCGGCGTTCACCCATCTCCACGGATGCCGCGAGTTTTTCCTCATCCTGGCAGCCATAGGCATCGGGCAGATCGTGATCGTCACGTTCGGCGGCGAGGTTTTCCGGGTCGAACCGCTCACGCCGTCCGACTGGGCCATCGTCATCGGAAGCACCTCGCTGATAGCCATCGCGGGCGAGTTCATCCGTTCCCTGCGCCGCAACCGCCAATCAGGATCACCATGCTGAAGCACCTGACCACCCTCCTTCTGCTGCTCGCAACGTGCAGTACGCAAGCCGCCCGGCCGACCGACAGCCTCGATTTGAGCGCAGGAGCAAGGTTCCGGCAACACATCGACCGCGTCTCCTCGACCCAGTCCTACCGGATGCTCTTCATCGGGGCTCCGCTGATCGCCGGCGGCGTCGCCATGACGGCTTACGACAAGGACTTCCGGCGCCTGCGCAACGGATATGCCCAGTCATTCCACCAGACCTACGACGACTGGCTCCAGTATGCCCCGGCCGCCGCCATGCTCGGGCTCAAGGCCGCAGGGGTCAAGAGCCGCAGTTCGTGGGGCCGCATGCTGGTCTCCGACGCCTTCTCGGCCGGACTGATGGCCATCGCGGTCAACTCGCTCAAATATACATGCCGTGTAAGACGGCCCGACGGATCGCAAAACAACTCCTTTCCCTCGGGCCACACCGCCACGGCCTTTATGACCGCCACGATGCTCCACAAGGAGTACGGGCACCGCAGCCCCTGGTACAGCATCGGGGGCTACGTGGCCGCCACCGCCACGGGCGTCACCCGCCAGCTCAACAACCGCCACTGGATGAGCGACATCATGGTGGGTGCCGGCATCGGCATCCTCGCCACGGAGTTCGGCTATTACCTGGCCGACCTGATATTCAAGGAGAAGGGGCTGTTCGTCACCGACAGCTATGTCGTCTACGACCGGTACCGCAAGCCGTCGTTCCTGGCCTTCTCGCTCGCCACTTCCGTCGCGGCGGGCACTTATACCCCCCTATCCGGGCATGCGGACGGAGCTGCTCGCAGGACCGACCGTAGGCGTGCAGGGAGCCTGGTTCGCCACGACCTACTGGGGTGTCGGAGGGCGTGTTGCGTGTTCGAACCTGCGCGTCAAGGTCAACGGCGTGGGCGAAAAGGACAACCTGGAAATCCTATCGCTCTATGCCGGCCCCTACGTCTCCTACCCGCTCTCGATGCGCTGGCAGGTGGGGTCGAAACTCGCCGCAGGATACGAGCTCTACAAAGCGCTCGACACCCATGTCCGCCGCATCGAGGGTCGGAACGGGTTCTCGGTCGGGACGGGGCTCTCGGCCACCTACCTCGCGACGCAGAACCTCGGCGTGCGCTTCGGCACCGACTACGACTGTGCACCGCCGCTGGGCCAATCGGGAGGAAGGCTCCACAAGCTGACCTTCTCACTGGAGATCGCCGCAGTCTTCTGAACCCTGTCGACAAAAAAATCCCGGGATGCCTGCTGAGGCACTCCGGGATTTGTTGTAAAGGAGATTGGAGGCGATTACTCCTCGTCGGATTCGGGCTCCTTCATCGTGTGGTAAACGTTCACCACATCGTCGTCCTCCTCGAGTTTCTCGACCAGCTTCTCGACCGACTCGCGGCCTTCGGCATCGAGTTCCTTCGTATCGGTCGGGATACGCACCGACTCTCCCGAGACGATCTCGAATCCCTTGTCGTCGAGCCACTTCTGGATAGCGCCGAACGACTCGTAGGGAGCGTATACCGTGATGCCGTCCTCCTCGGGATAGAACTCGTCAACACCCAGGTCGATCATTTCGAGTTCGATCTCCTCGGGATCGGCACCCTCCGATGCACGGAACTTGAAGACGCACTTGTGTTCGAAGAGGAATCCCACCGATCCGCTGTTGCCCAGCGTACCGCCGCACTTGTTGAAGTACATGCGCACGTTGGCCACCGTACGGTTCGTATTATCCGTGGCGGTCTCCACCAGGAAAGCGATGCCGTGAGGTCCGTATCCTTCGTAGATCACCTCCTTGTAATCGGTAGCGTCCTTCTCGGTAGCCCGCTTGATCGCACGTTCGATGTTCTCCTTGGGCATGTTCTCGGACTTGGCGTTCTGAATCAGGATCCTCAGACGCGTATTGCCCGACGGGTCGGCACCTCCGGCCTTGACGGCGATTTCGATCTCCTTACCCAGTTTGGTGAACGTGCGGGCCATGTGGCCCCAGCGCTTCAGTTTCCGCGCTTTGCGGTATTCAAAGGCTCTTCCCATAGATTATCAGTTTTTTCTTTCGTGGTGCAAAGATAGTAAATTCGGAATTAAAAACTAAATTTGCACCGGATAAAACCGCACAACCATGGAAATCAAAAGTCGTTTCGACCATTTCAACATCAATGTCACCGATCTGGAACGCAGCCTGGCGTTCTACGACAAGGCCCTCGGGCTGAAAGAGATCGGGCGCAAGGAGGCATCCGACGGATCGTTTACGCTGGTTTTTCTCGGCGACGGAGTCTCGCCTTTTCACCTCGAACTCACCTGGCTGCGCGACCACGCGGCCACGCCCTACGAACTGGGTGAAAACGAGAGCCACCTCTGCCTGCGCGTGGCCGGAGACTACGACGCCATACGCGAATACCACCGCGCAATGGGCTGCGTCTGCTTCGAGAACCACGCCATGGGTCTCTACTTCATCAACGATCCCGACGACTACTGGATCGAGGTTCTCCCGATGAAATAGCCGCACGGTCCAAACACGACGAACATGCAGAAAAGAGAGAACGAACGGAATACCGCCGGAACGCGGCGACAGGCGCCGACGAACTCCCCGAAGAGCGCCCGCAACGACTCCGCACTCCAACAGGAGGTCGACCGCACGGTCGAAGTATTGCGGAACGGAGGCATCGTGCTCTACCCCACCGACACGGTCTGGGGGCTGGGGTGCGACGCCACGAATGCCGAGGCCGTGGATCGCATCTACCGCCTCAAGCGCAGCGAAAACAAGAAGTCGATGCTCGTGCTGTGCGCCTCGGCCGACATGGTCGTGCGCTACGTCGACAAAGCCCCGGCGATCGCTTTCGAGGTGATGGAGCTGGCCACGTCGCCCCTGACCGCCATCCTGCCCGGCGCCACGGGGCTCGCCGCGAACCTCATTCCCGACGAAGGGACCCTCGGCGTGCGGATTCCCGACCACGAATTCTGCCGCCGCATGCTCCGGGCCTTCGGCAAGCCCGTGGTCTCGACCTCGGCCAACCTCTCGGGCGAAGCGACCCCCGCAGGATTGCAGGAGGTCACGCGCGAGATCGTCGACGGCGTGGATTTCGTCGTCAACCCCCGCTTCGAGGGGCATCCCACCCGCAAGGCATCGTCGATCATCGCCTTCGGCGAGGGCGGCGAGGTGAAAGTCATCCGCAAATAACCATCCACAGCATCCGCACATGGCCCGTACGCTCGAAACCCCCATCCAGATCCGATTCTCGGACATCGACCCCTTCCAGCACGTGAACAACGTCGCCCAACAAATGTACTTCGACCTCGGGAAGACCGAATACTACCGCCTCGTCCTGGGCGGCAGCGAGGCCTTGGTCGGGAAGTTGCGGATCGTCACCGCCTCGACCGCGACCTCGTACCTCGGGCAGGTGCGCATGAACGACACGGTACGGGTGACGACCACCTGCGAACGGGTCGGAAACAAGAGCCTGACGCTTTTCCAGCAACTGAAGGTCGGCGACGAGGTACGCAGCGAAAGCCGTTCGGTGATGGTGGCTTTCGACTTCGAGACGCAGCGGAGCGAGCCGGTTCCGGACGCATGGCGCGAACGGATGCTCGGAGAATAGCCCCACGGAGCGCAAAAGAGATGCGGCATGGACCGGGGAAAGTTGAAAGGACACGCAGCGCTGTGGCTGGCCAACATCATCTGGGGCCTCAACGCCCCGATCGGTAAAAGCGTACTCGTCTCGGCGGGCAATCCACAGGGGATCAGCCCCTTTGCGCTGAGCGTCTACCGCATGGCAGGCGCCGCGCTGCTCTTTTGGGCCCTCTCCCTGCTGCGGCCCCGCGAACGGGTCGCGCGGCGCGACATCGTCCTGCTTTTTTTCGCCTCACTGTTCGGCATCCAACTCAACCAGATGCTCTTCCTCTGGGGGCTGTCGCTCACCTCACCCATCGACACCTCGATCATCGCCACGATCGTCCCGGTGCTGACCATGGTGCTCGCCACGCTCTTCCTGCGCGAGCCGATCACGTGGCTCAAGGCCGGGGGCGTCTTCCTCGGATGCGCCGGGGCCGTGATCCTGATCCTCGTCAGCCAGCACGGCACGGGCCATACGTCGAGCATGGCCGGCGACCTGCTCTGCATCGTCAGCGCCGTCAGCTACGCCACCTACCTCACGGCCTTCCGCAACGTCATCGTCCGCTACGCGCCCGTCACGGTGATGAAGTGGATGTTCCTCTTCGCGGCGATCGTCGCCACGGCGGTCTACTACCGGCCACTCGTCGAGGTCGACTACGCCGCACTCGCGCCCCGCACATGGGGAGGCATCGCCTATGTGGTCGTCTGCTCGACGTTCATCTCCTACCTGATGGTCCCCACCGGACAGCGGTACCTGCGCCCGACCGTCGTCTCGATGTACAACTACGTGCAGCCGATCGTCGCGGTGCTGTTCACCGTGGCCCTGGGGCTCGACACGTTCGGGGTGACCAAGGGATTCGCCGCGCTGTGTGTCTTCGTCGGGGTCTGGCTCGTTACGAAGTCGAAGTCCCGGGCCCAGCTGGAGGCCGAAAGGGCCCGGATGGACCCACCGTCCGCCCGGCCGTAAGGCAGAATCCGCGACCCTCTGGAGAAGCCGGAATCCCGGGATTTGGAGATTCCGGGGAAAAAGCTATCTTTGCTCCGAATCCGACAACACAAAGATTATGCGACGACTCTTCTGTTTGCTGACCCTGTTGCTGCCGCTTTCCCCCTGCGAAGCACACTCGTTCCAGTCTCCGTTTGAACCCACACCCGACGGCACACTCCTCCCTGCAGACGATCCCTTCACCCCGCCCGCAAAACACGGGGGATTCGATCCGTGGCAAAGTACGCACGAGATCACCTTTTCCGCGGGGATGCTCACCCCGACCCGGGGCGGCGACGACGGAGCGGCAGAGAGTTTCCGCCTCGACTACGCCTCTTTCGGGATCAACGATTGGGGATTCCGCACCGGCGCGATCTACACGGCCCGGATGCGGGGCATCGAGGGGAGCCTCGGCATCCCGGTGCAGGTAGCCTGGCGATCGAGACTCCGCGGACGCGAGCGCTGGGGCGAGCACTGGCCCGACGCCGCAGCCTCGACCATCCAGAACCGCGGCAACCCGCTGCCGGGGCTGCTGTTCATCCTGCTGCCGCAGCGCGTGGAGTTCAGCGGCGGCGTGACTCCGGGATGGATTTTCGGAAAGGAGGACATCCACTCCTCACGCACCCCCATGGTCAACAACGGGGAGTGGTACGACGAAGGAATACTCCGCCACCACCCCTTCACGCTCTCCATCGACGCGGAGATGAAGCTCACCTACCGCATCTGGCGCTTCACCCTCTCCGTCTCCCCGGGCATCCACTACTACGTGACCGACAACTTCCGCACCTACACCTCGCTCTCCGACCGGCGCACCGATCCCGGACGCTGGTTCTTCAGCCTCTACGGAGGGTTGGGATTCATGTTCTGATTTTTTCGGGCAGCGAGGAAGCCGGTCCCGGACAAAGACTCCGGGGAGCCGTCAGGCTACAACCGGACGCATCCCGCACCGTTCCGACAATACATTTCCGGCGCCTGCGCATCACTCGCCGCGCATCACTCCGCCGCGCGCTGCAACCCGTGTTCGGCAGCCAGGCGCTCCATCAGGGCATGCGCCGCTTCGTACTCGTTGGGAATTTCGCCGTCGAGAATGGCGTTCTTGATCCGCTCCTTGATCTCGCCGATCACCCGGCACGGGCCGATGCCGTAAGTCTGCATGATGATCTCGCCTGTAATCGGCGGCTGGAAATTGCGGATGCGGTCACGCTCCTCCAGGTCCTTCATCTTGCGCCGCACCAGCTCGAAATTGGCCAGATAGCGCTTCACCTTGGCGTCGATGCCCGAGGTGATGTCGGCCTCGCACAGGGTCATCAGCGCCTCGACGTCGTCGCCCGCCTCGAAAAGCAGCCGCCGCACCGCCGAATCAGTCACCTGATCCTCCGAGAGGATGATCGGCCGCAGGTGGAGGAAGACGAGTTTCTGCACGAACTTCATGTGCTCGTTGAGCGGGAGTTTCAGCTGCCGGAAGATGCCCGGCACCATCTTCGAGCCGAGCGTCTCATGGCCGTGGAACGTCCACCCCACGCGCGGGTCGTAGGCCTTGCAAAGCGGTTTGGCGATGTCGTGCAGCAGTGCCGCCCAGCGCAGCCACAGGTCGTCGGAACGGCGCGCCACGTTGTCGAGTACCTTCAACGTATGGGCGAAATTGTCCTTGTGGGCGTGTTTGCCGCGCCGCTCGACCCCGCGCAGGTTGTGCAGTTCGGGGAAGATGCGTTCGAGCAGCCCGGTCATCTCGAGCAGTTCGAAGCCCATCGACGGCACGGGCGAAAGGACGATCTTGTTCATTTCGACGATGATCCGCTCGCGCGAAACGATGCGTATCCGCTCGGCGTTGCGCCCGATGGCGTCGAACGTCGCGGGCTCGATCGTGAAACCCAGCTGCGAGGCGAAACGGACGGCCCGCATCATGCGCAGGGGGTCGTCGGAGAAGGTGATGTCGGGATCGCACGGCGTACGGATGATGCACTCATCGAGGTCAGACATGCCGTCGAACGGGTCGACCAGTTCGCCAAAGGTTGCCGAATTGAGCGACCAGGCCATGGCGTTGATCGTAAAGTCCCGACGCCGCTGGTCGTCTTCGAGCGTCCCGGGTTCGACCTCGGGTTTGCGCGAGTCGCGGGTATAGGATTCACGGCGCGCCCCGACAAACTCCACCTCGATTCCTCCGGCACGCACCATCGCGGTGCCGAAGGTCTTGAATACCGAGACCTTCGTGTGCAGTTCACGGCCCAGCGCCTCGGCCAGGGCAATGCCGCTGCCGACGACCACTACGTCGATGTCGGTCGACGGACGCCCGAGGTAGTAGTCGCGGACATAACCCCCGACCACGAAGGCTCGGACGCCCTGGTCGTCGGCCAGGCGCGCAATCCGCCGGAATATGGGATCGGACAACGGCACGCTGCTACTTCACGTAAGGTTTGATGGCGTCGCGCCAGACCAGGTATCCCTCGCCCATCAGGTGCAGCCCGTCATTCGTATAGCGGACATCGAGCCGTCCTTCGTCATCGGCCAGCGCCCCCCAGACGTCGAGGTAGGTCACCCCCTTCTCGTCACACAACGCCTCGAGACGCTTGTTGGTCGTGACGATCAGATCGCCGTGGGCATAATGGCCGGGGAATTTCGAAAAGTCCTTGCCGTTGACCGGCAGGATGCTCTGGATGTAGATTTTCGTCCACTTCGACTCCTGCTGGAAGCGGTTGATCAGCCGCGCGACGTCGGCAACGATCCGTTCGGGCGAGGCGCCGGCAGCCAGGTCATTGATGCCGATCATCACGAAGAGCTTCTTGGGATGCCCCTCAATGATCGGATCGAGCCGTTCGAGCAGCCACGCCGTACGGTCGGCGCTGATGCCGCGGTTCTTGACATGGCGGTTATCGAACAACTCCCCCCACTCGCATCCGTCGGTAATGCTGTTTCCCACGAAGACGATGTCACTCGAACAGATGGGCAGCACCTCGAACAGCGACCGGCGCTGGTCATGGTATTCGCCCTGGGCGACGGCGGCACCCGAGACCAGCAGTGCGGCGGCAAGGATCATGAAGCGTTTCATAGGCTGCAAGGTTTTAAAGGATGAGCTCCCGCCGATACAGTTGGACGGTGTTCTCGAGCCCGTAATAGAGGGCGTCGCAGATCAGCGCATGGCCAATCGAGGTCTCGTCGAGCCACGGAATGCGCGAGGCGAAGTAGTGCAGGTTGACGAGCGAGAGGTCGTGCCCGGCATTGAGTCCCAGGCCCAGGCGTCGGGCCTCCTCGGCCGCCGCGACATAGGGGGCAATGGCCCGCTCGGGGTCCGCGGGGTATTCACGCGCATAGGCCTCGGTATAGAGTTCCACACGGTCGGCGCCGCACGCCTTGGCCCCCGCGACCATCCCGGGCTGCGGGTCGACAAAGATCGATACGCGGATGCCGGCCTCGTGGAACCGGGCCGTAATATCGGTCAGGAAAGCCCGGTGTGCGACGGTGTCCCATCCGGCGTTCGACGTAATGGCATCAGGAGCATCGGGGACCAGCGTCACCTGCGCCGGAACGACCTCCGTCACCAGGTCGATGAAGCTCGGGATGGGGTTGCCCTCGATATTGAGTTCGGTGACGAGCACCCGCTTCAGGGCCCGCACGTCATCGTAACGGATGTGGCGCGCATCGGGACGCGGATGGACCGTAATACCGTCGGCGCCGAAACGCTCGATGTCCTGCGCCGCACGGACCACGTCGGGGAGATTCCCGCCCCGCGAGTTGCGCACGACGGCAATCTTATTGATGTTAACGCTCAATTTTGTCATAAATTCGCTATCTTTGTTGCGATCCGCCCGAGCAATCGTGCCTCGCCGTCTCCCGGCCATGCGGCAGCAGTCGCTACGGCGTGGTAAAGTTACGTATTTTTTCGAAACTCCGCCGATGAAAGTCATACTTTTTTCCCGTCCCCAGGTGGCCCACACCGCCGAAGAGATCCGTCAGTTGTTCGAAGCCTTCACTCATTTCGGATTCGACTACGCCGTCAACGAGGAGTTCGTACCCATCATCCGGGAACTGACCGGCATGGAGCTCCCTGCGGAAAAGATATACGGACATCAGACCGGAGAACAGCCCGCCGGGACAATCATGGTCTGCTACGGCGGCGACGGTACGCTGCTCGACGGCGTACAGCGCCTCGACGGAGCGCCGATCCCGGTCCTGGGCATCAATGCCGGACACCTGGGATTCCTCACCAGCGCCCCGAACAAGGGGCTGGAGCTGATCTTCCGCGAAATCGCCTCGGGAGAGATCTCGACCGAGGTAAGGACGATGCTGCGTGTCGAGGGCGATTTTCCCACCCGGCCCGACTCGCTGCTGGCCCTCAACGAATTCGCCGTACAACGCCACAGCGCCGGAATGATCTCCGTCGAGACCTATGTCGACAACCAGATGGTCGCCACCTACCATGGCGACGGAGTGATCGTCTCGACCCCCACCGGATCGACGGCCTACTCGCTCAGCGCCGGAGGCCCGGTCGTGGCACCGACGTGCCAGTGCCTGGTCATCTCGCCCCTGGCGCCGCACAACCTCACGATGCGCCCCGTGGTGATTCCTGACACGAGCGTCATCACGCTTCATGTCAACATGCGCCGTTCGGACGCCTTCATCACGCTCGACAACCGCACCTACAGCCTTTCGCGCGGCGCAACGTTCACCGTCAAACGGGCCAAACAGACCGTTTTTCTCGCCGTACCGCACAATATATCGTTTTACGACACGTTACGCAATAAGATGATGTGGGGAATCGACATCCGCAGTTGACGCAACGAGTTAAATATTGCATTTTCCCGCCGGGGATATCGAATTTTTACCTATATTTGTGCCCTATATGAGCGATCAGAAACGCATACCGCAACACGTCGCCATCATCATGGACGGCAACGGCCGCTGGGCCGAAAGACGG
This sequence comes from Candidatus Alistipes intestinipullorum, assembly GCA_019113885.1. Lineage (GTDB taxonomy): Bacteria > Bacteroidota > Bacteroidia > Bacteroidales > Rikenellaceae > Alistipes > Alistipes intestinipullorum. The sequence continues at coordinate 2,774 of DXGO01000101.1, read as the reverse complement.
GGCAAAGAGCGCTACGAAGGCCATATCGCCGGCATCGAGCCGGTGCGGAGTTCGTTGCGCGCAGCCGTGCGTCACGGGGTGAAGTACCTGACGCTCTATGCCTTCTCGACCGAAAACTGGGGCCGCCCGGCCGCCGAGGTCGATGCCTTGATGGAACTTTTCTGCCAGAGCGTCGTCAACGAGACGCCCGAGCTGATCCGCCAAGGCGTCGAGGTACGCATGATCGGGGACCGCTCGCGTTTCTCCGAGAAGGTGCAGCAGCACCTCGCCCGGGCCGAGGAGCAGACCGCCGGGGGGAAAGCCCTGACACTGATCCTGGCGCTCAACTATTCGTCGCGCGACGAGATTACCCGCGCCGTAAAACGGATCGCAGGGCACGTCGCCGACGGGACACTCGCCGCGGGACAGATCTCCGAACGGACAATCTGCGAATCGCTCGATACGGCCGCATACCCCGACCCCGACCTGATCGTCCGCACCAGCGGAGAACAACGCCTGAGCAACTTCCTGCTGTGGCAGGCTTCCTATGCCGAGCTGTGGTTCCCCGAAGTGCTCTGGCCCGATTTTACCGAAAAGGACTTCGACCGCGCCATCGAGGAGTACGCCCGGCGCGACCGCCGTTTCGGAGTGCTAAATAAATGAAGTTACACGTTTATACGTTATATAGATGAACTATTCCGGTAAGATATTCACGGCAGCGATGCTCCTCATGGCATGCTGCGCGAATATATTCGCCCAGGAGCCCGAGGCCCAGGATTCGACGGCCGCTCCGAAGCCCGCGTTTCCCGAAGATGCCCCGATGTACAAGGCCCCCGCAACCCCGAAACGCTACTACATCCGCGACATCAACGTCAACGGAGTCAAATACCTCAATCCCGAAATTCTCAAATCCTCGGCCGGGCTTATCGAGGGGGACTCGGTCTACCTGCCCAGCGACTTCATTTCGAACGCCATCTCGCGGCTGTGGAGCCAGCGGGTCTTCTCCGATGTGAAGATCGGCGCCGAAATCGAAGGCGACAGCCTCGATCTGGAGGTCTTCCTGCAGGAGCGTCCCCGGGTCTACAACTGGGATTTCGAGGGCATCACCAAAGGAAAGAAAAAGGACCTGCTCGAAAAACTCAAGCTCAAACGCGGCAGCGAACTGTCGGACTACGTCATCGACAAGAACAAGAAACTCATCAAGGACTATTGGGCTGAAAAGGGTTTCCGCAATACGGAGGTCGACGTACGCATCGACAACGACACGCTGCGACCGGGCCAGGCGGTGAACGTCACCTTCCTGATCGACCGCAAGGAGCGCGTCAAGATCGGGCAGATCAACTTCAGCGGCAACGAGCAGTTCACCGACAAACGTCTGCGCCGCACCTTCAAGAAGACCCACCAGAAATCGATCAACTTCTTCAAGGGGACCAAGCTCAAAGAGGAGGATTACGAAACCGACAAGGAGTTGCTGATCGACTTCTACAACTCGAAAGGCTACCGCAACGCCCACATCGTGCGTGACTCGATCTATGCGATCAACCCCAAACGGATCGGCATCGACATCGACGTCTCCGAAGGCAACAAATACTACATCCGCAACGTGTCGTGGGTCGGCAACTCGGTCTATGCGACCGAGAACCTGCAGAGCATGTTCGGCGTCAAGAGGGGCGACACCTATGACAAGAAGTCGATGCAGAAACGCCTCGGTATCGGCAAGGAGGCCAATCCCGAAGAGATGTCCATCTCATCGCTCTACCAGAACGAGGGCTACCTGATGTCGCAGATTGACCCTGCCGAGACGATCATCGGCCCCGACTCGATCGACATCGAAGTCAAGATTTTCGAAGGTAAGCAGTTCACCATCAACGAGGTAGGGATCTCGGGCAACCAGCGGGTCGACGACGAGGTGATCCGCCGTGAGTTGTATACCCGCCCGGGCGAGCTCTACAACCGCTCGCTGCTCATGCAGACCATCCGTACGCTCGGTTCTATGGGCCACTTCAACGCCGAGACGATCATGCCCGACATCCAGCCCGTCTCGAACGAACTGGTCGACGTCAACTGGCCACTCGAGGAGACGGCTTCCGACCAGTTCAACATCGCCGGCGGTTGGGGATCGGGTACCTTCGTGGGATCGGTGGGCATCACGCTCAACAACCTTTCGATCAAGAACTTCTTCAAGAAGGGTGCCTGGCGTCCCTACCCCATGGGGCAGAACCAGCGTCTCTCGATCTCGGCACAGACCAACGGTACCTATTACAAGGCCTTCGCCTTCAGTTTCACCGACCCGTGGCTCGGCGGCAAGAAGCCCAACTCGTTCACCGTCTCGGCGCACATCTCCGAACAGAACAACGCCTACTACTTCTACCAGACCGCCACGCAGTACTTCCGCACCTACGGCGTCGCCGCCGGTCTGGGCAAGCGGCTCAACTGGCCCGACCCCTACTTCACGTTCTACGCCGAAGCGAGCTACGAGCGCTACTCGCTGCAGGACTGGTCGACCTTCGTGATGACCAACGGCTCGGCCAACCTGCTGTCGCTCAAACTGGTGATCTCGCGTAACTCCGTCGACCAGCCCATCTATCCGCGCCGCGGTTCGGAGTTCACGGCATCGGTGCAGGCCACACTGCCCTATTCGCTCTGGGACGGCAAGGACTACAAGCAGCTCGAACAGATCGCCGAAGGCTCGGGCTACACGTCGAGCGAACAGGACTGGGCCAACCAACAGCGTTACCGCTGGGTGGAGTTCCACAAGTGGCAGTTCAAGGCGCAGTGGTTCCAGGGATTCCTCA
>DXGO01000100.1 GCA_019113885.1 Candidatus Alistipes intestinipullorum | reverse complement strand
CCATGAAGTCGTCGCGCTCGATGTAGATCACGCGCGAGAAGGGTACCTGGCGTGTCCCTGCGGCCTCGTCCTCGGGGTTGTTGATGGCCGTAAAGAGTTCGGTCTTGCCCTCGGGGTAGTTTGTGACGGTTACCTTCAGGGGATTCAGCACGGCCATGCGGCGCTCGGCAACCTTGTTCAGGTCCTCGCGCACGCAGTACTCGAGCTTCGCGAGGTCGATGACATTGTCGCGCTTCGCCACGCCGACCATCTCGGCGAAGTTGCGTACCGAGGCGGGGGTGTAGCCCTTGCGGCGCAGTGCGCAGATCGTCGGCATGCGGGGGTCGTCCCAGCCCATCACGGCACCCTCCTGCACGAGCTTCAGCAGGCGGCGTTTCGACATCAGCGTATAGGTGAGGTTCAGCCGCGCGAACTCGTACTGGTGCGAGGGGAAGATGTCGAGCGCCTGGATAAACCAGTCGTACAACGGGCGGTGCACGTCGAACTCGAGGGTGCAGATCGAGTGTGTGATCTGCTCGATCGAGTCGCTCTGGCCGTGGGCGTAGTCGTACATTGGGTAGATGCACCACTTGTTGCCCGTGCGGTGGTGTTCGGCGTGGATGATGCGGTACATGATCGGGTCGCGGAAGAGCATGTTCGGATGGGCCATGTCGATCTTCGCGCGCAGCACCTTCGCGCCGTCGGGGAACTCGCCGGCCTTCATTCGCTGGAAGAGGTCGAGGTTCTCCTCGACGCTGCGGTCGCGCCACGGCGAGGGCGTGCCGGGTACCGATACCGTGCCGCGGTTCTCGCGGATCTGCTCCTGCGTCTGGTCGTCGACATAGGCCAGGCCCTTCTTGATGAGGACGATGGCCCATTCGTAGAGCTGGTCGAAGTAGTCCGACGCGTAGCGCTCCTGGGCCCAGTCGAACCCGAGCCAGTGGATGTCGCGCTTGATCGAGTCGACGTACTCGACATCCTCCTTGACGGGGTTCGTGTCGTCGAAGCGCAGGTTGCACTTCCCGCCGTATTTCCTGGCCAGGCCGAAGTTGATGCAGATGCTCTTGGCGTGTCCGATGTGGAGGTATCCGTTGGGTTCGGGCGGGAAGCGGGTCTGTACCCGGGTTTCGCCCTTGGCGATAGACTCTTCGATGATCTCTTCGAGGAAGTTCAGCGACTTCTCGCGGGTTTCGGTGGTTTCGCTTGCTGCCATATCTGAGTGATGTTTTTCGTGTTGCGGTTATCTGTCGGCGTGGATGCCTTCGTGGTGTTTCTTCTTGTGTTTCGGGCCGAATGCCTTCTGGATGTCGACCGAGAGCTGCACGACCTGCTGCGTGCCGAGGCCCGTGCCGTCGTAGTGGAAGACCATGCCGGCCTCGACATGCACCGTGCGGTCGAAGAACGCACGGTCGTAGCCGACCCACGTGCGGTTGTAGATGTGCTCGGTGGTGGCGTAGAAGGGCTCCCCGGCATAGAGTCCGTCCTGCCCGTAGGTGAGCCCCGTTGCGGGGTTGGCGACGGCGTTGCGCAGGGGCTGGAGATTCTCCCCGAGGTAGAGGTTGTTCTCGACCTTGAGGCCCCAGCGCGAGATCGTGAAGTCGATCTGTGCACCGCAGGGCTTTTTCCACTCGTAGTCGACGCTGCGGCCGCGCTGCGGGGCGAAGAGGAACCCGGCGCGGAGGTCGAAGTCGAAGAAGGCCTCGAACTCCCAACCCGCGAAGGGATTTACGAGAAGGTTGTCCGTGACGTTCTCGTTGAGTTTCGAGCCTGCGAAGTGGAACATCGAGAAGGCGTATCCGAAGTAGAAGCCCGGGCGGGTGGTGTAGCGTCCTGCAGAGAGGATGCGGAACATCTCGCGCGAGGCTTCCGAATACATACCCTCCCAGTCGATGGCCATCTCGACGAAGGTGTCGTCGCGCTGCGTCGAGCGGTACTGTCCCATGAATCCCGCGAGGCGGTTGTGGTAGAAGCGCACCGAGTCGCTGAAGAAGGCCGCGGAGTAGTCTCCAAGGAGTTTCTTGCGGTCGAAGATACCGGCGTTGGCCTGGACGTTCTTGGTGCGGAACTCGTAGTACATCAACGGCTTGACATCGCTCAGGAACCGGTCTCCGTGAGGGGTGTATTGCCCGAAGTGCTGGAGCATCTCGACGCCGACGATCAGTCGGTTTTTCTTCATCCACTCGACACCGATGTAGGGCGTAAGTCGGGCACTGAAGAGTGTCTGCGATTCGTTGAAGGTGTTGTTGGCGTATTCGCGGTTGTCGAAGCGCGTGGCGAAATCGGCGCCGACGATCACCTCCTGGGCGTGGAGACCCCCCCCCGCCATTAGGATGGCGCATGCCAGGGTCAGGATTCTTTTCAAAGGCATAATCGGTTTGAATTGAGGCCTCAAAAATAGGCAAAATATTTTTATTTGATTACATTTGAGCCCCGAAAACCATTCGAAAACGGAGTCCTTATGCGAAAAATTCCCAATGAAGAGCTCGGGCGCCCCACGGCCGAGGAGTTTGCCGTCCGGGAGAAGCTGCCCGTCGCGGTGGTACTGGACAACGTCCGCTCGGCGCAGAACGTCGGGGCGTTTTTCCGCACGGGCGACGCCTTTGCCGTGGAGCGTATCGCGTTGTGCGGCATCACGGCGACGCCGCCCTCGCGCGAGATTCACAAGACCGCCCTCGGGGCCGAGCAGACCGTGGCATGGTCCCATTACGATACGACCGCGGCGTGCATCGACGCGCTCCATGCCGAGGGGTACACGGTGCTGGCCGTGGAGCAGGTCGAGGGGGCCGCGATGCTCGACACGTTCCGTCCCGAGCCGGGCGTGAAGTATGCCCTGGTCTTCGGCAACGAGGTCGACGGCGTGGGGCAGGAGGCCGTCGACCGCTGCGACGGGGCGCTGGAGATTCCCCAGGCGGGGACGAAGCACTCGATCAACGTCTCGGTCTCGGGCGGCGTCGTGCTGTGGAGTTTTTTTTGCCAAATCTATCCAAAGCGTTATCTTTGCCGCGTTGAAAACCCAAAAATCTGAGAACAATGTCCGTAGAAAGTACTGTCCGGGCGGTGACAACCTACCGCCTTACGGAGATGAAGCAGCGCGGCGAGAAGATCGCCATGCTGACCTCGTATGATTATTCGATGGCCAGGATCGTCGATGCCGCGGGCGTCGACGTGATCCTCGTGGGCGACTCGGCGGCCAACGTCATGGCCGGGTACGAGACGACGCTCCCCATTACGCTCGATATGATGATCTACCACGCCCGCTCGGTGGTGCGGGCCGTGAGCCGCGCACTGGTGGTCGTCGACCTGCCGTTCGGCACCTACCAGGGCAACTCGAAGGCGGCCCTCGACTCGGCGATCCGCATTATGAAGGAGACCGAGGCCGATGCCGTGAAGATCGAGGGCGGGGAGGAGATCCTCGAGTCGGTGCAGCGCATCCTCTCGGCCGGCATCCCCGTCATGGGGCACCTCGGGCTGACACCGCAGTCGATCCATAAGTTCGGCACCTACGCCGTGCGCGCCAAGGAGGAGGCTGAGGCCGAGAAGCTGGTGCGCGACGCCCACCTGCTGAGCGATGCCGGCTGCTTCGGCATCGTGCTGGAGAAGATTCCCGCGGCGCTGGCCACGCGCGTGACGCAGGAGATTCCCACGCCGACGATCGGTATCGGCGCCGGCCCGGGCTGTGACGGCCAGGTGCTGGTGATCCACGACATGCTGGGCATCAACAAGGGCTTCTCGCCGCGGTTCCTGCGCCGCTACGCCGACCTGCATACGGTGATGACCGAGGCCGTGGGGCAGTATGTCGCGGATGTCAAGTCGTGTGACTTCCCCAACGAGAAGGAGCAGTACTGATCCCGCCGCCGGGTGCGAAAATGCAGGGCGGGCGCTGTCAACCGACAGTGCCCGCCCTTTCTGTCTGCGGATGGGCTTCGGGAATCTACTCTTCGGCCTTATCGACCGAGATCACCTCTTCCACCTCGAAGACTCCCTCGTATTCGGCGGCGAATCCCTCGTCCGAGGGGCCCTTGTAACGGACCTTCAGCCCGGCCCAAGCGGGTTTCCCGTTTTTCTGGCCTCCGGTTACGCGGTCGTACGCGCGCTCGAGTGCTCCGCTGCGGTCGACAATCCAGTATTCGGTCGTGTCACCCTCGGGGGTGAAGGCCCGCACCTCGTGGGCCAGCACCACGCGGCCGCGCAGGGTCACGAGGCTGTCGATGGGGTAGTTCTGCGTGTTTCCGGCCGCTTCGGCGGACTCCGGCGATGCGTTGGCGGCTCCGCGCCGCTGTGCCGTGCCGCAGGCGGCAAAAAGGGTGACGGCTGCCGCTGCGAAGAGCATGCGTCCGAGCTGCATGGCCCGGCGGTATTCCCGGGGAAACCGCTTGCGGGCGGTGTGGATGTGCTTGTTCATGGCAGTTGAAGGGAGGTTTGAAAGTTTCGGATGATCGTTCTATTTTTTCAGCTCCCTGGCCAGCCGCTCGGAGAATCCCGGACGCTCGCCGACGAATACCTCGACGATACGTCCCTCGGGGTCGATGAGGATCTTCGTGGGGTAGGCACCGATGCCGTAGACGTTGTCGATGAGTTCGGCCGGACGCCGCTCGCGCGTGTCAAGTACGTTGATCCAGGGCAGCTCGTGCTTCGCAACCGCCTCGAGCCACTTCTCGCGCGAGTCGGAACAGTCGATGCCTACGACTTCGAGGTTCCCTTTGTACCGCTCGTAGCAGGCCTTCAGCTCGGGAAATCCCTTGATGCACCAGACACACCACGATCCCCAGAAGTCGAGTACGACGTACTTCCCGCGCAGTGACGAGAGGCGGAAGTCGTTGCCCTCGGTGTCGGGAAGGGTGAAGTCGGGGGCCTCGGCGCCGGGCTTGATGCGCTGGGCGGCCTCACGGCGTACGCGCAGGCCCTCCAGCTGGAGCTCCATATGCTCGGCCAGGGGGCGCAGGAGCGAGTTGCGGGCTTCGGGCCGCAGGCTGTCGAAATAGCGTTCGGCGGTGGCGGCGCCGGATTGGGTCAGGACGAAGACCGAGGCCGGCCGGTCGAGGTGTGCGGCGATGTAGGCTTCGTTGGCCTCCTGAGCTCGGCGGACGCTGGCGCGGTAGGCCTGCTGGAGGCTGTCGCTGGCGGGTTGTCCCTGCAGGCGGATCATGGCGGCCTGTGCGCGTCCCATTTCGGCGGCCACGGGGTTCCACGCATTGGCATACTGCGCCAGGTCGCCGTTGAGTTCCGATCCGCCGACGGCTTTGACTTCGAGCCAGTTGTCATGTGCATTGAGTTCGAACTCATGCCGCTGGCCGGGCTCGGCGATAAAGGTGCAGTAACCTCCGGCGAGCGGGAGTCCGGCCTCGGCGTACTCCTTCGACATGAGGACGCAGACCAGGGGCTCCGTGACGTCGAGGTCGACGGCGATGCGGCGCTCGTCGTCGAGCAGGAGGGTGTCGGTACGGACGTCGGGCTTGGCCGAGAAGTTGACATACTGCGCGAGGGGCCGGGTCTGGAGGATGACGGTGTCGTTCGTGAAGCCGGTGAAGGTGGCTTCGACGGTGTGGCGGGGGCCGCAGGCCGTGGCGAGGGCGGCCAAAGCAGCGGCGAAGAGGAAGCGTTTCATTATCTGGAAATTTTTCGGGTTGTCGGTCGTATGGAGCAAAAATAGCGAAAAAGAGTCTCGATGGAGCCGGGAAAATAAAAAAACTGCTTCCGGATACGGCATTTGACAGATTGTTGATAAAAAAACCGCCGCGGAGAGGCTGAAATTAGGCCGTTTCGAAAAAAATGTTTAATTTTGCGAGCAACAAAAATCCACGTTCATTATGTCGTTTATCAATGAAAGGGTTCAGCCCGAAGGACTTACGTTCGACGATGTGCTGCTCGTACCCGCCTATTCGGAAGTGTTGCCGCGAGAGGTCG
>DXGO01000099.1 GCA_019113885.1 Candidatus Alistipes intestinipullorum | reverse complement strand
CATGTCGAAGTAGGGGGCCAGCGGCGCGTCCCACGCGGCGTCGGGACCGAGGATGTCCTGTCCCTCCTTCAGCCCCTCGGGGCCGAAGTCGCCGACGAAGATGTGCAGGTATTCGCCCTCATCCCAGTAGTCCCAGTGGCGCACCATCAGGTCGTCGTAAATCCGTGCCTTGGATTTCGCCATGTCCTTGTGGATGTCGGCCGAGCGGCGGTCGGCCGCCTGTACGCGCTGCACGTACCATGCCTTGTCGCCGCGGGGCGAGATGCCGAACCCCTCGACGTCGCGGGCGAAATCGGAGAGCTGGCGCACGTTGCCGCCCGTGGGCGACATCTCCCACACCTGCATCGAGCCGCTGCGGTCCGAGAGGAAGTAGATGCGCTGCCCGTCGGCGCTCCAGCGGGGCGCGAGGCTGTTCGACGTGCAGTCGGTCAGCCGCGTCACGGTCTTCGAGTCGAGCTCCTCGACCCAAAGGGTCGTGACGCCGCGGTTTTCCGCCATGTTGTAGTCGGTCTGCTGGTAGAGGAGCGTGCGTCCGTCGGGCGAGAGCACGGCACCGCCCGCGCGGCTCATCTTCCACATCACCTCGGGGGTGAAACGCCCGGCGGCGATCTCCTCGGCCGTCAGCGCGTTGTCGATCTTCAGGGCCTCGGGTCGCTGCCGGTCGCAGGCCCCCAGCCCCAGAGCTGCAATAGCCATCATCAGGATGATTTTTTTCATTTCCGTTGAGGTTTTCCTATTTATTCGTATTTTTGAATTCCGAAAAAATGTTCTTGAAATGAACCGTACCGTCTATTTCGCCGACAAGGCCGTGGCATTTGCGGATGCCGCGCCCGACGGGGCATGGCACGTTGTGCCGGGTGCCGCCGACAGCGACTTATCGCGCCCCAAGATACTGAAAATTCTCGAATCGCACAACTTCGTGGCGGTGGTATGTGCCGATCCCGAGGCGGCTTTCACGGCCTTTGCCGCGGAGTTCGCGTGGGTCGAGGCGGCCGGCGGGGTCGTGGTCGACAGCGCGGGGCGCTGGCTGATGATCCATCGCAACGGCCGCTGGGACCTTCCGAAGGGACATCTTGAGGCGGGTGAGAGCATCGAAGCGTGTGCCGCGCGGGAGATCGAGGAGGAGACGGGGGTCCGGGGCGAGGTTGTGCGGCCGCTGTGCGAGACACTGCACGCCTATTGGTTCCCGAAGACCGGGCGCTGGGAACTGAAGCGCACCCGCTGGTTCGAACTCCGCACGACAGAGGCCTCTGTCCTGCAGCCCCAGACCGAGGAGGGAATCGAACGGGTGGTGTGGTGCACGCCCGCGGAGGCTGCCGTACACGTGCGCGACGCCTTTCCGACCATCCGCTGCGTGGCCGGGGCCATGAAACGGTAGTCCCGCGGTCATGGGAAAGTAGCCTGGCCATTCGCCGCGCTTTCGCCATGGCAGGAATCTCGCGGAGCACTACTCCTGTCCAAGGCGCCGGCGTACCTGATCCTTGTATTTGCGGGAGATTTCGATCTGCCGGTCACCGACCCGGAGGCGGGTAGGATGGTAGTCGTCGATACGCTCCGTGTTGACGATGTAGGAGCGGTGGACGCGCTGGAAGCGGCCGTCGAGTTGTGCCTCCCATTGCGAGATGCGTGTTTTCGTGCGGAAGGCCTCGCCCGAGGCGGTGCGTATCCACACCTCGTCGTCGTTCGACTCGACATAGAGAATCTCCCCGGGGTCGAGCTCTACCCTCCGGCGGTCGGAGATGAACGCGATCCGTGTGTCGCGGGGGCTTTGGCGCGCCACGTACCGCTCGATGAACTGTTCCGGGACGATGAACCCTACGAGCAGCAGCACGATGAAGAGCGGGTGGAGCGCCACACCGTGCAGGGCGTCGGGGGAGGCGCCGAAGACGACGCGGTGCCCGAGGATCAGCACGAGGTATTCGATCACGACGACGGCAGCAAGCAGATAAACGGCATCGAGAATCCCCTTCGATCGGTGTTCGAACGAGAGTTGCGGCACGAAGTAGCGCAGGGCCAGCATGCCGGGCAGGAAGAACACGGCGAGCAGGATCGCCTGGTCATAGTCGTATCCCAGCGCCACGAAGACAAGGGCGATCGCCACAGCCGAAAGGAGCCACCAGAGCAGGGGAAGATTTTGTTTCATCGCAAAGCGTTTTGCCGACATACAAAGATAGGCGAATTTCCGTATGCGGCAACGCTTGCGGGTCCCGACATGGTGCCGAAAATCCCATACAGCGGGTTTCTACCGGCCGACAACGGGTTTCGACAGCCTCGTTTTTTGCACTTCCGGCCTTCGGGGACCTATCTTTGTATCCGAGAGCAAATCCGCAAAAACTCGCTAATTAAATAAAATTGTATCGCGTATGTTTCAACTTTTTCTGGAGGGCGGCGTATGGGGCATGACCCTGCTGACCCTCGAGCTGATCGGCCTGCTGCTTGCCGCCTGGAAGGCTCCCGCCTGGGTCAAGGAGATTGGTCTGCTGGCCATGATAACCGGAATCGTCTACACGCTGCTCGGTTATTCGCAGGCCATGGGGGTTGTGCAGCAGGCTGGTGATATCTCACTGTCGTTGCTGGCCGGGGGCCTTCGTGTGGGCTGCATCCCGATTATCTACGGGTTGCTGATCTATATCCTCTCGCTGGTGATCCGCATGTTGCAGAAACCCCGTATCTGACGGGCGGCCGCTTGTCGCGCGGCAATGAAGAACGGCTTCCGGAATATTCCGGAAGCCGTTCTTTTGTGCATGTGCGGTGTGTCGCCGCTCTCTGTCTGTTGTGTCAGTACATCGGCGCCTGGTTCATCGCCCTGGCAATGCCTTCGGCGATCTGATCGATGGCGCCCTGCAACTTCGAGCCGATCATCATCTTCATCATCATGTTCAGTTCGGTGTGCAGCACCAGACGCAGTCGCGTGTCGGTATCCGATACCTTGTGCAGCTGGATCCAGAAGGCGAAGTCGACCGGTATGCCGCCTTCGTCGCCCACGATCTTCACGTGTTTGGGCTCGATGCGCTCCTCCATGCGGAGTTTCACGGTGAAGCCCTTGGCCTTGAACGAGCAGTGCTCCTCGTCGGCCTGCCACTCCTCGACGCGGTCGGCCAGCGCAGGCGTGAGGTTGTCGAAGCGGCTGATCATGGCGTAGATCTGCTCCGCGGGGCGGAGAATCTGGTGTTGTTTGGAGATGTATTCCTGCATGCTTTGTGCGGTTTGTTGGGTTGCAGCGTCGCCGGAAAAACCGGTCGTCCCGGCTTCGTGCCGCAAAGGTAGCGAAAAATCCGTTATGCGCAACACCTGCTCTCTTAGCAGCCCTCTTCGGCGGCTCCTTTATCGGGCCTTTCACCTCCTTTCTCACCGGGTTCCTCGCCGGCTGCGGCCCCTGCCCGTTATTCGATTTCGAAGGTGCGGGCCGTATCGCTGTCGACGGTGATGCGCACCTGGATGGTGTTCTCGGGCAGCAGCGGCTCGATCTTCTCGGGCCACTCCACCAGGCATATGTCGCCCGAGTAGAAATACTCCTCGTACCCCAGGTCGAAGGCCTCGCGCAGGTCGTCGATACGGTAGAAGTCGAAATGGTAGATCGGGCGTTTCCCACGGCCTTTGTATTGGTTGACGAGTGCGAAGGTCGGACTCGTGACGGTGTCGGTGGCACCCAGTTGGGCGGCGATCTCGCGGATCAGCGTCGTCTTCCCGGCGCCCATCTCGCCCCGGAACGCCACGACCGTGCGGCGTCCCAGAGCCCGGATGACCGCCTCGGCCACCTGCGGGAGCTCCTCCTGCGAGGTGATGTGTATGGTTTTCATCGGTGTCGTCATCGGTATATGAATGCTATTGTTTCGGTTTCAATACGAGGTAGGGTACGATCATCTCCTCCATCGAGATGCCGCCGTGCTGGAACGTGTTGCGGTAGTATCGGATGTGGCGGTTGGCGTCGTTGTTGTAGACCAGGAAGTCGGAGTTGTAGGCGAAGATGTAGCTCGAGGTGAGGTTGCTCGACGGCAGCTGCACGTCCTCGGGGCGCAGGATCTCGTAGACCTCGCGGGAGTTGTACGCGAGGTTGCGTCCCGTCTTGTAGCGCAGGTTGGCCGAGGTCTCGCGGTCGCCGGTCACCTTCACGGGGTTGTCGACGCGGATCGTGCCGTGGTCCGAGGTGATGATTACCGTGTGCCCGTTCTCGGAGAGGAGGCGCAGGATCGTGTAGAGGTCCGAGTGCTCGAACCACGAGCGGGTGAGCGAGCGGAACGCCGCATCGTCCTCCGTGAGTTCGCGGATGATGTCCGTTTCGGTACGTGCGTGCGAGAGGATGTCGAGGAAGTTGTAGACGATCACCGAGAAGTCGGCGTCGTAGATGCGCTGGATGTTGTCGACAAGCTTGCGGCCCTGCTCCGGGCGCACGAGTTTGTCGAAGGTCCACTTCCAGTTCTTGCCGTTCTGCGTCATCAGGCGGCGCAGGAACTCCTCCTCGTACTGGTTTTTGCCGCCCTCCTCGTTGTCGTTGAGCCACTTGTTGGGCATGAGCTTGTCGATGGCCAGGGGCATCAGCCCGGCGAAGACGGCGTTGCGGGCATACTGTGTGGCGGTGGGCAGGATGGCGCAGTAGAAGTCGTCGAGCACGACGTCGTAATAGCCCCTGAGCAGCGAGGAGATCGACCTCCACTGGTCGTAGCGGAAGTTGTCGATCAGCAGCAGCGTTGTCTTGGGGTTTTCGTCCACCACGGGGAAGATTTTCGAACGCATGAGCGTGTGCGACATCACGGGGGTGTCGTCCGAGCGTCGGTTGATCCAGTTGTAGTAGTTGCGGCGCACGAATTTGCAGAACTCCTGGTTGGCCTCGGTTTTCTGGTAGGTCAATACCTCCTTGATGCTCTCGTCGGTCGATTCCCCGAGTTCGATCTCCCAGGAGGTGAGCTTGCGGTAGAGCGAGCACCAGTCGGTGAAGTTCTCGGCCATCTGGAGCGATGCCGAGATGCGCCCGAACTCCGAACGGTAGTCGGCCGTGGTCTGTTCGGTGACGAGTTGCTGCTGGTGGACGTTTTTCTTGATCGAGAGCAGCACCTGGTTGGGGTTGACGGGCTTGATGAGGTAGTCGGCGATTTTCGATCCGACGGCCTTGTCCATGATGTTCTCCTCCTCGCTCTTGGTGACCATGATGACGGGGGTCGTCGGGCGCACCTCCTTGATTTTGGGGAGTGTTTCGAGTCCCGTCATGCCGGGCATCATCTCGTCGAGGATGATGAGGTCGTAGGCGCCTTCGGCAGCCATGTCGATGGCGTCGTATCCGTTGTTGCAGGTATCCACTTCATACCCTTTCTGCTTGAGAAAGAGCACGTGGGGCTTGAGCAGTTCGACTTCGTCGTCGACCCAGAGTATCTTTACCATGGCGGTTTGGAATTTGCGTTTGCAAACTTAGTGATTTTATTGTCAAACGCAAAAAACGGGCATTTTATTGGGCTGCGAGCCGTTTTCGTTTCTTTTGGGCGAAAAATTTGGAGAAAACGGAGTGTGTTCGTATATTTGCGAACAATATTTCCCGATTATGCCCGAATCCCGATATATGGACCGTGAGGCTCGCATTGCCCGTTACGCCAAGGCGCTGGGACATCCTGCACGCGTTGCCATCCTGCGTTTCCTTGCAGCGCAGGAACATTGTTTTTTCGGCGAGATTCACGAGGTGCTGCCCATCTCGAAAGCGACCGTGTCGCAGCACCTCAAGGAGTTGAAGGAGGCGGGCCTGATCCAGGGGGAGATTCTCCCCCCGAAGGTGCGCTATTGTATCAACCGCACCAACTGGGAAGAGGCACGGATGCTTATGGCCGATTTTTTCCGCGAGACCGCAGGATGTGGCGGCGATGATGCCGGCAGGCCGTGCTGCGGATAAGAATCGGTTTGAAATTTTTTTTTGCGCTAAATGTTCGTAATTCGACGAACTACAAATTATAATTATGACGATATGAAGAAAATCGAAGTATTGGGAACAGGCTGTTCGGGATGCCGGGCCCTGTTCGAGACGGTGACGCGAGCCGTCGGGGAGATGAGTCTGGAGGCAACGGTCTCCAAGGAGGAGAATCTCGAACGAATCATTTCGTTCGGTGTGATGGCGCTGCCGGCTTTGGTGGTCGACGGCAGGGTGGTATCGGCCGGGCGCCGGTTGTCGTTGGACGAAGTCAAGGCGTTACTCGCACGATAGCCATGGTACGGACGCTGACATTGTTGGCACTGCTCGCGCTCGGGAGTTGCGGGCAGCCGGTTCCGCGGCCGGCGGGAGTCGCCGAAGAGTCCACGGCCGATCGTGTGGAGGTTTTGTCCTTCCATGCGAAACGTCGATGTGCTACCTGCCTGGCTATCGAGCATTTGACGCATGAAGTGGTTGCGTCGGAGTTTGCCGGGGCTCTTGCCGACAGTTCGCTGCTGTTGCGCGTCGTGGACATCTCCGAAGAGGAGGCGCTGGCCGACCGCTACGAGGTGGCCTGGTCGTCGCTCCTGCTGCACGGACGCATCCGCGGCGCGGATACGGTGATCGACCTCACACGTTTTGCCTTTGACAACGCCCGCCGGAATCCCGAGGCGTTCAAGAGCGGGCTCAAGGCCGAGATCGGGAAGTTGCTCGACATAAAGCAATAGGCCATGGAGTTGTTGCAACAGTGGCTGGAAGGTTCGACGTTTCCCGTTTTGACGGCCTTCCTGCTTGGACTGCTGACCTCGATCAGCCCTTGCCCGCTGGCGACGAACATTGCGGCGGTGGGTTATCTCGCCCGTACGGTGGAGGATCGTCGTGCAGTGCTCCGCCGGGGATTGCTCTATACGCTCGGTCGTGTGCTGGCCTATACGGTTCTCGGAGTCGTGCTGATCGCTCTCCTCCGTGCAGGGGCCTCGCTTTTTGCGGTCGAAAAGGCATTCGGCCGCTGGGGAGAGGCCGTCATGGCTCCGCTGCTGTTCCTTGTCGGGCTGTACCTGCTTTTCGGGGAACGTCTGCCTCTTCCGAAAATCGGCTTCCGAGGGCAAGGCGAAGGCCTTGTGCGTCGGGGCGGATGGGGCGCTCTGCTGCTGGGGCTGCTCTTTGCTTTGGCTTTCTGCCCGACGAGCGGACTTTTCTATTTCGGAGTGCTGATTCCGATGTCCGCTTCCGAACCTGCAGGTTATCTTCTTCCGGCGGTCTTTGCCGTGGCCACGTCACTGCCCGTTGTGGCGGTCGCCTGGCTGCTGGCGTCGGGAGTGGCAGGAGTCGGCGCCTTCTATAACCGGATGTGCGGCATCCAGCAATGGATGAGGCGCATCGTCGGATGGCTCTTTTTATTGATAGGTATTTATTCCGGTATACAGTATTTTTTACCTTGATACGGCCATGATTCAGCGTTTTGCCGACTGGCTCGCCTACGACGTATTTCGCCTCGATCCGACCTCGCATCTGGGCGGGGCCGTCGACTTCTTCATCTGCGACAGCTTCAAGATTCTTCTGCTGCTCTTTGCGATCAGTGTGGTGATGGGGGTCGTCAACGCCTATTTCCCCGTCGACCGGTTGCGTCGTTACCTGGTGTCGCACCGTCTTTACGGCGCCCAATATTTTCTTGCTTCGCTTTTTGGCGCCGTCACCCCGTTTTGTTCCTGCTCCTCCATCCCGCTCTTCATCGGATTTGTCAAGGGCGGTATACCCCTCGGAGTTACTTTCTCCTTCCTGATTACCTCGCCGCTGGTCAACGAGGTTGCCGTGGCGATGTTTCTCGGGGCCTTCGGAGTGCGGGTGACGGTCATTTATGTTGTCAGCGGCCTCGTGTTGGGGACGCTCGGCGGCATTCTCCTTGGACGGTTTCGCCTCGAGCGTTGGCTTTCCCCCTGGGTGCGCGGGTTGCAGCAGACCTCCGAGTGCCGTTCGGAGGCGTGGAACGAAGAACATACGCCGTTCCGCCTGCGGCTGCCCGTGATCCTGCGTGAGGCATGGCGTATCGTGCGCGGGGTTTGGCTCTATGTGCTGTTGGGCATCGGAATCGGCGCTGCGATGCACGGCTTTGTCCCGGAAGGCTTTTTCGCCCGTTTCATGGGCCGGTGCGAATGGTATTCCGTGCCGCTGGCCGTACTTTGCGCCGTGCCGATGTACGCCAATGCCGCGGGGATCGTTCCCGTGGTCGAGGTGTTTGTCGCCAAGGGAATCCCCCTGGGCACGGCCATCGCCTTCATGATGGGAGTCGTGGGCCTATCTCTCCCCGAGGCGACATTGCTCCGCAAAGTCATGACGTGGCCGCTGATCGGGCTTTTCTTTGGGACCATGACGCTGCTTTTCATGTTGTCGGGGTGGCTGTTCAACATGCTGCTTTAGAGAGCGGTGCCGAATCTTGGCCGCATGGCGGAGGAATGAATATGCCGGAAGGCCGGTAATGTTGAGTTATTTTGCCCGATATTTGCATGGTTCAGGGACATGGACGCGCCGGAAGCGAAAAAAATTTTTCACTTTATTGGCGGATAATCAAATAAAACCGTATATTTGCAGTCCGAATCGTAAAATGCACTTAAATTTTCAAACAACAATAAATTATGACAAAGGCAGATATCGTAAGCGAAATCGCTAAGAACACCGGAATTGAGAAGGTGCAGGTACAGGCTGTCGTGGAGGCGTTCATGGAAGGCATCAAAACCTCGCTTATCCAGCAAAACAACGTATATCTCCGTGGTTTCGGTAGCTTCATCGTGAAGAAGCGCGCCCAGAAGGTGGCCCGCAACATCTCGAAGAACACCACCATCACCATCCCCGAACACAACATTCCCGCATTCAAGCCCGCCAAGAGCTTCGCTGAGAAGGTAAAATAACGAATTCAAGAACCTCTAAAATTTTAGCCCTATGCCAAACGGAAAGAAGCATAAGCGTCACAAGATGGCTACCCACAAGCGTAAAAAACGTCTTCGCAAGAACCGCCATAAGAAAAAATAAGGTAGGGTAGCACCTTTGTGCTAAACGGATAGATAAAGCTAAAGGAATCCCTTGAGGTTCTTTTAGCTTTACCTGTTTTTTCGGATTCTCCTCTATATCCCCTGCGGACCGTTCCGCGTGCGTCGCGGCGTTCCTGTCCGGAGAGTCCTCCATGACCGATTCCCGGCATGCAAATTATCCCATTGGAGTGCGCCGCGACTCCATTACGAACCGGCGGCACGTTATTCAATTTCATCCATCCCGCGTCCGGACTCTCCGGCGTTGCGGTATATTATATAAATGAACAGAGAACTCATCGTAAACGTCAACCCCACCGAGATATCCATCGCTTTGTGCGAGGACAAGGTGCTCGTAGAGCTCAACAAGGAGCAGTGCCAGACGGGTTTTGCCGTCGGGGACATCTACCTCGGGAAGGTGCGTAAGATCATGCCGGGACTCAACGCGGCATTTGTCAACATAGGACACGAAAAGGATGCTTTCATCCACTACCTTGACCTCGGGCCGCAGTTCCCGTCGTTGCAGAAGCTCGTCGCCTCGCAGCAGCCGGGCAAGCGTGGTTGCCGTGTGGAGAGCATGAAGCTCGAGGCGCCGGTCGAGAAGAACGGCAAGATCGGCGACTACCTCCAGGTGGGGCAGCAGATCATGGTGCAGGTGGCCAAGGAGGCGATTTCGACCAAGGGCCCGCGCCTGACGTCGGACATCTCGCTCGCGGGGCGCAACGTCGTGCTGGTGCCCTTCTCGTCGAAGGTTTTTCTGTCGCAGAAGATTCGCTCGGCCGACGAGAAAAAGCGCCTCAAGCGTATCGCGGCAGCCGTTTTGCCGAAGAACTTCGGCGTCATCATCCGTACGGCGGCCATGGAGGCCAAGGACGAGGACATCGAGCACGATATTCAGACGCAGATCGACCGCTGGCGCAAGACCTGCGCCTCGATCCGCAAGAACGTGGCATCGGTGCCGGCGCAGCTCATGAGCGAGATGAACCGTGCGAACACAATCATCCGCGACTCGCTGAACGGCTCCTTCTCACAGATCGCCGTCGACGACGAGGCGATGTACAACGAGATTCGCAATTACATCCGCCAGATCGAGCCCGAGAAGGAGAAGATCGTCAAGCTCTATAAGGGCAACGTGCCGATTTTCGACAACTTCGACATCTCGAAGCAGATCAAGTCGCTGTTTGCCAAGTACGTGTCGTTGAAGCGCGGGGCCTATCTGATTATCGAGCACACGGAGGCGATGAACGTCATCGACGTCAACTCGGGCAACCGCACGAAGGCCGAGGATAACCAGGAACAGACGGCCATGGACGTGAACCTTGCGGCCGCGAAGGAGATTGCGCGCCAGTTGCGGCTGCGTGACCTGGGCGGTATCGTGATCATCGACTTCATCGACCTGCACAAGGCGCAGAACAAACAGGCGCTCTTCGACGAGATGGTGAAACTCATGGCGACCGACAAGGCCAAGCATACGGTCCTGCCGCTCACGAAGTTCGGCCTGATGCAGATCACGCGCCAGCGGGTGCGCCCGGTGGCGGTGGAGAATGTCTCGGACGTCTGCCCGACGTGTAACGGTTCGGGCAAGATCGAGCCCACGGTGCTGCTGGACAAGAAGATCGAGAACCAGATTTCGTTCCTTACGGAGGATCGCGGGCACAAATACATCAAGTTGGTCGTCAGCCCCTATGTCGGGGCCTTCCTCAAGAAGGGGTTCTGGTCGTTGCGCCGCCGTTGGGAGTGGAAATACAAGGTGCGCATCGACATTTCGGAAGACCAGAGCATCGGCATCGTTGAGATTCACTACCACGACCGCAAGGACAACGACCTGATCCAGAAATAGCCCATGGCAACCCCTCGCGAACGATTGGCGCAGTTCGTCGCCGGATCGAAAGCGCTTGGCGCTCTGTGCCGCGCCGGCGGTACGTCGGGCGCCACCGTCCATCTCGAAGAACTGGTCGGCGGGGCCTTGTCGTTTTATGCGGCCGCGGCGCTCACCCGCATGGGCGGCGTGCACCTCTTCGTGGCCGAGGACCGCGACGCCGCGGCCTACCTGCTCAACGACTTCTACAACCTCCTGGACGAGACGAAAGTCTGCTTCTTTCCGTCGTCCTACAAGCGTTCGGCGGCCTACGGGGCCGAGGACGCGCAGGGGGTGGTGCAGCGCACAGCAACGATGAATGCCCTCAGGGCCTTCAAGCCGGCGAAGGGTGATTATCTGGTGGTCTGCACCTATCCGGAGGCGCTGGCCGAGCGGGTCGCCGATGTCGAGGCGATGCGCCGCAGCACCATCGCGGTGAAGGTCGGCGACCGCATCTCGATCGAGGTGCTGGAGCAGGCGCTTGTCGATGCGGCGTTCACACGCGTCGATTTTGTTTACGAACCCGGGCAGTATTCGTTG
Source organism: Candidatus Alistipes intestinipullorum (assembly GCA_019113885.1). Lineage (GTDB taxonomy): Bacteria > Bacteroidota > Bacteroidia > Bacteroidales > Rikenellaceae > Alistipes > Alistipes intestinipullorum. The sequence goes on along the minus strand of DXGO01000099.1, from coordinate 15,938 downwards.
CGCGGCGGCATTGTCGACGTCTTCTCCTACGCGGAGAGCAAACCCTACCGTCTGGACTTCTTTGGCGACGAGGTCGATTCGATCCGGCGTTTTGAAATTTCGAGCCAGCTCTCGTCGGACAAACTTGACCGTGTGGAGATCATTCCCGACCTGAATGCCGGGGAGGCGGAGGCGTCGCGGGTTTCGCTGGCGCGTTTTGCCGGACCCGATGCGGCGTGGTGGTTCTATGATCCCGATTTCGTGCTGCGCCGGGTCAACGACATCCGCCGCAAGGCGCTCTCCGACATGGAGCATCCCGAGCGGATCGATACGCTGCTGACGAGCCGCAACGGACTGCTGGGCGATCTGCCCGACGCCCGGCTCTTCGTGCTGCGCGACAACCTTGCGGAACGTCCGGCGACGCAGCGGGTGCGCTTTTCGACGGCCCCGCAGCCGAAGTTCAACAAGAACTTCGAGATGCTGGCCGACGATATGATCCGCAATGCCCTGCGCGGCTACGAGACCTGGATTCTTTCGGAGAACAAGGCGCAGATCGAGCGCCTGGAGAATATCTTCCACCAGATTGGCCGTGGGCAGGCCGTCGTGCGGTCGCTGTCGCTAACACTGCACGAGGGCTTTGTCGACAACGACCTGAAGTTGTGCCTCTACACCGACCATCAGATATTCGACCGTTACCAGCGTTACCGCATCAACGGCGAGATTCGGCGCGACGAGCAAATGACCGTTGCGGAGCTGAACCAGCTGCGTCCGGGCGACTACGTGGTGCATATCGACCACGGCGTGGGGCGTTTTGACGGGCTGGTGAAGATCAATGAGGGCGGCAAGACGCACGAGGCGATCAAACTGGTCTACAAGGACGGCGACGTGCTGTTCGTCAACGTGCACTCGCTGCACCGCATTTCGCGCTACAAGGCCGGGGACGGCGAGCCCCCGAAGGTCTACAAACTCGGCACCGGGGCCTGGCAGAAGCTCAAGAATGCCACGAAAAAGGCCGTCAAGGACATCTCGCGCGAGCTGATCGCCCTCTATGCGAAGCGCAAGGCCTCGAAAGGTTTCGCCTTTTCGGCGGACAGCTACCTGCAGCATGAGCTCGAGGCGTCGTTCCGCTGGGAGGACACGCCCGACCAGCAGGCGGCCACGGCGGCCGTGAAGCGGGACATGGAGTCGGACCAGCCGATGGACCGGCTGGTGTGTGGCGACGTGGGCTTCGGCAAGACCGAGATTGCAATCCGCGCAGCGTTCAAGGCGGCGGTCGACGGCAAGCAGGTGGCGGTGCTGGTCCCGACGACGATCCTGGCCCTGCAGCACTACCGCTCGTTTACGGAGCGCCTGCGCGACTTCCCGGTGCGCGTGGAGTACCTCAACCGCACGAAATCGGCCAGGGAGGTGAAGCAGATCACGGCCGACCTCGCCGCCGGGAAGATCGACATCCTGATCGGCACGCACAAGATGCTGGGCAAACAGATCGTCTTCCGCGACCTGGGGCTGCTGATTATCGACGAGGAGCAGAAGTTCGGCGTCGCGGCGAAGGAGAAACTCACCCAGATGAGCGTCTCGGTCGATACGCTGACGCTGACGGCGACGCCCATCCCGAGGACGCTGCAGTTCTCGCTCATGGGCTCGCGCGACCTGTCGGTCATCTCCACGCCGCCGCCCAACCGGCAGCCGATTCTCACCGAGTCGCACGTCTTCTCGGAGGAGATTGTCCGCGACGCCATCGAGGCGGAGCTGGCGCGCGGCGGACAGGTCTACTTCGTCCACAACCGCGTGGAGGATTTGCCGCAACTGCAGGGTATGATTACGCGCCTCTGCCCGAAGGCCCGCGTGGGGGTAGGGCACGGGAAGATGCCCGCCGAGCAGTTGGAAAAGCTCGTCATGGATTTCATTTACGGGGAGTTCGACGTGCTGTTGTCAACGACAATCGTCGAGAACGGCATCGACATCCCCAATGCCAATACGATCATCGTCAATAATGCACAGAACTTCGGCTTGAGCGACCTGCACCAGTTGCGCGGGCGCGTGGGGCGTTCGAACCAGAAGGCCTATTGCTACCTTCTCTCGCCGCCCGACGAGCTGCTGTCGTCCGACGCGCGTCGGCGGCTGCGGGCCATTGAGGAGTTCTCGGACCTCGGTTCGGGATTCAACATTGCCATGCAGGACCTCGACATCCGGGGTGCGGGCAACCTGCTGGGCGCCGAGCAGAGCGGCTTCATCGCCGACATCGGCTTCGAGACCTATCAGAAGATTATGAACGAGGCGGTGGCGGAGCTGCGAGCCGAGGGGTTGCAGGTGCCGGGACTGAGCGCGGAAGAGCAGGGGGTTGTCGAACAGATGCGCTTCATCGACGACGCCCACATCGAGATCGAGGTCGATGCGTCGTTGCCCGACGACTACGTGGCGCAGCAGGCTGAGCGACTGAAGCTCTACCGCGAACTCGACTCGACGAAGGACGAGGAGGGGCTCCGGGCCTTCGAGAGCCGTCTCGTCGACCGCTTCGGACCGCTGCCGCGGGCCGCGAAGGAGCTCCTGAACGTCGTGCGGCTGCGTTGGGAGGCCATTCGCCTGGGCATGGAGCGCGTGAAAGTCAAGAACGGCCTGATGATCGTGCAGTTCGTGGGCGAGGAGCAGTCGCCCTATTACAAGAGCGAAGTCTTCATGTCGTTGCTCCAACGCATTACGCAGCGGCCCGACCGATTTGTCCTCAAACAGCACAATAATCGGTTGGCCATGACCGTTAGAAATGTGAAGGACGTGGAGGACGCCTATAAAACGTTGCAGGAGCTTTGAATCTGATTGTCGACATAGGCAATACGCGGGTCAAGCTTGCCGTTTTCTGTGATGGGACGTTGGTCGCACAGCGTTCCGCGGAGCGCCTGCATCCGGGCTTGCTCGAAGAGTTGTATGCGGAGGCCGCCGGAACTGTCGGTGCCGGTGCCGACTGCGGATGTTGGATTGGCATGGCGTCGGGGCGGTTTGCGCGGGCGATCATTTCGTCGACCCGCGGTACGGCTGCCGATTTGATCACTGTCGTGCGCGGGAAAAGCGACTTTCTGCTGGAGTTCACCCCCGAGACGCCCGTCCCCGTCGGAAACGCCTACCGCACGCCACAAACCCTGGGGCGAGACCGCCTGGCGGCCGCCGTGGGTGCCGTGACGCTCTATCCTGGCCGCAACGTGCTGATCGTCGATTTCGGGACGGCCGTAACCGTCGATCTGGTGACCTCCGACGGCGTCTATCGCGGCGGTTGCATCTCCCCGGGCATGCAGATGCGCTTCAAGTCGTTGCATGACTACACGGCACGTTTGCCGATGTGCGGGCCGACGGAGTCCGTAGGGTTGCAGGGCGGCACGACCGAGGAGGCCGTACAGTGGGGAGTGATGAACTCACTGAGTTTTGAAATCGAGGGATATATCGGGCGGATGAATGAGAAAATCGACGATTTGTGCGTAATTTTTACCGGCGGAGACGCAAAATTCTTTGCGAAAAGAATTAAAAACACGATATTTGCAAGTTGTAATCTGGTCCTTTCCGGATTGAATAGAATTTTAGAGTATAATGCAAGTGAAGAACCCCTTGATTAAACTTCTTGTCGCCGCTGTGGCGCTGTTTCCCATGGTCGTCGCGGCGCAGACAAGCAGTATCAATGCATTCTCTCCCTATACGATGTACGGTATCGGCGAGGTGAATACGCCCGGTACGTTGCAGATGCGATCGATGGGCGGCATAGGTGTCGCCATGCGCTCGGCGGGCGTTGTCAATCTGCTTAACCCGGCAGCGTATTGCGTGGCACAGCCCAAAACCTTTCTCTTCAACTTCGGACTTGAAGGACAGAACTACTACAACTCCCAGACGATCGACAATACGGCCAAAAGCACCGCCTACAATACGTTCAACTTCCATGATATTGCCTTTCAGCTTCCGGTAGCCAAGGGCCTTGGCCTGGGTTTCAGCCTCACGCCGTACAGTTCGGTAGGGTATCGGACCAAATATTACCACGAGTACGATCCCACGGACCCGGTGTTCGGCGAGATGGGTAACGTGCAGTATACCTACCAGGGCGAAGGCGACATCTCGGAGGTGAAGATCGGCATGGGGTGGGAGCTCTTCAAGGGCTTCTCCATCGGCGCGGCGTTCCAATACTATTGGGGCAACATCGACCGCACGTTCATCATGACCCCGACCACCATTACGGGCGAAGGTGATCCTGTCTCGACGATGGGAACGAGCGAATATGCCGTTTCGAGCGTCAAGGGACAGGTGGGTGTCCAGTGGAGCCCGATCATGAACACGCGTCGGATCCTGACCATCGGTGCGGCCTACGATTTCGGCGGGGACCTCAATCCCGAAGTCACCAACCGCATCTACAGCGCCGACATCAACTATTCGACGATCAAGGGCGATACGACGCACATGAAGCTGGTGCTGCCCCGGCAGATCAATGTCGGATTCTATTACCAGACTCCGAAGTGGGCCTTCGGTGTGGATTATACTTATCAGAACTGGGGCAGCAGCAACAGCCGTTCCGAGATGACGGGGACCACCGGTTCGGGCGACAATACCTATGCCTACGAGGTGGCCTATACCAATACGAGCACGATCAAGGCCGGTGTGGAGTTTACGCCGAACCGTTACGACATCCGTAATTTTATGAAGCGTATGTCTTATCGTGCGGGATTCCGCTACGGGAGCCACAACCAGACCTACAACGGTGATCGGTTGTCGCAGTGGGCCGTGACGGCAGGTATGGGCATCCCGGTGAAGCTTTGGGCGGTGTCGGCCATTGATGTCGGAGTCGAATTCGGCCGCCGCGGTTACAACATCGCCGACCGTCTGGGCCTTGTGCGGCAGCAGTATTTCAAGATCGCTGTCGGCTTTACGCTCTTCGCGGGACAGGAGAACGGCGAGTATTGGTTCATGCGGCCCAAATATGATTAAGTTTTCAGTTAGGAACAAAATAAATTTCTCATACACAAAAAATTAATCTGACCGATGAAAAAGTTCAAATTCTTCCTCTCTGCTGCATGTGCACTCATGGCTGTTGCAACGTATGCGCAGGATTTCAGCGACCCTAAGTATGCAATGTGGGGTGATACGCCCGAAGAACGGCAACAGAACATCCTGAACAGCAACTTCTTCAAGGAGGCTTGCGACAACAAGGACTACGTCGGTGCCACGCGTTATCTGCAGGAGCTGATCGCCAAGTGTCCGAAGGCTTCGGAGAATACGTTTGTCCGCGGCATCACGCTCTACAAGAACAAGATCAACCGGGCCAAGAGCCTGGATGAAAAGAACATGTATGTGGACTCGCTGCTGCTGCTCTACGACCTGCGCAACGAGTACTTCGGTGACCATGCGAAACGCGGTTCGGCGTATATCCTCGACCGCAAGGCCCGTGAGTATCTGACCTACAAGCCCAACGACCGTGCCGGAATCCGCGAGGCTTTCCGCAAGGCCATCGAGGTCGGCGGCGCCCAGACCGATCCCGAGACGATCGCCGTGTATTTCACGAATCTTTGCGAGGACTACAAGAATACCGACGAGGTGATGCCCGATGAGGTGCTTGCCGAGTACGACCGTTTGGCTCCGTTCTTCGAGAACAACCCCGCTGCTGCGGAGTACAAGAACCAGTTCGATGCCGCCTTCGGATTGAGCGGTGCCGCCAGCTGCGAGAACCTCGAGTCGTTGTTCAGCGCGAAACTCGCCGCAGCTCCCGACGATGTGGACCTGCTGGCTCAGGCCGTGGGACTGATGTCGCGTGCGAATTGCGACAGCGAGTTCTATTTCGCCACCGCCGAGAAGTATTACGAGGTGAAGCCCTCCTCGGAGACCGCCATGTTCCTGGCCCAGGCTTTCCAGAACAAGGGTGATTTCACCAAGGCCAAGACCTACCTGAACGAGGCGCTGGCCGTAGAGCAGGATGCTACCGAGCGTCAATCGCTGCTCGTCCGCATCGCCCTGGTGGGCATTGCCGCCAATGAGATTCCGGATGCTGCCTCCGCAGCACGCCAGGCCCGCGATCTGAACCCCGAGGACGGTGTTCCGTACTTCATTCTGGCGCAGTGCTACGCTTCGTCGGCAGCCGCATGCGGTGGCTTCTCCGGTCAGGCCGTATATTGGGCAGCATACGATACGATCACCAAGGCCCTCGAACTGCTTCCTTCCGACTCGGAGTATGTCGAGCCGGCCAAGAAGCTTCAGTCGAGCTACCGGAGCAGCTTCCCCAACTCGGAGGAATGCTTCTTCAACGAGCTGTCCGAAGGAGCCCGCTATACGATTACGTGCGGTACGGCAGCCGGTGTCGTAACGACCGTGCGTCCGCGCTAATTCCAATCCGAGAAGCTTTCCGATGGGAATATTCGCGGTAAGAAGTGCCAGGGTAGCACTCTCCATTGTGGGGAGTGCTATCTTGCTATTCTCGTGTGACGGGCGGGATGATGCCCGGACGGACGATTCTGCCGAGACGTTGATGACCGAGTACAGCGAGGATCTGTCGATCGTCAATTCGCAGAACGGCCGCCGGTCGTACCACTTCGTCACTCCGCTGCTTGAAGGTTATACGTTGGCACGCGAGCCCTATCGTGAATTCCGCAAGGGCGTGAAGATCACGACTTACAAGAACGACTCGCTTTCATCGGTCGATGCCGTGCTGACGGCCAACTATGCCATCTATTACATCAACCGCGATTTGTGGGAGGCCAAGGGAAATGTCGTGGTCGACAAGTCGGATGGCAAGACCCTCTATACGCAACAGTTGTTCTGGAATGCCCGGACCAAGAAAATCTATTCGAACGTCGATTCGAAGATCGTGCAGAATGGGGGCCGCGATGTCTTCGTGGGCGAAGGCTTCGAATCGGACGAGGAGTTCAAGGACTGGCGTTTCCGACGCATGAAGGGCCGTATGGAGGTCGAGATGAAGCGCTCGGCCGACTCCGTGGCGGGCGATTCCGTGGCTGTCGCTGCGCGCCCCGAACCTGTGTCTAGTCCGTCGGATGCCGCTCCGGTATTGTCGCGCTCTGCGGACGCTTCACCCTCCGACAGTGTTTCGTCGAAGTCCCGGGGAGACCATCCGACCCGGCCTGCTGGAATGAACCGCCGGCAGCCTGCCTCCGAGGCCGCGGCAGATTAACCAAAACCAAGTACCATGCTATCCGTCGTCCTTCTGATCGTCGCCATGCTGATCCTGTCGGCTTTTTTCTCGGGAATGGAGATCGCCTTCACGAGCAAGAACCGTCTCAAGCTGGAGATCGACCGCAAACAGAGCCGCATGTTCGACCGGATCGCCGAGGTCTTCTCGACGCATCCCGGACAATATATCACGACGATCCTTGTGGGTAACAACATCGCCCTGGTCGTCTATTCGCTGGCCATGTCGCAGCTGCTGCGGGCAGTGTATGGGGCGTGCGGGTGGGAGCATCTCGCCCAGAACGGCTCGGTGGCCGCCGATACGGCCATATCGACCATCATCATCATCTTCTTCGCGGAGTTTCTCCCGAAGTCGGTGTTCAAGAACAACCCCAACTTCTATTACCGGGCACTGGCTCCGGTGATCTACTTTTTCTACATCATCCTCTATCCTGTCGCACGTTTCACGACGCTGCTGTCACACGGTATCCTGCGTCTGATGGGTCGCCGTGTCGAGGAGAAGAACATCACGCCGAGTTTCAACCGCGAAGACCTTGCGGCGCTGCTCGACGCCAGCGTCTCGGAGCAGAACGCCGAGCCGGACCATGAGTTCAAACTCTTCCAGAATGCCCTGGACTTTGCCGATCTGCGCGTTCGGGACTGCATGGTCCCGCGTGTCGATGTCGAGGCCGTGGATGTCGAAACCACGACGATCGAACAGCTTACCGCGCGGTTCGTCGATACGAAGTTCTCGCGCATCTTCGTCTGGCGCGAGTCGATCGACAACATCGTGGGTTATGTCAATTCGAAAAGCCTGTTTACCTGTCCGAAGCGCCTGTCCGACGTGCTGATGGAGGTGAACTACGTTCCCGAGACCATGCCGTTGCACGCGATGCTGGAGAACTTTATCAAGCACCGTTCGAACATCGCTGTGGTGATCGACGAATTCGGTGGCACGGCGGGCATCATCTCGCTCGAGGACGTGCTGGAACAGATTTTCGGCGAGATCGAGGACGAGCACGATGTTCCGGAGTTGATCGAGAAACAGGTCGATGCCGACGAATATGTCTTTTCGTGCCGCCTGGAGGTGAAGTACCTCAATGAAAAGTACGGCCTGGGGATCGAGGAGAGCCGCGAGTACGACACGCTTGCGGGATTTATCATCTACCATTACGAGGGCATCCCGACCTCCGGGGAGACGGTCGTCATCGGCAACCTCCAGCTCCGGATCCTGCGGACGACGCGCTCGCGGATTGAACTGGCAAGGGTGAAAAAATTGTAATATATATAGGTCTATTTGCGAATTTTTACTACCTTTGGCAGATCAAAAAAACGCCAAAACGAATAATACACGATTTATATGGCAAGTTTAAACACGTTACGTACCAAGTTCGGCATTTTGCTTTCGATTATTATCGCGCTGGCCCTCTTGGCATTCATCCTCTCGTTGAAGACCGAGATGGGTTTCACGGGAAACGATCCCCGCGTCGGAGTGATCGACGGAGAAAAAATCAATTACTCGGAGTATTACGAGCAGTATGAGCAGGTCAAGAGCCAGAGCGGCATGCAGGAGAGCGACGAGCAGCAGTCGGCCATGCTGGCCAATGCCACGTGGCAGGCGCTCATCACAAAGTATGTGCTGACGCCCGGGTTCGAGCAGGTGGGCATCCGTATGACGGAGCCTGAGCGTATGGCGGTCCTCAGCGGTCAGCAATATTCGCAGTCGCTTTACAGCGCCTTCGCAGATCCCCGTACGGGACAGTTGAATGTCGATGCTATCAGCCAGTTCCTTGCTCAGGCCGAGTCCAACCCGGAGGCAGCACGTGCATGGACGCAGCTCAACGACCAGATCCGTATGGAGAGCATGTTCCAGAAGTACGCAGGACTGGTGAAGGGTGGCGTGTATGTCAATTCGCTGGAGGTCGACCGCGGTGTCGCTGCGGCGAACAATACCTATTCGGGCAAGTGGGCCGGGAAACGCTATTCGTCCGTTCCGGATTCGCTCGTAGAGGTTACGAACGGCGACCTGAAGGCCTATTATGACAGCCACAAGAACATGTTCAAGCAGACTCCGTCGCGTACGATCTCCTATGTTGTCTTTGCGGTTGATCCCACGGACGCCGACCTTAAGGCCCTCGAAGAGACCGCTACGGAGGTCGGAGGCGAGTTTGCCGCAACCTCCGAGGTCAAGAGTTTCGTACGAGCGAACCGTAATGGCAAGGTTGCCGACAACTACGTGTCGAAGGCCCAGCTTTCCGACGAGGAGGCCGAGGCTCTGATGGCTGACAAGATGTACGGCCCGGTGCTGAAGAACAACGAATGGACGATGTCGCGTGTCGTGGCGTCGAAGATGGCCCCCGACTCGATCGGTATCCGTCACATCGTGCTTCCCTATACGGAGGATGCGCTGGCCGACAGCCTGCTGACGACGCTCCGCAACGGTGCTGACTTTGCGCAGACCGCACTCCGCTATTCGGTTTACGAGGCTACGGCGGCCAATGGCGGTGAGGTAGGCATTATGCCCTTCTCGGCCTTTAACGGCGAGTTTATCGATGCGTTGGCTTCGGCCAAGCAGGGCGATATCGTGAAGATTGCTTCGGGAGATGCCATCCAGTTGATCCAGGTATATCGTGCCGACAAGCCTACGAAACATATCCAGGTCGCTACGATCACCTATCCGGTTATCGCCTCGGACGCCACGCGCCGCAACGTCCACAACATGGCCGGAACCTTCTCGGTGAATGCCAAAGGGTCGTCGGAGGCTTTTGCCGATGCAGCTGCCGAGGCTGCCATCACGCCTCGTGTTGCCCAAATCATGCAGGGTGACCGTACGGTTCGCGGGCTGGAGGATTCGCGCGAGTTGACCCGTTGGGCCTATGGGGCCGAGCCGGGCGATCTGTCTGAAGTCTTCAGCGTGGGTAAGGACTACGTCATCGCCATGCTGACCGACGTCGACAACGACGAGTACGCTTCGTTGGAGAAGGTCGTTTCCCAGGTTCGCGCGCAGGTGCTGCGCGACAAGAAGTACGATTACATCGTCAAGTCGCTGTCGGGAACGACGCTCGAGGAGCAGGCCGCCAGCCTCGATTCGGAGGTGGCCGATTTCTCGGATGTAACTTATGAGACCTACTTTGTCAATGGTGTGAATGCTCTCGAACCCCGTCTTGCCGGTGCCATCACCTCGTCGGAGAAGGGCGTCGTGTCGGCTCCCGTGAAGGGAATGTCAGGTGTCTATGTCTTCGAGGTCGGAGACATCCAGACCTCCGAGAAGCAGACCGCCGAAGGCGAGCGTGTGCGTGCCCAGGCCATGGCTGAGAGCATGGCTCAGCAGTTTGTTATGCCGGCCATTCAGCAGATGGCCAAAATCGAGGATTTGCGGGGCAAGTACTTCTAATCACTCCATATGCGGAAAAGCGGCCTGACGGCTGATTTTCCCGTTTCAAGCAGCGAGGCGGCAATTGAATGCCGCCTCGCTGCTTGTATGTTTTCACCCCTTCCGTTAATAAACTTCATGCTTGGCCGCATGCCCTTTTTCGGCGTCTCTTCCTCCCGTATCGCCCGGAGCCTGGAAGCAGCAGCCTTACCAACGTCTGCCTTCTTCTTGGCTTGTATGGCTTCATATCCCGAATCGATGTCGGTGTTGTCCACCGGTAAGTGTATGTCCATCTGAAGCCCTCCCGGCGTTTCTTTATCCTTTCGTGCGCATTCGCTTCCGGCTGTCCTCTGTCTATGGGACAAAATGGTTCAAAAAAGCCCGCCGAAAAACTCGGCGGGCTGAAAATCTGGGAATAAAATCTTTTTTGGGTTCGGTTAGAAGTTGTCTTTGTCCTTGACGTCCCACCACAAGCGGGTTCCGCCGGTATCGCCCGAACCCTTCACCTCCGAGGATTCGGCTTTGAGCAGCTCTATACCTTTGTTGACCTCGGCTGTATTGGCGTTCAATTCGGTTTCACTGTAGATCAGACGACGCGGGCCGAGTTCGGTATCGATGTTCGAATTGTCCATGTTCATCTTTGGCCGGAACAGTTTGGGATAGCCCGTGCGGCGGTAGTCAGCCCATGCTTCGGATGAAAGCGGGAAGTTTGCGATCCATTTCTGCATGATGATACGTGCGAGTTTGTCCTCATTCGAGGCTCCCTCATCCCATTTCACGCACAGTTTGTTCAAGGCCTCGAAGTTGTAGTCGGCCTTCCAGGGATCCACATAGTTCTCTTGTGTGGTCTCTCCGTTGATATAGGCGTCGATGGTTGCGTCGCTGATGATCTCATCCATGTTGGGGGCGGTCAACCCCTTTTCGGACCACGTAGCCGTTGCCGTAGCCTTGCGGTATGCGTACTGGTTCTTGATGGAAGTGCGGATTCCCGTTTCATAGAGGTCCTGTACCGATTCGCTCCCGATGTCCCAGCGGAGTTTCGCCTCGGCGCGCAGGAACCAACCTTCGGCTGCGAACATGATCGGCAGCGGGGTGGCGTACGAGCCTGCCAGGAAAGAATAGTATACGTGTTGGTTGTCGTTTCCACCGTTCTTGTTGCCCAGCTCGCATCCTACCGGGACACCGATGTATTGGGAGCCTTTGGCGATGAGGATATCCTCAGCCTTATACTCCCCGTTCTTGTCGGCCACGGCGGTTTCCTTGACCAGGTCTCGCACGTTGGTGGTGAAGTAAAGCGGACGACGAGGGTCTTTGAAACCGTTCATGATGGTTACGATCGACGATCCGATACCCGAATCCCACCAGTCCATCATGCGTCGCAGCTCGTTGGAGTAGGACTTGTCGATGAGGATGTCCTTGTCGGTAAGCACACCTGCCGTAATGGCTTCCTGGGCATATTTCTGGGCGTTGGTCGGATCGACCTTTACGATACGGAGAGCCATGCGGAGCTTGAGTTGGTTAGCCACCTTCTTCCAAAGCGAACGGTCGCCATTGCACCAGAGGTCGAACGAATCCAGTCCATCGGTGGTCGTGTCGAGGTCCCCAATGGCCTTTTCCAGTTGAGCGAACATGGCTTTGTAGATGTCCTCCTGCTTATCGTATGCATAGGAGCTGGGGCGCTCGGTCATTTCATCAGCCTCCAAAACCGACGAATAGGGCACGGGCCCGTACGTGTCGGTGTACTGAAGCAAATTGTATACCTCGACGATGCGCATGATGGCAGAGAAGTCATACATCTCCGATTCGTCGCACTGCCTGATCAGGCGGCGTGTATTGTTGAAGATGTTCTGCATGAAATTCTCGTGCATGCCGCCGCAGAAGCCGCGGTTGAGACTGTAGCGGGCCATCGTCCAGTTGCTGTGGGGTACCTCGAAGTATCCTCCGTAGTTGTCGATCGACAGCGAAGTCCAATACTGGAAGAGGTTCTGGTTGATTGGATAGCTGTATACGAGGGGCGTCGAGAACTGTGCATCGAAAGGCAGCGTCTCGGGGTCGATTTCCATGGGGTTGGTGTTCAACTCCTCGAAATCTCCGGTGCAGGCGCCCAGCATTGTAACGGAAAGCGCCAGCGCTGCGGTGTATTTGAATATGTTTTTAAGTTTCATAATGTTCAATCGCTTTTTTTAGAAGTTCAGTTTCACATTCAGACCGAAGCTGCGGGTCGTGGGCAGATTGAATACGTCGAAGCCCTGGAGTCCGTTTCCGGTACCCATTGACACGTCGGGATCCATCGGGGCATCTTTGTAGAAGAAGAAGAGGTTGCGGGCGATGAGCGCCAGGGTAAGGTGCTTCGAGTCGCCGAAGAGGTTCCGGAAGGTGTATCCCAGCGAGATCTCGCGCATGCGGACGTTCGTAGCGTCGTAAACGTAGTCCTCGACGTTATATACGGAGTTGAAGCTCGTGGCGCCTACCGTGTCGTAGTAGGCCTTCACATTGGTGAACTTCACGCCGTCGCGCATCACGTATCCCTTGTCACGGGCATCTCCCGTGCGCTTTGATACGCCGTATCCATCAAGGGTGGCCTCGGTCATCGAGAGTACCTTTCCGCCGATCTTGGCGTCGATCAGGAATCCGAGTGTGAAGTCTTTGTAGCGGAAGGTGTTGTTCCATCCGAGGTTAACCTTGGCGTTCATGTCGCCTACATACTTCATTTCGGAAATCTCGTCGCTGCCGTTTACGGGAATCAGGTAGTCGGTTCCTTCGGGCTGCGTGGTTTTCAGCGTGCCGTCGTCATTGCGAGCGAGCGTGCGGACATAGAGGTCGCCGTAGTGCCCGCCTTCGGTGAGTACGACCTTGGCACCGCCCATGTCCGAAATCGTGACACCGTCCTGAATGCCCTCGAAGAGCTCAATGATCTTGTTGTCGTTGTAGGACATGTTCAGATCGGTCGACCAGGTGAATTCGTTGCCAAAGTCCTGGAACCATCCAGCCGACAGCTCGAATCCCTGGTTCTGTACGTTACCGGCATTTACGAACTGCTTCTTGTATCCGCTCTCCCACGGGAGCGTCACTTCGAAGTACTGGTTCTTGGTGTTGGTCTTATAATAGGTTGCGCTGATGTGCAGTCGGTGCTGGAGGAACTCGCCATCGAAGCCGACTTCGAACGAATGGGTCTTTTCGGGTTTCAGCGTGCGGAACGGAACAGCCTCGGGCGGAACAATGGCTCCCTGGTCACCGATGGTGTAGAGCGGATTGGTCTTGTAGACGGGCACGTCGTTACCTACGATCGAATACGAGGCGCGGAACTTGAACAGGTCGATGTTCTGGCCCATGTCCACGAACTGGTCGAGCAGCAGGCTGGCGCCGATCGAGGGGTAGAAGAACGAGTAGCTGTCGGTGAAGGCGAGGGCCGACGACCAGTCGTTACGGGCCGTCACGTCGAGGAACAGGCCTCCCTTGTACCCGAAGGTTGCCGTGGCAAATACCGAATTCAGGCGTTTGCGCGTAAGGCCTGTCGTCGTACCGTTCTGGTAGAAGTTCGAGGGATTGAAGATGTTGGGGTAGTAAGCGCTTCCGTCGCCAGGAGCATTGAACTTGTTTTGCTCGTAGAGCATGCTCACATTGCTCGACTGTGTGCGGGTCATGCTTGATCCGACCGTAGCGTTGAGCGAGAAGTCGTTCCAATCATGTTCGTACTGTGCCAGGATGTCGGCATAGAGTTGCTCGCTGAAGTAGCGGTTGTCGTCGAGCTTGCCCATGGTGTACTTGTTTCCGTACGATGAGGCGTAGTGGTTGCGCACGAAGTGCTCGTCGGCACGTTCATAGCGCATACGTCCGGTCAGCGAGAGCCCCTTGATGATTTCGTACTTGATGGAGCCTCCGAATTCGTAACGGTTGCGCTCGACGGTGGGTTTTTCGCGATTGAGCAGCCAGTAGGGGTTCGAGTTGGTCTCGTCGGTGGTGGTTACCCAGTTCTGGATGTTGGTGTTCAGGTCTTGGTCGAATACTTCGAAGTTGTTCTTGTACCCGTCCCAGTCAGCGCCACGCGGGAAAGTATATGTACCTACCAACGGGTTGAATACGAAACCTCCGGCCGGCTGGTTGGCGATGTGCTGGTTGACGTACTTGGCGTTGAAGTCGATTTTCACGTGGTCGTTGAACAGATCGAATCCCACCTTTGAGTTGAGTGTGTGCTGCGAGTAGTCGTTGTCGGGGGTGATGCCACCCGAGGAGACGTTGCCATAGGAGAAATAGGCGCGCATGTCCTTGGCGCCGCCGTTGATCGAGATCGAGTTGTTGGTCGTGTATCCCGTGCGGAAGAACTCTTTGGCATAGTTCGGGGCCTTAGACGAGAGTTTTTCGCCCCAGCTGTACTGGTCGGAACCTCCGTATGTGTTCTGGAATTCGGGCAGCGAGATCGGTGTCTCGACGGTGGTATTGCTCGATACACTGATCGACATGCGGCCTTCGGAACCGGATTTGGTGGTGATCATGATGGCGCCGTTGGCAGCTACGGCACCATAGAGTGCGGCAGCCGAAGCACCTTTCAGCAGCGAGATCGACGCGATGTCGTCGGGGTTGATTGTCGACATGGCGTCGCCGCCGTCGCGCTGTCCGCCCCAGTTGCTGTCTACCTGGTCACTGGTGATGTTCATCATCAGGGGTACACCGTCGACAACCACCAACGGTTGGTTCGATCCGTTGATGGACTTGTTGCCGCGGAAGAGGATCTTCGAGGAGCCTCCGGCGCCGGTGGAGTTCGGGGTGATTTGCAGACCGGCCGATTTGCCCTGCAGGGAGTTGATCATGTTGATCGACTTGATGTCGGCAACATCGTCTCCGCCCACGGTTTCGGCGGCATAGGTAAGGGTTTTGGACTGGCGCTCGATACCGAGGGCGGTTACGACCACGGCGTCGAGCTCGTTGGCATCGCCCTTGAGGATGATCTCTTCATGAGTCTGTCCCTGGAAGACAATCTCCACCGGATTGTACCCGACATAGGATATCTGAATGACATTCCCTTTCTCGAGTTTGTCGAGGAAGAAAGTTCCGTTTATATCGGTCGAGGTTCCGTGCTGGGTCCCTACGACGATCACAGTAGCACCTACGAGGGGGCCCATATCGTCTTTCACGATACCTTCAAGGGTGTCACCCCCCCCCTGAGCATTCGCCTTGAATGCGGTTGCAGGTTCGATGATACACATTGCCAACAACAATGCACAACAACCGATCAGCGTTTTTTTAATCAAATTGGTCATGATGTATTGGGTTTAGATTGAACATAAGTGATAATTTGGGTAATTGGTTGGGTGATTGGAGAATTTTTGTGTTGTTTTTTACATGTCTTTAGGTATTTAAAAAATGTTAAATATATTGGCATTTTACTTATGATTTAAAGCTATTTGCCGCTTTAGATGTTCAAATATAACAAATATTTTCAAAT
>DXGO01000098.1 GCA_019113885.1 Candidatus Alistipes intestinipullorum | reverse complement strand
TTCATCGCCCAGAACGGACTGCAGTTCCTCCTCACACAGGATCTCGCCGACGAGGAGATTCTCTCGGAGTTCGTCGCCTCGACCATTCCGCTGCAGCTGCAGCAGGAGTTGAAGGCCTACGTCCGCACCGTGCACACGCCGCTGGCCGTCCGCTCGTCGTCGAAACTCGAAGACTCGCACTACCAGCCCTTCGCCGGCATCTACTCGACCTACATGATCCCCTATACGGACAACGAGGATCAGATGCTGCGCCTGCTGCTGCGGGCCATCAAGAGCGTCTACGCCTCGGTCTACTTCGCCGCGTCGAGGGCCTACATCGCCACGTCGCAGAACCTCATCTCCGAGGAGAAGATGGCGGTCATCATCCAGGAGGTGTGCGGCACGGAGCAGAACGGGCTCTTCTTCCCCACCTGCTCGGGCGTGGCCCGCTCAATCAACTACTACCCCATCGGCGACGAACTGCCCTCGGACGGGGTCTGCAACGTGGCGATGGGTCTGGGCAAACTGGTCGTCGACGGCGGGCGCACGTTGCGCTTCTCACCGCGCTACCCGCAGAAAATTCTCCAGACCTCGACGCCCGAACTGGCGCTGCGCGACACGCAGACCGAGGTGCTGGCCCTGAGCCTGCGTCCCGAGGAGTTCCGTACGTCGATCGACGACGCGGTGAACCTGCGGAAGCTCAGCCTCCGGGAGATCGCCGACTTCCGCAACTCGAAATACGTCTGCTCGGTGTGGGACCGCGAGAACGAGCGGATTTCGGACAGCCCCTTCGACCGGGGGCGCAAAGTCATCACGTTCAACAACATATTGAAATACAACACCTTCCCGCTGGCCGAGATCATTTCGGACATCCTCACGATGGGGGCCGAGGAGATGCGGTGCCCGGTGGAGGTGGAGTTCGCCGTCAACATGGACGTCGGCCCGGGGCGCAAGCAGATTTTCAACCTGCTGCAGATCCGTCCGATCATCGACAACCAGGACAACCGCGCCTTGGACTGGAGCTCGGTCGACACCTCGAAGGCCCTCATCTACGGCGAACAGGCCCTCGGTATCGGACAGATGGCCGACATCGCCGACATCATCTATGTGAAATCCGCCATGTTCGACTCGCTCTCGACCGACAAGATCGCCAACGAGCTCCTCGCGTTGAACAACCGCATGCGCGAGGAGGGACGCACCTACATCCTCGTCGGCCCGGGGCGCTGGGGATCGTCTGACCCCTTCCTGGGCGTTCCGGTGCGCTGGAACCACATCTCCGAAGCAAAGGTCATCGTCGAGTGCGGCATCGCCCGCTTCGACGTCGAGCCTTCACAGGGTACGCACTTCTTCCAGAATGTCACCTCGCTGGGTGTCGGATACCTGACGATCAATCCGTTCCGGGGCGACGGCATCTTCCGCGAGGAGGAGCTCGATGCCCGGGAGGCATACTACGACGGCACCTACCTGCGACAGGTGCGCTTCGACAAACCGCTGTGGGTCTGCATCGACGGACGCTCGGACAAGGGCATGATCTGTGAAACCCCGGAGGTCGAACTCCCCGCCATGTCCGAAGAGGCCGGGGCAGACGATGCCGGATGCGAACGCACGGTGAAACCTCGCGAAGAATCAGACATTAGAATTTAAAATTAAAATTCCAAAAACAGTTACAACCTATAAGAAATATTCTTATATTTGTAAAAAGATGAAAACGCCTCCGGACAAGGGCCCGAAGACACGAGGAAGAACCAACCAATAAAAACTTCAATAGCTATGAACGTCAACAAACTGATGGCAGACCTCGAACGCAAACACCCCGGCGAAAGCGAATACCTGCAAGCCGTGCGCGAGGTTCTGATGACCGTGGAGGAGACTTACAACCAGCATCCGGAGTTCGAGGCCAACCGCATTGCGGAACGCATCGTAGAGCCTGACCGCATGTTCACCTTCAAGGTGGTCTGGGTCGACGACAAGGGCGAGGTACAGGTCAATACCGGCTACCGTATCCAGTTCAACAATGCCATCGGTCCCTACAAGGGCGGGTTGCGTTTCCACCCCTCGGTGAGCCCTTCGATCCTGAAATTCCTGGGTTTCGAGCAGATCTTCAAGAACGCGCTGACGACGCTACCGATGGGCGGTGCAAAGGGAGGTTCGGACTTCAACCCCAAGGGCAAGTCGGACCGTGAGGTGATGCGTTTCTGCCAGGCCTTTATGACCGAGCTGTGGCGTCACATCGGCCCCGAGACCGACGTCCCGGCCGGCGACATCGGCGTCGGAGGACGTGAAATCGGATACCTTTACGGCATGTACCGCAAACTGGCCCGCGAGAATACGGGCGTACTGACCGGCAAGGGCATGACCTACGGAGGTTCGCTGATCCGTCCCGAGGCCACGGGATTCGGTGCCGTCTACTTCCTGCGCCAAATGCTTGAGAAGGCCGGCATGGATATTAAGGGCCAGACGATCGCCATCTCGGGCTTCGGCAACGTTGCCTGGGGCGCCGCCACGAAGGCCACGGAACTCGGGGCCAAGGTCGTCACGATCTCCGGACCCGACGGGTACGTCTATGACGAAGAGGGCCTCAACGCCGAAAAGATCGCCTACATGCTCGAACTCCGCGCCTCGAACAACGACGTCGTGGAACCCTACGTAAAGAAGTTCCCGGGAGCACAGTTCTTCGCAGGCCGCAAACCGTGGGAGGTCAAGGTCGACATCGCTATGCCGTGCGCCACGCAGAACGAACTGGACGGCGAGGATGCCCGGAAGTTGCTGGCCAACGGCGTGAAGGTCGTAGCCGAGGTTTCGAACATGGGCTGCCGCCCGGAGGCCATCGATGCCTTCATCGCGGCGAAGATCCCCTACGGCCCGGGCAAGGCGGTAAACGCCGGCGGCGTAGCCACCTCGGGCCTCGAGATGACGCAGAACGCACAGAAACTCAACTGGACGGCTCAGGAGGTCGATGCCAAACTGCACCAGATCATGTCGTCGATCCACCACGCCTGCCTCGAATACGGCACCGAGAAGGACGGCTACATCAACTACATGAAGGGCGCCAACATCGCCGGATTCATGAAGGTCGCCAAGTCGATGGTCGAGCAGGGCGTGCTGTAAAGCATCCAACCCGAAGGACAAAAAAAAGGATGACCTTGCGGTCATCCTTTTTTTTATCGTGGGCTCCCGTCCCACGCTGCGAGATGTCGGCCAAGCCGAGAACCTTCCCGAATAATGAGGCCACCCCTGTCAATGCCCCCCGAAAGAGGACCACTCAAGATATAGGGCAGCAGTTCGCGGCTCCTTCCGGAGTTTAAGATTCACCTTCCGGCCATCTCGCTCCACCACCCGGTACTCGGATTTCTTCTCCTGAAGCACATCCCCCACACGGTACCCGACAAGGTCGGCCGGAAGGCCTTTCCCGACATAGGTCACCCGGAGAAGGTCTTTCGAACCCTCGACCGGTTCACAAAGGAGATTGGCCAGTTCCACGCGATACGATTCTGTGGCGGGAGAATACGGGAAGCAGGCCCAAGATGCCACAGCCTTGTATTCATCCAGAATCCCGAACTGCCGGTCCGTAACATGGCGGTTGAATTTCAGCTGATAGACGATCGGGGGCACCCGTTGGGCAGAATCCCTCAGCCGCTTGGCATCCAGCAGACTAAGTTCGAGATACAGATCGGTCAATACCGTTGTTTGGGTATACCCGCCGCTACGTTCGACATGGGAGTGTTCCCGCGTTTCATAATGATAATCCGTCCGGGTCCAATTATAGACCCGTCGGGTCGTACGACCGTCATTGATCACCGTCGTCGTCGGAGGGACATACGTAGCCTGAAGCGACTCGTTCTTGTCGCGTGCGATCATAATCAGCAGATCGGGATCGTCCGTATCGCGCTCCAGATAGGGAAAGAACTGGCGGGCAAAGACCTCCATGATCTCCTTGTCCATCAACGGGTCGTTGCCTGTCAGGACAAAATCGTAGGTATGGAACTGCTCCCAGTCGATGTCCGAATCCCAAAAGCGCAATATTTCGCCCTTACCCTGGGAACGAGACTGCTCAAGTTGTTTCTCCGTCTCCTCCAGCAAGGAGCGGCTCGAGCACTTTTCCGTCATCAGTTGCTGGAACATCCCGGCAAGCTGCGAATCATCGTACCGCGCCATTGAAGGCCAATGCGCCATGTCAAGCAACCGGACCCACTCCGGAGCCTGTCGGGTCCGGAAATGGAGGTCGAACGACAAACCCGTTCCCCGACAACCCAGCACATGATTCTCCGAGCCATCCAACAGCCGGTAGAATTCATCTTCGGTCATGCCGCGCGTCGACATGCCATCCACCGTAAGAATCACAGTACCAGGGACCAAGCGATAGGTTTCGGGGTCGCCCGGTTGCGGGATAATTTCGAGCCAAAGGGCCTGCAGGTCGGGCATCCCGTTAGCATTGAGCACCGTAACAGGGCTGGCCTCACCGGACCGCTTCTTGGTAATATAGAACGACCGCGTCACGGTCAGATACTCGGGAGCCCACCGTTCGAGGCGCTCCACTTCGAACGGACGCGGAGGCTTTGGCAACAAGCGGATCGACTGAGCCGAAATCGGGGACAGTGCGGCCACTCCAACGAGCAGCGCTACCATCCTGGAAAGAATTCGTAACATCTCGACAAGTATTTAAGGGTTAGAGAAGGCATGCCGATACGTTCCCGCCTCTCCCGCACAATGCCCGATCCCCTGTGTCTTACGGGCCTCCGGCACGCGACACCGCCCAAGTTCCATTTTTCCAAGGAAGAAGCAGGTAGAATCGTGCAATAAATATACGTTTTTTTCTTGTGTCAGGATCGCTTGACGACAAAAAAAGCGGACTGCCTGAAGCAATCCGCTCTTATTGTCCGGAGGAACAGGCTACAGACGCGCCTTGATGGCCTTCGAAGCCTCCTCGTAGCCCGGTTTGTCGAGCAGTGCGAACATGTTCTTCTTATAGGCTTCGACACCCGGCTGGTCGAAGGGATTCACACCCAGCAGGTAGCCGCTGATGCCGCACGCCTTCTCGAAGAAATAGAGCAGCGAGCCGATCACCTCGGCCGAAATCTCGGGAATCTCGACGCGCAGGTTCGGCACCCCGCCGTCGACGTGGGCCAGCTGCACGCCCAACTCGGCCATGCGGTTAACTTGCGAAATGCGCTTCCCGGCCAGGAAGTTCAGCCCGTCGAGGTTCTCGGCATCGGCTTCGATAACGACCTCGGCGGCCGGCTTGACCACGGAAATGATCGTCTCGAAGAGCGTACGCTCACCCTCCTGGATATACTGGCCCATCGAGTGCAGGTCGGCCGTCAGCGTGACGCTTGCCGGGAAGATACCCTTGCCCTGCTTGCCCTCGCTCTCGCCGTAAAGCTGCTTCCACCACTCGTTGATGTATTGCAGTTTCGGCTCATAGGAGCCGAGTATCTCAATCTTCTTGCCCGAAGCGTAGAGGGCGTTGCGCACAGTGGCATAGATGGCCGACGGGTTCTCGTCGAAAGCCACCCCTTCGGCCGTTGCACGCTCCATCTCCTGCGCGCCGCGCACCAAAGCGGCAATGTCGACCCCGGCCACGGCCAGCGGCAGCAGCCCCACGGGCGTCAGCACCGAGAAGCGCCCGCCCACATCGTCGGGAATGACGAAGGTCGGATAACCCTCCTGCGTGGCCAGCGTCTTCAGCGCCCCGCGCGCCTTGTCGGTCACGGCCACGATGCGCTCGGCGGCCTCCTGCTTGCCGTAGCGCTTCTCGAGCTCGGCCTTGATCAGACGGAAAGCGATGGCCGGCTCGGTCGTCGTCCCCGATTTCGAGATGACGATCGCAGCGAACGAATGCTCCTTCAGTGCATCGAGCAACTCGGCCGTATAGTCTTCCGAGATATTCTGTCCGGCGAAAACGACCGTCGGGTTTTTCTGCTCCTTGTGCAGCAGCTTGAACGGGTCGCTCATGGCCTCGAGGACGGCCTTGGCACCGAGATACGAACCTCCGATACCGATGCAGACCACAACGTCGGCCTTGGCACGCAACTTGGCGGCCTGGGCCTCGATCGTGCGGATCTCCTCGTCGGAGATCGACGACGGCAGATGCACCCATCCCAAGAAGTCGTTGCCCGCTCCCTTGCCCGAATGCAGCAGCGCATTGGCCGCAAGTGCTTTCTCCTTCATCTCGGCGGTAATCTCGATACCGCTCTTGGCAATGTCCAGTTTTACGTTTTTCATCATATTGCAATTAAAGTAACTTGGTTGTCAGTTCCTGCATGCTCCGGCGGGCCGATACGCCCTCGTAGAGCACCCGGTAGACCATGTCGGCAATCGGCATCTCGACCCCGTGGCGGGTGTTGATGTGGCGG
>DXGO01000097.1 GCA_019113885.1 Candidatus Alistipes intestinipullorum | reverse complement strand
GACCATCGAGTGCACGGCGGTCTCGGATTGCCCGACGCCCACGGTCTCGATGAAGATGACGTCGAAGCCTGCGGCTTCGCTCAGTACGATCGTCTCGCGGGTCTTGCGTGCGACACCTCCGAGCGATCCGGCCGAAGGAGAGGGGCGGATGAAGACGTCGGGGTTGTTGCAGATGCTCTCCATGCGGGTCTTGTCGCCGAGGATCGAGCCGCCGCTGCGCTCCGACGAGGGGTCGATGGCCAGCACGGCCAGCTTGTGGCGCAGCGAGGTGACCATGTTGCCGATGGCCTCGATGAAGGTTGACTTCCCGGCTCCCGGCACCCCGGTGATACCAATGCGCACCGATTTCCCGGCATGGGGCAGGCAGCGTTCGATGATCTCCTGCGCCTGTGCGTAGTGGTCGGGGTTCGACGACTCGATGAGCGTAATGGCTTGTGAGAGGGTGGTGATGTTCCCCGCAAGGATACCCTCTACGTATTCCTCGGTTGTAAGTGCACGTTTCTTGCGGCGCTTGAAATAAGGACTGATGATCGGCTGGTCTTCAACACCTTCGTTGACATTCAGCGCCGTGTCGTGATGCGTGTCCGCATACTCCTTTTCGTAGTGGTCTATCTTGGTGAATGACATGTTGGCTTATTGGATTGATTGTTCGATGATTCGTTTGTTGAACTGCAGCGAGTTGCCCATCCACAGGGCGCGGTTTTTCGGGCCAATGAGCACCCCAGACGGGACGTATGCCACGCCGAAGATCTCAAAGCCCCTGTCGGCGTGTAACGCGACATAGATTCGTTCCCCGAGCAGAGGCTTTACGAGGGAGGCGACTTTCTCGGCATCTTCCTTGGTTACCACAACGATATTTATCGGCTGATCCATACTGGATACAAGTGCTTTGAGCCGTTTGATTGAAGTGATGCATGAAGGGTTTGACGAGTGGAAGAACTCGATGTAGGTCATCGGTGCGGGGGCCGGTTGTCGGTCGTCAAGCCATGACGCGGCCTTCAACTCGGGAACACGCTCGCCCAAAACGATGTTCTGGGCCGCGCCCGTACAGACAATGCCTGTGGAAAAGAGCAAAATAAGCAAGACTTTTTTCATGGTGATGCCCGTTTGGTAGCCGAAAGATACGAAAATATTTGCAGACAACGCAATTTTTTTGTTCCTCGTCGGGTGAAAATCGCCCGTTGCTCCGGCCGCCGGTGCGGAGGTCGGGCTGCTGCGAGGTTCCCATTCCGCCCCTTTTATCCGATTTCCTCTTTCGAACATCCCTGCGTTGGTTTCGACCAAATTATTCCCAAAAAAAGTCGGATTGAATTTTGGCTTTTCTGAAAGATTCCCCTATCTTTGTGTTCGCAAAAAAACAGCACGAAAATTCAACTTCAATATCAATTCACTAAATTCCTAATCTGCTATGAAAGTATCTCATATCGAGCACCTCGGCGTGGCCGTGAAGAGTCTCGATGAAGCAATTCCCTATTGGGAGAACGTATTGGGTCTGAAATGTTATGCCATCGAAGAGGTCGCAGACCAGAAGGTCCGCACTGCTTTCTTCAAGCTGGGGCAGACGAAGATCGAGCTTCTGGAGCCCACTTCGGAGGATTCTACGATCGCCAAGTACATCGAAAACCGCGGCGTGGGGATTCATCACATGGCCTTGGCCTGCGAGAACATCGAGGAGCAGCTGGCCGATGCCGAGGCCAAGGGCATCCGCCTGATCGACAAGACGCCGCGCAAGGGCGCCGAGGGTCTGACGATCGCATTCCTGCATCCGAAATCGACCCAGGGCATCCTGACCGAACTTTGCGAGAACAAGAACAAATAAGATAAGCAGATCATTATGAGTCAGATTCAGGAGAAGGTCAAGCAACTGATCGAAAATCGGGAGACGGCCCGCATGGGCGGCGGTCAGAAGGCGATCGACAAGCAGCACGACAAGGGCAAGTATACCGCCCGTGAGCGTATCCACATGCTCCTCGACGAGGGTTCGTTCGAGGAGTTCGACATGTTCGTTACGCACCGTTGCTACGATTTCGGCATGGAGAAGAAACACTACTTCGGCGACGGCGTGGTGACCGGTTACGGTACGATCGACGGGCGTCTGGTCTATGTCTTTGCACAGGATTTCACCGTGACGGCCGGGTCGCTCTCGCTGTCGATGTCCGATAAAATCTGCAAGGTCATGGACATGGCCCTGCGCAACGGTGCTCCCTGCATCGGCATGAATGACTCCGGCGGCGCCCGTATCCAGGAGGGTGTCAACGCCCTGGCCGGCTATGCCAACATCTTCCAGCGTAACGTGATGTCGTCGGGCGTCATCCCGCAGATTTCGGCCATCTTCGGCCCCTGCGCCGGCGGTGCGGTCTACTCGCCCGCGCTGACCGACTTCATCATCATGAAGAAGGAGACCTCGAACATGTTCCTCACCGGCCCGAAGGTCGTGAAGACCGTGACGGGCGAGGACGTTACGCAGGAGCAGCTGGGCGGCGCCACGATGCACACCACCAAGTCGGGTGTCGCACAGTTCGCCGTCGACACCGAGGAGGAGGGTATCGAGCTGATCAAGAAGCTGATCTCCTACATGCCGCAGAACAACATGGAGGATGCCCCGCTGGCCGTTTGCACCGACAAGATCACGCGCCTGGAGGATTCGCTCAACGAGATCATCCCCGACAGCGCCAACAAGCCCTATGACATGGCTGAGGTAATCCGTGCCATTGTCGACAACGGCGAGTACCTGGAGTCGTCGGCCGGCTATGCCAAGAACATCATCACCTGCTTCGCCCGTTTCAACGGACAGTCGGTGGGCATCATCGCCAACCAGCCGAAGTTCATGGCCGGCGTGCTGGACATCAACGCCAGCCGCAAGGCGGCGCGTTTCGTGCGTT
>DXGO01000096.1 GCA_019113885.1 Candidatus Alistipes intestinipullorum | reverse complement strand
CAGCACCACGCGGCCATCGCTCAGCCGTCCGATATGTTCGAGTTTTTCGCTGCCGAACATCCCGGGACGGATGCGTAGCACTTCGCTCGTCGTGCGATTCCAGAGCCGGGCGAAATCCAGTCGCATCGAATCGCAAGATCCTTTGACCAGCACCCAATCTTCTCCAAACGGGAGAAGAACCGACCAGGGATCCACATTCTGCATACGGGTGGCCCGGCAGCGGCGCGTCTCGACATCGAGTTCCAGCAGCCGGGCGTCCAGTTCCCGGTCCGTGAAGCCGCACATCACCAGACGACCGGTTCCGGGAACAGGAATGGCGCCGTTGAATCCGTCGCCGCTCAATATGCGGAAGCCCAGCGGTGAGAGCGTGCCGTTTTCGAAACAATAGGTCTCTTCGCCGTGTGCAAGGAGGATGCGTCCGAGTCCGTCGCAGGCGAACCTGCCGGGGTGCTGCGCCTTGGGCAGCGGAAAACGCTGGACGCGCTCCACTCCCTGCGGATTCATCGTGAGGATTGTGGCGCTCTGCCGGTCTCCGAAACAGAGGTAGCGGCCGAACCATCGGGGACGCTGGTCGAGGAAAAGAAAGGGCGATTCCTGTTTCGGCAGGTCACACAGCCGCTTCCAGCTGTTCGCTTCAAGGGGATCCTTGCCTCCGAGAAGCATCCAGCACTGCATGGGCGGAATGTAGTAGAACGCCGCATAGAAATCCATCTCCGGCGAGTATGTCAGGCAGCAAAACCGGTTCCAGCGCACTTTGACCGGCCGAAGCGGCCGCTGACGGAGGTCTGCGACGAAATTTCCCTGCCACTCCTCCGCATCGCGGCTTTTCCAACGTCCGCTGCAGAAGTCTCCGGCCAGCGAGTCAAGCATGTAGTCGGCATCTTCGGGCCACGGCACCTCTTCGCGGGGCATCGTGCGCCCGGGGTCAAGCGTTCGGGCCGGAGTGCCCGGCGCGCGCCCCGACTGCTTCAACTGCCGACAATATTGACTCGCCTTTCGGCAAGCCTTTTCGAAATCCGCGGCGTGGGCCTCCTGTTGTATTGTGAGGAGGTAGACGTCGTCGCCGTCGAGGTCATATAGCCGGTATCCGCGGCAGGTCAGCTCCTGCCCTATGGCAGCCATGCCCTCCTCATGCGAGCGGCAGGCATATTGTACCCCGATCTCGTCGAATCGGGCGTCGTGCAGCACTGAAACCTCTTCGCCCCACTTTTTCCGTATCTCAGCCAGCGAGTCGTTCACGTCACCATCGTATTTGAGTAGGTCCAGCGCCTCCTCTACGGCTCGCTCGATCTCCGGGAATTGGCTCTTTCCTGCCGATGTCCCGTCCTCTTCCTTCGACAGGCTTTGCACCTCCTCTACCGTCTGTCCGACCTCCGAAGGATTGCGCCCGAGCTGATTCTCTAGCATCTGAAACACCTTCACGTGGGCCTTTCGGATTCCCTGACTCGTGTAGACCATCACGGGTTTGCGCACCAGTCGGATGCCGAACCCTTCGAGCACGTCGAACAACTCCGGGAGCTGCAGCGGTGTGAACATCCGGTGCTGCATCACGGGACGGTCTTCGATGAAGAGATCGCCGTGGCCTTCG
Source organism: Candidatus Alistipes intestinipullorum (assembly GCA_019113885.1). Taxonomy (GTDB): domain Bacteria; phylum Bacteroidota; class Bacteroidia; order Bacteroidales; family Rikenellaceae; genus Alistipes; species Alistipes intestinipullorum. The sequence goes on along the minus strand of DXGO01000096.1, from coordinate 8,822 downwards.
TTCCACAGGCCGCGCGTCGTGTTGTCGTCGTTGCGGAGCGAGATCTCGTAGCTGTTGTGCTGGCGACAACTGCCGTAGAGGCTGCGGGGACTGTTCAGCCGGAGCGTCAGCACCACACGCCGGCGCCGCTCCTCCTTCGGTGTAGCCGGGTCGGCATAGGGCTCGCCGTCGGAGGAGAACTGCGCGATGACCTCCCATTCGTATGACTCGGGCCACGGAATCCCGGCGGTCTCCAGCCATCGGAAGGCCTCCAATTGGTGCGTAACGGTGTCGTAGAAGCCTTCAATCCGACTTCTGAGTTCCTGCAGGTGGGGAAATGGAAATCCCTCCAGCAGGCGCACGATGCGCCGCAGCAGGTACAGCTCCGCGGGATCCTCGACCATCAGCATGCGCGCCAGCACGAGCAGATAACGCACGGCCTCCGGCTCTGCCGAAAGGGCGAGAAGTGCCACGCAGTACCAGAACCCTACGATGTCGTAATCCTTCGACAGCCCTGTCGTGCGTTGGAGTTCGCGCTCCTCGGGCGAGGTCGGGAGGATGGCGTAGTTGTCGAGCGTTGCTGTTACGGCATGCACCACCTCCGTATCGGCGGCGAACGGCTCCATTCGCAGCACCTCCTTGAGATTGAGCGGTGCGTGGATGAACGATCCGAGCTTGCGGTTGAGTGCGTCGATCTTTTCGGCCGTTCCGGGAGTGCATCCGGGCAGCGGGGCGATTTTCAACGGTGTCATGGTATCGGGTTTATATTGGTGAATGGGTATCTTTTTCCAGTGCTGCGATTGCCTCCGTCACCCGGCGGATATTCCGACGGGTATATCCGAACGAGACGATCGAACTGCGCTTGCCGAGATCATTGATGCTGTTGATCCAGATGCCGCCGCTGTCGTGTGCGACGAAGATCTGTTCACCCCACGTGGCGCTCCACCATGCGGGACGGGTGTGTGCGACAAAAAAATCCCGGTCCATGTGGTCGATTGTCCAGTCGTACTGCTCGGCCAGCTCCCGAAGCAAAGCGTCGATCCGCTCCGGCGGCAGCACTGTTTTTCTCCAGCGGAAGAAAAGTCTGCGGTATTGGAGGCGGAAGAGAATGAAAGCCACCGGGACGCAGACACCCGAGGTCCAGAGAAGCGCGCTGGTCGAGATAGACACCATACCAGTGAGGGTGATGATGACCATGAAGAGCGGAAGATAGAGGAGCATGATCGGAAGCAGGTAATGGGCCCAGACCCCCTCGGCGTTGAGCGGCAGCCTGCGGTGTCGCCGTATGAAGTCGGCCGTATCGACCCGGGCTTCGTTGCGGCATCCAATCCGAATGAATACTTCAACGAGGAGCAGACAACCGATTCCCGCCACCCATAAAAGAAAGGAGGGAACGGCATTTAGCTCCGGTGCTCCGACATGGATCATCAACACGCCGTCGTAGGCCACCCCATCGAACGAAAGGTCCCGACAGAGAAGGCGGTACTCACCCTTTTTGGCGGGAGAAAAGCGATAGAAGTGCCGGCAGATACGTGTGTCCATGCCGTTGCTCCATGATTCGGAAGAGGTACTGCGAAGCCATGTCAACGGTGATCCCTCCTCCGTAACGACGGTCGGGGTTCGGTCGGCGTATTGGTTGCTGGAGAGCACAATCTCATAGTCGCCCCGGGCTCGCGGCTGCCCGGCTTCGATCGAGAGAGAGCAGTGCACGGTGTCGCATTCCGGTGTGGCGGCGTGGAGCAGGACCGCCCGGGCGGCGTTTTCCGGTACAACATTGAAGTCGGGAAGGTCGTCCGCCGGGGCCTGTTCGCCCTGTGCATTCCAGATCGGAAGTATCAGTGCGAGCAGCAGTCCGAATCCGCACCGAATAACTCTTTCCATTATCACTCGACGGCAGTTTCGAAGGGTGAATGATCGAGCAGGGCCTCCTCGGGAATCTCGGCCGACCGGGGCCAGTAAAACTCATCCTCCGTATCATCAATCCAGAAGAGCGGCAGCATCAGGGGCAGATACTGGAACAGGTGGCGGCCGTCGGTCAGGCTGGCAAAGACCACGATGAAGGTATTCATCCGCATGCGTTCGTCCCAGGCAAAGCGCCACGAGAGATAGAGGTTCTGCATCCGTCCGGGACGGGTTGTCACATCTACGTCTCCCTCCTCATCGGGCATGAAATGGCCCGAGTCGAGCGACAACTCGCCCAGCTCCATGATGCCCTCGGAGGCTTGAAGAATACTTATGGCTTTGAAACACTCCCCGCGGCGGATCGAGCGGTGGGGAATGGTCGCGCGAACCACCACCCAGACCGAATCTCCGTGCAGGATGGCGTGCTCGGCCTCGAAGCGCACCTGCGGACGTTCGAGGGGTTTAAGACGACGGTTTACCACCTCGGCATCCCGATACAGCCACGTCGATTCGGATGCCACGAAAGGCGGGTTGATTTCCGCGGATTTGCGGGTGCTTGCGCAGCCTGTGGCGGCGAGCAGAAGAACGGATGCAATCCAAAGTCGAGTTTTCATGTTTTTTATCGTTATGTATAGCGGGCCAGCAGCCAGATGGCGAGCCCGACAACGAGGGCCACGATGAGAAAACGCACGAGGTCGCGTCGGATGGAGGGCTCCTCCTCGGGACGGCAGCGAAACATCCGGGCCAGCTCCTCGAAACTCTGGCATCCGTAGACTGCCTGCTGGAAGTCGGCAGCATTGCGCCAGCACGCCTCCCGGAACCACTCCGACCGGGGATATTCACGGGCGATCCACGCCTGCAACTCCGGGAGCGAATAATCGCGGACCTCCTCTTCGAAGTCGGTGTCATAGCGGACGGTGCGTTGATCTGCCGGGCCGATATGGCTATAGAGTCCGACCGGTCCGATCTCCCGGCATCGGCGGATCGTGTAGCGCCGTCCGGAGGCATCGACCACCTCCTGCCCGGCCCAGCCGTCGGCCTCGGCAAGCAGCCTGCGTGTCGTCACGTTCTCTTCCCGCCAGAATACATAAACCAGATGCTCCGCGGGGGCAAGGTAGAAGACCGGGTATTTCAGCGCGGCTTTCATCTCCGTTTCGTCAGGCCCTTACCACGGGTAGCGTACCCACGGGCTCTTCGGGTCGCTCAGCAGCACGTCGGCCGTATTTTTCATTACCGCGTTATAGGCCCGTTTGCCGCCCCACAGCGAACGTCCGAGGATGTAGCTCATCGCCAGTTCACGCCACGACCCGCATGCCTCGTGTGCCAGCGCGTCGGCCCGGCCGATGTACGCCCATGCCTCCTCTTCGGATATGTAACCCATCTCGCAGCAGGCCCGCGCCAGAAAGACGATGCGCCCGGTATCCCAACCCGTCACGTTGCAGCCGCTGAGTTCTTCTTTCGAGGTGACTACGCCGCACGAGAGGAGTTCTTCGAAGGTCTCCAGCAGGTTTTCGAGTTGCGAGGTTGCCTTGTCGTAATCCTCCTGCGAGGTCATCCGCTGCTGGAGAAGTTCGTCCTGCCGTTCACGGTCGTCAAACCGGAAGGCTTCGAGCACCGTGAGCCAGTAGTAGCGGAATCCCTTTTCGCAGAGGTAGTCCAGTTGTGCGCGGGCCTCCGCGGTGGAGTCAATGCCCCACCAGCCGCTCAGGATCTCGGGCAGCGTATCGAAAATCCCCGTCTCCAGCGAATTCTGCCAGGCCCCCTGCTGCGAAGCGTACATCGCCCCGATGGCCAGTTGGCGGCCGTGTTCGTCATCGAGCGTCGATTTCGGATTGATGCATATCTCCTTGAAGGCACGGCGCAACTTGCGCACCGTTGTCCAGATGCGGCTGCCTTTGCGGTATAGCCACGTCAGGGTGCCGAACGCCACGGCGGCCAGCATCACGTAGAATTCAATTCCCCGTTCCATCGTATTGGTATTGAGTGTTTGCTATGCGTTCCACGGTATCTGCCGCCACGGCGAGGTCTCCTCTTCGAGCAGCGCGCTGACGATCTCCCAAGCAGTCTGGCAATCCTCCTCGTCGCCGTGCCAGACGCCGCGACCCATGGCGAAGCTGCGTCCGTACTCCTCCCACGACGAGAAGTGTTTGCGGGCGGTATCGGCCGCCACCTGCATCACCTGCCACATATCCCCCTCGGAGAGATAGCCGCAATGGTATGCCCAGCGTCCGAGGTTGGCGATACGCACCAGATCCCACGCTATGACCGTTTTCGGAAGCGTCTCAGCCGTGCAGTAACCGTTTTCGATCATAAACTCCGCGATGGACTGTACATCCCCGGCCTTATCTTCGGGATTGCCCGCTTCGAGTTGGTCGCCGCGCATGAGCGTCAGCGCCGCGTCGGCATCCGCATGGTGTCCTTCGTGAAGCAGCCACCGGACGATTTCGAGCGTCGAGTCGCGGTCCGTAATGTTCCACCAGCTCTGCAGCTGCGCGCGGTAGGTTTCGGGAAGAACTTCGCTCTCGACGGCATCCACCGCCTCGTCGTTGTAGATGAGCAGCGGTGCCGCAAAGGCCATCAATCTCTGCTGTTCGGGTGTCAGACGGCACGTTGCGGCATGTTTAATTTCCCAGCTGTCGTCCTCGCCAAGCCAGTCGAGCGCCGCGGCATTTGCCTCGCGCAACTCCTTTTCGAGACTCCCGTCCTGCATTGCCTGCATGGTTGCGGCTGCCTGCGCCATGTTCTGTCGGGCGGCTTCGGCCACGGCGGCGGCATCCACACCGCCGAGCGTTCCCATCGCAGCCTGCTGCGCCTGTATCTCCGCCAGATCTGGCATTGCGGCCTGCATCTGGGCCATGATCTGTGCCTGCATGTCGCCCATGTCGGGCATCCCCGGCATCGAGCCCATCATTGCGCGCATCTGCTCCAAGGCCGCCTCCTGTGCCGCCCGGGCAATCTCCTCCGGGCTTTGGGGTTTCATCTTCTCGTTTGCCATGTTCGGTATGTTTTAAGGTTTTCGATCCATTTTATCCCTCGGCGCCGGCCGTGAGCAGCAATTCGACGATCTCCGTGAAGCCGCGTTCTCCGGCATAGTAGAGCGCAGTGTGCTGGAGGTTGTCCGCCGCATTGACTTTGGCATGGTGCTCCACCAACTGACGCACCACCTCGTTGTTCCCGGCGCGTGCCGCCACGAGCAGGGCCGTTTCGCCGACTCCGTTGCGGGCATCAACCGCCGCACCGGCCCCGAGCAGCGCCTCCACAAGAAAGCGGTTGCCTGCTTGTGCCGCCCAATGCAGCGGCGTTGTCCCGTTGGGCAGCGCACGGGAAGCGTCGGCTCCGGCGTCGAGCAGCATCCGGGCTATGTGCAGGTTCCCACGTCCACACGCCACCAGTAGCGGCGTTTCGCCCGCATCGTTCGGCGCATCGAGTTGCGCTTTCGAGGCCGCGAGCAGCGTACGCACGACCTCGGCCTGATCGTTGTAAACGGACTGGTGCAGCAGCGTGTTACCTTCGGCATCGCGGCTGTCCGCCCTTCCGGAACCGCCCCGGCTCAACCGTGCCACGACTTCCGTCAGCCCGAGTGCCGTGGCGTAGTCCAGCGCGCGGTGTCCCGTCTGATCCGTAGCCTCGGTATCGGCCCCGCGGTCGATCAGCCACAGAGCGGCATCCGTGCGGCGGTTCTCCACAAGTCGCATCAGCGGCGTGCAGCCCTCCCGGTCCGCGGCATCCGGATCGGCCCCGACATCGAGGAGTCGGGCCAGGATCTCGCGGTTTCCCTTCCGGGCGGCGGTGTGGAGGGGCGTTTCGCCCCGGTTGTTTACGGACGAGGCATCGGCTCCCTTTTCCAGCAGCAGCACGACCAGATCGCGGAATCCTTCGCGGCAGGCGTAGTGGAGTGCCGTGTTGCCCTCGGCATCGCGCCGGTTGAGGTCGATGCCGCCCCGTTCGAGGAGAAGTTTGGCGATGCTCTTCTGCCCGTTGCGGCAGGCGTTCAGAAAAGTCTGGAAGGTATCCATAGCGTTGATTTCAGACGTGTTTTAGCAAAAATTTCACAAGCGACTCGTTGTTGCAGCGCATGGCGATGTCGAGCGGCGTGCGACCCTCATTGTCGGCGGCCGAGACGTCGGGCCGGCCGAAATCGAAAAGCAGTTCGGCTGCTTGCCGCGCCGCCGCATGCGTATAGCCCTCGGCCGCATAGTGCAGTACCGTGCGCCCTTCGTTGTCCGCGGTACAGGGGTCGGCACCGGCCTCCAGCAACCGCTCCAGCATCTCCGATTGATACGGCCCAGCGCTGTGCGGGCCTAGCAAATGCATCAAGGCCGTGCGGCCCAGCGCATCGCGGGTATTTACCTCGACCTTTTGTTTCAGCAGGCGCCGCAAGGTCCAGATGGCCAGTTCATAGTCATCGTGCTGACACACTAGCATAAGGGCCCGTTCGTCTTTCCCCGTCTGTGGGGCATCGGGATGCCATCCCCGCTGTTCGAAGAGATCAAGGAGTGGGGCAAATCGCTCCATGCCGTCCGAAATACGACAACCCTGCTCGATCCAGACGGCAAAGGGAGACATCCCCTTTGCCGTTCGCCGGTCGGGGTCGGCACCGGCCCGGAGCAGCATCGCCGCGATTTCGGTCTCGCCCCACTCCAGCGCACAGACCAGCGGCGTCTTGCCCGTCCAGTCGTTCATCTCGCGGTCGTCGCACTCCGCATCGGGATCGACACCCGCCCGCAGCAGGGCCTCCAGCGCTTTGCGGTCCTTTTTGCGCAGCGCCTGGAAGAGGTTCATCCCGCCGGTCTCCATCGTGAGCTCGTCGAACGGGTCCTCGCTCGAAAGCAGGGCGCTCACCCATTTGGCCCCGCCCTCCGCGGCGAGGTCGAATGCGCGCCGGCCGGCCGAGTTCTTCTCGTCGGGGTCGATCTGCCCGCTGTGGAGCAGCAGTGCCGCCGTCGCATAACAGCGCATCTGTTCCGCCTGGAGCTCCTCCAACTCCTCGCGGGCCTCCCGCTGCTGCTTCTCCGAAACCCACCGCTCGCCGAAACTGGCGATAAAACGCTCCTTGCCGGCGATTTCCCTTGCGGTATCGGCAGCGCGGCGGCAGAGGATGTGCAGGGCATTGTCGCCGTAGCTGTTTGCGAAGTCGAGCCGCTGCCCGGAGTCGATCAGCACGGCGGCCATCGCATGGTGACGGTTTTGCACGGCCTCGATCAGCGCCGTCGTGCCGCGTGCCGAGCGCGGAAGGTTCGCACCGCGATCCAGCAGCAGCCGTGCCGCCGTGGCAATCTGTTCTTCCTTTGCAGCCACTCTGCTGCGGCGCGAGGCCAGCCGGAAGAGCGGCGTGTGCCCCTCTTCATCGCGGACGTTCACCTCGACCCCGCGGTCGAGCAGCGAAGCGATGGCCTCGCAGTCGGCAAATTCCGCCGCGATATGCAACGACGTGCGGCCGTAGTTCTCCTCGTCGCGTGCGTCGGTCGGAATCTCGGCAAGGAGTTGTCGCCGACGCTCCTCCTTTGCAGGGTTCGGATAGTAATAAAGGTCGTAGAGTTCCCGGAGCGGTGTCATCGGTCGATTGGTTTAAGCAGGTTTTCAAGGTGTTTGTATCGGTGTCCGAGGCGGGCGGCAATCGTCCGCACCTCCTCGCAGTGTCCCAGTCGGAAGGCGGCCTCGGCCCGCAGGCGGAGGATCAACGTGAGGGCATCGTCGCGCGGCGTCTCGGGCAGCAGCGGACAGCGGGGTAATTCGCTCGCGGCCTCCCAGTGGCGGAAGGCTTCGGGAGGCTGCCGCAGCGACATGGACGGGACACCCGGGCCGGGAACCTGGCCGGGCTTGTCGTCCAGCAGCCGTTCGGAATCCGCGACCAGCCGATGGCACTCTTCATACCATCCCACCATGAAGCAGCACAAGGCTTGATTGTAGCGCGTCGAGGCATCCTCGTATGCACTTCGTACGAAGCAGTCATAGGCCAAGGGCCACGCTCCACAGCAGATGTAGGTGACTCCGACCGCAAAGAGCCGTTCGGAATCCGCTCCCGCAGTCGACGGGGCGCTGCCCAGCAGTCCCATCTCAACGCAGCTAATCGTCGATGGCGACCTCTCCGGCAGCGTCGGCCGTGAAGGCAACGGTGTAGTAGTTCGTCACGGTGAAGCGTCCCTGGTATTCGGGAGATTCGCTCTCATCGACGTAGTTCAGCTCGAACTGCACCTGCATCTGTTGCGACTCCGCACGGTACTCCTCGCTGCGGTTCCAGCGGTCGACGTTGCTCAACGACACCGGCCAGACGCGGAAACGGAACATCCCGGCCGACTTCAACGTCAGTTTTTTGCCCTCTTCATCGGACATCACCAGCGCATCCGCCTTTTCGCCGATTTTCTGGAGGTAGTCAAAGTCGATGGCCGCGAGGTCGAGCGGTGTCGAGCAGGCGTAGGAGTTGGTCTGACGGTCGTTCTGCTCCGGACCATCGGTCGTGAACTTCCCGTTGGTGAGCTGGAACGCGAGGTGGTAGTTGTTGTTGTCGGCGTCGATATAGTAGACGTCGATGGACGTGAGAATGTTCTCCAGTTGGCGGTCGCGGTTGTCCTCGCACCACTCCACCTCGTAAATCTTGTACTTCGAAGTGTCTACATGCTCCGCAACGAGCTCCCGGATTTTGGAAAGTCCCTCTTCGGAGGCCATCGGAAAGGTTTCGCCCGCCCCGCAGGCCGTTAGCATAAAGGCGGCGGCAGCTGCCGCCACGGCAATTTTCGTCAGTTTGACCATCATGTCCGTATGTTTTTATATTTATTGTCTTATCCCAAAAGGGAACGGAAGGCCTCGAACTCCTCCCACGAATCGAAATATTTGGCCTCGAAAATGATGTAATTGTCCGGGGTCTTGACCTTGCACTGGTGCTCCTCCCCGTCATCCTTCACGTATTCAATGTCCGAGATGAGAAACGAGCGGTATTCGAC
>DXGO01000095.1 GCA_019113885.1 Candidatus Alistipes intestinipullorum | reverse complement strand
ATCACGTACTTGCAACCCAGGGCGGCGATCATCGAGGCTGCGACCTCGCCCGTGTAGGCACCCTTGGCCTCGGCGGCGCAGTTCTGGGCGCCCAGCTCGATGTCCGAACCCTTCAGGGCCTCGGCCACCTGCGAGAGGTGGGTGAACGGGGGGCATACGATGAAGTTTACGCACGAGCATACCGTGGCGCGCCCTGCGACAACGCCCTTGGCCAGTTCGACTCCTTCGGCGGGAAGCGTATTCATCTTCCAGTTGCCGGCAACGATTTTCTTTCTCATTTTTGGTCTGTTTTTATAAATGATGTTGTAGATGATTGCGATAATCAGCGCCCAAAGGAGCACCCCCATGAGTTTTAGTACAAGGCGTTCCATGTGGGGCAGCTCCCCGGTCTCAACGAGCGGGATGAAGAATACCCCGATGTAGCACAGCGCCTGGTAGGCGATCCGCTGGCGGCGGGCCATCCTGGCCAGGACGTTGAGCGACGCCTGCCACCACACCATCCCGCAGAAGAGGATGGCGACCAGCTTCCAGATGACCCCGTGCAACAAGCCGCTCATCGTGAGCCCGCACAGGGTGAGGGCCGCGATGCTGCCGGGCACAAGCCCGATGGCCTGTTGGGGTGCGGTATTCCGGGAACGCATGGCGGGGGGTACTTGCTGGTTACTCCTTCTCGGCGCACCACGCCTTGACCTCCTCCATCGAGGGGGCCTTCAGGCCGAGTTTGTTCTTCTTGTTGAAGCCGCAGAGGTCGTTGAAGAATTTTCCCGGTGAGAGTTTCCGCAACGAGTCGACCGTCAGGTAGCCCATCTTCTGGATGACCGGCACCCACTCTTCGGGAACTCCGATGGCCGTATAGGCCTCGACGGGGTCGTTCACCGGTTTCTTCTCGGGGCGCATCTGCGGGAAGAACAGCACATCCTGGATCGACGGCTGGTTGGTCATGAACATCGTCAGGCGGTCGATGCCGATGCCCATGCCCGAGCAGGTCGGCATGCCGTACTCCAGCGCCCGCACGAAGTCCATGTCGATGAACATCGCCTCGTCGTCGCCCTTCTCCGACAGCCGCAGCTGCTCCTGGAAGCGCTCCAGCTGGTCGATCGGGTCGTTCAGCTCCGAGTAGGCGTTGCAGAGTTCCTTGCCGTTGACGAAGAGTTCGAAGCGCTCCGTGAGATCGGGGTTGTCGCGGTGGCGCTTGCACAGCGGCGACATCTCCCGCGGGTAGTCGCAGACGAAGGTCGGCTGGATGAGCTCCTCCTCGCAGTACTGTCCGAAGATGGCGTCGATCAGCTTGCCCTTGCCCATCGTCTCGTCGGTCTCGACGTTCAGACGCTTGCAGGCTTCGCGCAGTTGCTCCTCCGACTGCCCCGTGATGTCGTATCCGGTTTTCTCGAGGATCGCGTCGGTCATCGTCAGGCGGCGGAACGGCGCCTTGAACGAGATCTGTTTGCCGTCGATCTCCAACTCCGTGGTGCCGTTCACGGCCAGGGCCACGCGCTCGAGCATCTGCTCCGTGAACTCCATCATCCAGCGGTAATCCTTGTAGGCGACGTAGATCTCCATGCATGTGAACTCAGGGTTGTGCGTACGGTCCATGCCCTCGTTGCGGAAGTTCTTGCCGAACTCGTAGACGCCGTCGAAGCCTCCGACGATCAGTTTCTTGAGATACAGCTCCGTGGCGATGCGCAGGTAGAGGTCCACGTCGAGCGAGTTGTGGTGCGTGATGAAGGGGCGTGCCGACGCGCCGCCCGGAATGGGCTGCAGGATCGGGGTCTCGACCTCCACGTAGCCTCTCTCGTTGAAGAATTCGCGCATCGTGGCCATGATCTTGGCGCGCTTGACGAAGGTCTCCTTGACCTGCGGGTTGACGATCAGGTCGAGGTAACGCTGGCGGTAGCGCACCTCCGGGTCGGTGAAGGCATCGAACGTCTTGCCGTCCTTCTCCTTGACGACCGGCAGCGGGCGGATCGACTTCGACAGCACCGTAAAACGCTTGCAGTGAACCGACAGCTCCCCGGTGTTGGTGCGGAAGGCGAAGCCCTCGACGCCGATGAAGTCGCCGATGTCCAACAGTTTCTTGAAGACCGTATTGTAGAGCGTCGGGTCTCCTTCCGGGCAGATGTCGTCACGGCGGATGTAGACCTGGATGCGGCCCGTGTGGTCCTGCAACTCGAAGAACGACGCGCTGCCCATGATGCGGCGCGACATGATGCGGCCGGCGATGCGCACGTCGTCGAAATTCTTCTTTTCATCGTCGTATCCTTCGGCGATGGCACGGGCCGTGGCCGTCACTTCGTACCGTGCGGCGGGATAGGGCTCGATGCCAAGGTCGCGCAAGGCCTGGAGCGACTGTCTGCGAAGCTGTTCCTGTTCGCTGAGTTCGATTGCCATATTGTGATGTTTTGATGGTTTCGGTTATCCGTGCAAAAGTACGAAAAAGCCTGCAAAATAGCAACCCGCACGGTGGATTTCGGGTTGGAGAGCGGTTTTTGGTACTGATTCGATCGGATAGGGGCTATTGCTCCTTTGGTTGTCGTGTCAACCGGCGGAAAATCGCCCAGGCCGCGAGCCCGAGCGCCGCCCCGACCAGTGCTCCCCAGACAAGGTCCATCGGGAAGTGTTTCGCCAGGTAGATGCGCGAGTAGCAGATGGCTACGGCGCAGAGTGCCACAAGGAGCGTGAACCACTGGCGGCGGATCACCGTGGCCGAAAGCACCGTGAGGGCGACGATCGTCGAGGCGTGGGCTGAGACGGTGCCGAAACGTCCTGCCACGGCCTCCCGCGGAACGTGTACGGCCCAGTCGCCCGGGAGTGCGGCGCGGCGGATCGCCGCCAGCGAGTCGGGCGAGATGTCGAGCCCTTCGAGCGAGGGGGTGAACATCGGCCGCAGGCGCGGTTCGAACGACGGCAGCAGGTCGCCCAGCAGCCCCGTGTGCTTGAAAATGCCGGCCACCAGGTCGGCCAGCCCGACGGCGGCGGCCATCAATACGAGGAAGAGCAGCGTCCCGCGCCATCCGACCTTCCGCCATACGAGCCAGAGGATCAGCGCATAGAGCGGAATCCACATCGCGGTGCCCGAGACGGTGAGCATCACGCGGTCCCATACAGGGCCGCCGTCAAAGTTCAGCAGCAGGAAGAGTCTCTGGTCGAGGTCGTGCATCGGAGGTCGGGGTTTCGGGGGTCAGAACTGGAAATAGATGAACGGCTGGATGTCGCTCGACTTGATCTGCATGACGCACCAGATCATCGCGGCGGCCATCACGACCTGCAGCACCAGCGGGGCATTGGCGACGAGGCGTTGGGCCAGGGCGTCGACCCGCCCCGGCAGCAGGTGCAGCACGTAGCCTGCGGCGATCAGCGCGAAGACCCCGGCGTATCCGGCGATGACCTGCGGGATCATCGCGGCGTTGAAGTTTTCGGCGATCTGGTGCAGCATCAGCGTGACGGTCTGCATCGATTCGGCGCGGAACATCAGCCATCCGAAGCATACCAGGTTGAATGTGAAGAAAATGCCCGCGGCGCGGCTCCACCAGTGCATCTGCGCCCCAGTGGCCTTGGCCCCGGGAACGACGGCCATCCAGAGTTTGTGCAGCGCGAGGGCCACGCCGTGCAGCCCGCCCCAGAGGATGAAGCGCACCGCGGCACCGTGCCACAATCCCCCGAGGAGCATCGTCATCAGAAGGTTCCCGTAGGTGCGCAGGCGACCTTTGCGGTTGCCACCCAGCGAAATGTAGAGGTAGTCGCGTAGCCACGACGAGAGCGAGATGTGCCAGCGGCGCCAGAATTCGGTGATCGTCGCCGACTTGTAGGGGGCGTCGAAGTTCTTCGGGAAGCGGAAGCCCAAGAGCAGAGCAATGCCGATAGCCATGTCCGAGTAGCCCGAGAAGTCGCAGTAGATCTGCAGCGCATAGCCGTAGATGCCCATCAGGCATTCGAATCCTGAATAGAGGAGCGGCTCGTCGAAGACGCGGTCGACGAAGTTCAGCGAGATGTAATCCGAGATGATGGCCTTCTTGAAGAGCCCCGTGAGGATCAGGAAGACCCCCGTCCCGAACATCTCGCGCGTGACCACGACGGGGTTCTGGCGGATTTGCGGGATAAAGTCCCGGGCCCGCACGATGGGGCCGGCGACCAGCTGCGGGAAGAACGACAGATAAAAGAGGTAGTCGAGCCAGTTGGTCAGGGGTTTCAGCTGCCCGCGGTAGATGTCGATCGTATAGCTCATCGACTGGAAGACGAAGAACGAGATGCCGACCGGCAGGAAGATGTTCTGGAACTGCAGGAATCCTTGCCCGAAGAGTTGGTTCGAGATGTCGATCAGGAAGTTCGTGTACTTGAAGTAGCCCAGCATGCCGAGGTTGACCGCCACGCTCAGGGCCACGAGCCACCGTTTGGCCCGGCGGCTTTGGGCGTGGAAGATGCCCCGAGCGATGAGGAAGTCGCTCGTCGCGGCGAAGATCAGCAGCAGGAAGTAGATGCCGCTCGACTTGTAGTAGAAGTAGAGCGAGAAGAGCACCACATAGACGATCCGGGCCATCGGCGCCCGTCGGAAAGCACTGTAGATGAGCAGAAACCCTGCAAATAGGAACAGGAACAGCCCGCTGCTGAAAATCAGCGGCGAGGAGGCGTCGTACTGAAGCAGCGCCAGCAGTTTGTCGCCGATTCCGTCCGTTGCAGGCAGAGTCATGGAAGTGGGAAGTTAAGGGGTTGGGACTCGATGGCGGGCAACAGCTCCCGGCGGATACGCCCGGCCTGCAGCGAATCCACGACCGGAGCCTCGGCCTGTCGCCGGGCCTCTTCCGCCAGCCGCGCGGCGTGTACCTTGCGGGCCTCGGCGTTGATGGCGTCGGCGAGGGCCCACGCGACGCGCTGTCCGCCGGCATAGTTGATGTGGGTGAAGTCCTTCCCCGCCCAGCCGCGCTTGACGAACTCTGCCATGCCGCCCTGGATGCGCATGGCATCGCATATCGGCCAGAAGGCCGCACCCGTACGTTGGGCCGCGCGGCGCTGGTAGTCGAGCATGTGGGGGATGGCGTCCATGGGCTCGAAGCCCTGGTCGGTCTTCACCGAACGGTCGCTGACGCCCAATACCAGCACGGCAGCCCCCGGGAAGCAGCGGCGTACGTAGGCCACCATCTTTTCGATCTGGGCTGAGTAGGCCGTGTAGTTCTTCACTCCGGCCTGCATGATGTTGAGCCCGTACTGGAGGATCACCAGGTCGTAACCCAACATGGCGTGAATCTGTGCGTTGACCGACGGGTTGGTCCAGAACATCGCCTGGCCGTTGTTGCTGCGCACCGAGTAGTTGTCGACCACCACGCCGCGTCCCTCGAAGATTGCGCCGTAGCCGATGAAGCCCTCCGTGCCCGAAAGCACCTTGAAGGTGAGCGAATGGACATGCGGCGCCGAGACGACGACCTGACGTACGGCGGCGTCGCCCTCGACGGCGAACCTGTGGTGCAGGGTGTCGTTGAGCGTCACCTCGATGTCGCTTGTCTGGGGCGAGAGGAAGAGGACGCGGGCCGTGGTGCAGGAATCCAGTTGGCTGCGGTAGTCGGCGTTCTCCCAGCGCGTCGAGGCCCCGGCCGCGGGTTGGCAGACCCAGCCCGAGACGTAGAAGTTGTTGCGCAGGTGCTCCGGGGCCGACTTGCGTTGCATGATATTGTATGCGGTCCAGCCCTTCGCCTGGGTCTTGATCGTGCGGCGGAATCCGGTCAGTGGCGATGCCATGGGGGCAAAGCCCGCGCCGCCGCCCGGACGGTTGCCATAGCTCCGTTGGAGCGCCTCGCGCAGGTCGGCCGTCAGGATGTCGCCCTCGACAAACGAGTCGCCCAGGAAGGCGATGCGCACCGGGCGCCGGGCCGTGAGCAGCGTGTCGCAGAAGGCTGCGACGAGGCCGCTGTCGCTGTAGTCCTCGATGGGGACCAGCGCGCTGGCGATGCGGCGCGTCGAGTCGGGAACCGCCGCCCGGCAGGGCAGGGTATCCGCGGGCAGCATCCATTCATAGCATGTCGGCACCTCGCGCGGAAGGGTATCGGCCTCGATCTGCTCGACGACCGCTTCCAGGTCGATATGGAACTCCTCCTCGTCGAAGAGCTGCGGCTCGGCCGCAGATTCCTCCGTCAGGGCCGTGTCGTCGAACGCCAGCAGGTCCGAGAGGATGTTGGCCCGGCGCAGCTTGAGTCCCAGCACCTCCTGCGGCGGAATGAAACTCACGCCCACGAGCACGGCGATGAGTGCTGCGGCAGCGAGCCAACTGCGGTGGGTGTAGTCTTTTTCCGGGGCCTTCATGTCGGGATCAGTCGCGCCGTCCGAGAATCAGGAAGACGTAGTAGAGTACCGAGGCGATGGCGCTGAGCGCTGCCACAAGGTAGGTTCGGGCCGCCCACGAGAGCGCCTCCTTGGCCTGGACGAGGGCTTCGCCCTGCATCGTGCGGCTGGCCTGCAGCCACTCCAAGGCGCGGGCCGAGGCGTTGTACTCCACGGGCAGGGTGACGATCGAGAAGAGTGCCGAGAGGGCGATCATTCCCACGCCGATCCAGCAGAGCAGTTCGTTCTGCGTCGTGGCCAGGATGACAAGCCCGAGGATGATGACCCACGTGGCGGCCGTCGATGCGAACTGTACGACCGGCACCAGCTGCGAACGCAGTACCAGCGGGGCATAGCCACGGGCGTGCTGTACGGCGTGGCCGCATTCGTGCGCGGCGACGGCCGCTGCGGCGACGCTCGTCGACGAGTAGACCGAATCGCTCAGGTTGACGGTCATCGTCTGGGGATTGAAGTGGTCGGTGAGGTGCCCGCTGACATGCGTCACCTTCACGTTGTGGATGTTGTTGTCGCGAAGCATCTTCTCGGCGACCTGCGCGCCGGTGAGCCCGCCGGGGAACTGTACTTTCGAGTACTTCTTGAAGACGGACTGCAGCCGTGCCTGGACGATGAATCCGATAACGCCGATGGCGATAATCAGCAGGAACATGCCCATCGTGGCGGCATCGTAGCGGGCGGCATGCGGTTCGGCGTAGTAGCCTGCCTGGAGCAGGTTGAAAAATAAAGGTGTCATTTCGATTCCGTGTTTTCGTGTTTATTTCTTGCGGTACGTGTAGTAGGACCCCGCCTGTTGCGAGGGCATCAGTACCATCTCATTAACGTTCATATGGGCCGGTAATTGTACGACCCATGCGATTGCCTCGGCAATGTCGTCGCCCGTGAGGGGCACGACCCCGGCGTAGACCTGTGCGGCGCGCTCGCGGTCGCCGTGGAAGCGGACCTCCGAGAACTCCGTCTCGACCATCCCCGGACGGATCTCCGTGACCTTGATCCCGGACGGGAGCAGGTCGGCGCGCATCGATTGCGAAATAGCGTGTACGGCGTGTTTCGAGGCGCAGTAGACGGCCCCGTTCTCGTAGGGCTCCGTCCCGGCAATCGAGCCGATGTTGACGACATGGCCGCTGCCTGCCGCGACCATCTTGGGCGTGATGACGCGGGTGACATAGAGCAGCCCCTTGACGTTGGTGTCGATCATGGCGTCCCAGTCGCGCGTGTCGCCGCAGTCGATGTGTTCGAGCCCGGCCGCCAGCCCGGCGTTGTTGACCAGCAGGTCGACGCGTTCGAGCGGTTCGAGGTTGCGGCGTACCTCCTCCTCGGAGCGGACGTCGAAGACGAGGGTTTCGCATGCGCCTCCCGCGGCTTCGATCTCCGCTTTCAGGGCGGCGAGCCGGTCGGCGCGGCGTCCCGTGGCGATGACGGCGTATCCGGCCGCCGCGAGGCGGAGTGCCGTGGCGCGGCCGATTCCCGACGTGGCGCCCGTGATGAGAGCCTGTTTTTTCATAAAATCCGAAACTTTCGGGCAAAAATACGAAATTTATATGTTTCTTTGCATAAATTTCACAAAATAGATCGTCGTGAATCTCGCCTTTTTCATCGCCCGCCGTATCGCAAGGCCCGCTCCGGGATGCAAACCCGGCGTCATGGAGCGCATCGCCGTGATCTCGGTGGCCGTGGGCGTGGCCGTGATGATCCTTGCGCTGGCTGTCATCATGGGGTTCAAACGCGAGGTGGCGCACAAGATGGAGGGCTTTGCCGCCCATGTCTCGGTGACCGATGTCCGCGGGGCCGACGCCCTCGATGCCGAGCCCGTCCGGCGCAGCGCCCATGTCGAGGAGCTGATCCGTACGACGGAGGGATTCCGTGCGATGGCCCCCTACGCCGTCAAGGGCGGCATTGTCCGTACGCCCGATGCCGTGGGCGAGGTGGTGCTCAAGGGGGTCGGGCGCGATTACGACTGGAGCTGCTTCCGCGAATGGCTCGTGGCCGGAGAACTGCCCCGCGTGGGCGACTCGGTGCGCACGAAAGACATCCTCCTGTCGCAGTCGCTCGCCGACCGCATGTTGCTCGGGGTGGGCGACAAGGTCGAGATGCTCTTCGTCGATGCCGGGGAGCTGCCGCGCCGCGACCGTTTCAAGGTGGCCAGCATCTACTCGTCGGGCATGGAGGAGATGGACGATGCCGTGGTGGTGACCGACATCCGCAACGTGCAGCGTCTGAGCGACTGGGGCCCCGACGAAATATCGGGTTACGAAATTCGCGTACGGTCGCTCGGCGATGCGGAGGAGTTCGCCCGGGTGCTCGACCGCCGGTTGCTCCACGACGATGCCTACGAGACGATCAACCTCGTGGCGATGAGCGTCACCGAACGCTATGCCAACATCTTCGACTGGTTGCGCGCCCACGATGTCAACGCCGCGGTGATCATCGTCATCATGCTCGTCGTGGCCTTTTTCAACATGACTTCGGCGTTGTTGATCCTCGTCCTCGAGCGTACGCGCATGATCGGACTGCTCAAGGCCCTGGGCATGGGCTCCGGACAGCTGCGGCGCATCTTCCTCTGGCGGGCCGCCTTCGTGTCGCTGCGGGGGCTTGCCTGGGGCAATGCCCTGGGTATCGGGCTGTGTCTGTTCCAGTTGTGGACACATGCCGTCAAACTCGATGCTGAGGGCTACCTGCTCTCGGAGGTCCCCGTGTCGCTTGGGTGGGGCTGGTGGCTCGCCCTCAATGCCGGGTTCCTCGTGGCGATCATTGCCCTGCTGGTAATCCCCGCGTCGGTCGTTTCGCGCGTGAAGCCCGAAGAGGCCATCCGTTACGAATAGTTCTATCTCCGCATCATAAAAACTATGAAACCCTATCGTACCGATCAGACCAAAAAGGAGGAGATCCGCGAGATGTTCGACAACATCGCGCCGAAATACGACCTGCTGAACCACACCCTTTCGGCGAACATCGATCGGCTGTGGCGCCGCCGCGTTGTCCGTGAGGTGCGGCGTGCCCGCCCGCACCGGATTCTCGACGTGGCGACCGGCACCGGCGATCTGGCCATTGCCATGGCCCGCAGAATCCGCGGCGTGCAGGTGCTCGGGGTCGACCTCTCGGAGCAGATGCTCGAGGTTGCCCGCGGCAAGATCGCCGGCCGGGGCTTGGAGGACCGGGTCATCCTCGACCGCGGCGACGCCGAATGCCTCGAACTGGGAAACGGCGTGGTCGACGTGGCGACCGTGGCCTTCGGCGTGCGCAATTTCGAAAACCTCGAAGCCGGGCTGCGCGAACTGGCCCGGGTGGTGAAACCCGGGGGAAAGGTGGTAATCCTGGAGCTTTCGCGTCCTCGCAACCGCCTGTTCCGGTGGCTCTATGAAAGTTATTCCGCCCGTGTGCTGCCCCGCATCGGTGGCATGGTCTCGCACGACAAGATGGCCTATGAATACCTCCCGGCTTCGGTGGCGGAGTTCCCCGCGCCCGAGCGTTTCCTGGAGATGCTCGAGCGTGCCGGATTCCACGACTGCCGGGCCCGCAGCCAGAGTTTCGGTATCGCACATATCTATATCGGGGAGCGATGAGGCACGCCGTGGGGTCCTTTTTCCGGCGGGCGGCGCTTCCGGTTTTGGCCGCCCTCGCGGCGTTGGCCTTTCCTTCGTGCCGCGGAGCCGTCGAGCGGGCGGCGCGCGACATCGCGATCGAAGGGGTAGGAGAGGTCGCACGCCTCGGTTCGGCTGGGGCTGCGGTGACATTGCGCGTGCGCAACGATTCGCCCCGCAACGTGCGGCTCGACGATGCCTGCCTCGAACTCTACCTTGCCGGCGGCCGGGCCGCGGAGTGGCGGCTTCATGAACCGGTGCGCGTCCCTGACCGCACGACCCTCGAGTGTCGCACCGTGTGGCGCTTGCGCAGCGAGGACCCGATGGCATATTATGCCCTGGGGCGGCGGCTCCGCAACGGCGAGATCGACCGGATCGAGGTCTCGGCCCGCGCCGTGGGGCATGTCGGCGGCCTCCGCGTAAAATTTTCCCGTGAAAGGATGCCTTTGTCGGAATTTTTGAATACCTTTGGCGTTACGATCGAACAGATTGAAAACTTTTTGGAATGACGCGTAAATTATTCTCCCTTCTGTTCCCGCTGGCCGTGTTGATGGCCGCTGTCCCGTTGCGTGCCCAGTCGCTCGATGCGTTCAGGCAGCAGCTGGCACGGCCGACGATCTCCTCCGCGATGATTTTCGGGCGCGCCCAGGTGACTGTCACCGAACATGGCGACGCCGCGCGTGTCGTGGACGAGGCTTCGCGTGACAGCCACAAACTCCACGTCGAAGGACACCGCGTGTGCATCTTCTCCGACAACGGCCCCAATGCCCGTGAGGAGGCCTTCGCCGCCAAGGAGCTCTTCGAAACCACCTATCCCGGGATCAAGGTCTATGCCGTTTACAGCCCGCCGCCCTATTTCCGGGTGACGATCGGCAACTGCCTGACCCGCGAGGAGGCCATTATTTTGATGAACAAGGTGTTGCCGACCTTCCCGAAAGCCTACCTGATGTCGGAGCGGCTTCTGTTATCCGACTTTTTGGACTAAAAAAAGGTCAAAACAAAAAAATGTTTTTTTTGCTTTGCGTTTTTATTCCGAATGTCTATATTTGCCCCCGCTAAATAAAACAAGCACCATTATGAAAAAGATTTTCTCTTTTGTCGTTGTTCTGGCTGCCGTTGCCATGGTAGGTTGCTGCGGCAATTCGAACAAGAAGGCTGCCGAGACTACGGAAGCTGCCGCTGTTGAGGCTACCGCAACGGAGGCTGCCTGCGAGGGCTGCACCGAGAAGTGCGATTCGACCGCAACCTGCGAGGCTGCTGCCGAGAATGTTGAGGCTGCAAAATAGTTGCGGACCCAAGATTTGAGAGCGAGGGAGATTCCAGGAGGAATCCCCCTTTTTTCGTGCTTCCTGCGCAGCGCTTCCCCGACCCTGCAGCCATCGACAGGCCGCCGCGCTTGTCGGATCATCGCCGAAAAAGGCGCTTCCCGTTACGGGGAAGCGCCTTTTCGGCGCCTTTTCTGCGGCAGTCCGGCGGCCGGGCCGGCATCGGAGACTAATGGGGCGAGAGCGGATTCCCCGATTCGTCCACCGTGTTCCAGTCGTTGACGTCCACCGAGGGGAACGTGACCGTATTGGCATCGACGATGGCCTGATAGAGGTAGGAGTTCCCGCCTTGAAAACCACCCTCGGGAACCGGAATGCTGACCGTGTACTGCCGGGGCGTCGGATCGTAATTGATGTTCAGCATGAGCGTCAGCGTCATGGGCGTGTCGGTCTGCAACGGCAGCATCGTGTATTGGGCCTTCAGTCCGTTGACCCCCATGGATGCGGGCGTCGACCCGTATCCGGTGGCCGGGGTGATGGCTCCGGAGGTCAGGTCCAGAGTCGATCCGGTCTGCGGCGGCGTGATGGTGGCCGATGCGATCTGCTGGAGCGCAACGCCTTCGCCCGCCGAGAGCACGATGACGATTTGCGTGGCCGCGTGGTTGAAAACGATGGGAACGGTCACCTGTGATCCGTCGATCTCGTAGTTGGCGCAGCCCCACCACAGATAGTCGACGCCGTTCTGGAGCCCGCTCGAAATCCCGTTGGAGATGGTCGGAAACCGCGCCGACGAGTTGGTCGATACGGCGTAGAAGTCGAATACGCCGTTGCTCAGGTACATCTTGTAGTCGGAAACTCCCGTGAGCATGCCGGCCTGTTGGGCAACATAGTTTCCGCGGGCCATGGGCGCCGTGCTCGTGGCGTTGTCGGTATCTCCGTGGAAAGCGTAGATCGTGACCAGCGTATTGGTCGAAATGGGGGACATCGAGCGCGTCATGTTCAGACTTTCGAGCGTGGCGTGGAACGCGACAAGGTTCGTGGTATTGTCCGTTCCATCGGTGGTGGTGTCGCTGTCTCCTCCGTCGTTTCCCGACGACCCCGAGGAGGTCTCGTAGTTCTCGATGGTGATGGTTGTCTTCGAACAGCCTTCCGACAACAGGACGCCTGCGAATACGATCGGTAATAAAAGTGGGTAAAGAGTCGATTTCATAATTTCAATGGTGATGAATCAGTGTCTCCGTCATGTAAGCAAAACCCATGCCGTAGTGACGGCGGGCGGTGAAAATGAGTCTGTTTGCGGCAGGCTCGAAAAAAAGTGTTATATTTGCCCGAATTTTTAAACGAAAACAGAATATGGCTAATTTACTGAAAGGGAAAAAGGGCCTGATCTTCGGAGCCCTCAACGAGCAGTCGATCGCCTGGAAGGTCGCTGAACGCGCCGTTGAGGAGGGCGCCGAGATCGTGCTTACCAATACTGCCGTCTCGATTCGCATGGGCACCATCAACCAGTTGGCCGAGAAGTGCCACACGATCGTCGTGCCGGCCGATGCCACCAGTGTCGAGGACCTCGAAAACCTGATCGACAAGACAATGGAGCACTTCGGCGGGAAGTTCGACTTCATGCTCCACTCGATCGGCATGTCGCCCAACGTCCGCAAGGGCCGTACGTACGATGACCTGGATTACGACTACCTCTCGAAAACACTCGATATTTCGGCTATCTCGTTTCACAAGGCCATTCAGGTCGCCCGCAAGAAGGACGCCATCAACGAATGGGGCTCGATTGTGGCGCTGTCGTATATCGCCGCACAGCGCACGCTTTACGGTTACAACGACATGGCCGATGCCAAGGCCCTGCTGGAGTCGATCGCCCGCAGCTTCGGATATATCTACGGACGTGAAAAGCATGTGCGTATCAATACCGTTTCGCAGTCGCCCACGCCCACGACGGCCGGCAGCGGCGTGCTGGGGCTCAACGACCTGATGTCGTTCGCCGAGAGCATGTCGCCCCTGGGCAACGCCACGGCCGAGGATTGCGCCAACTACGTGCTGACGCTCTTCTCGGACCTGACGCGCAAGGTGACGATGCAGAACCTCTACCACGACGGCGGTTTCTCGTCGATGGGTATGTCGCGCCGCGCGATGCGTACCTACGAGAAGGGCATGCGCTTCGACGACGTGCACGAGCACCAGTATCCCTTCGGCGGCGGCCCCTCGGAGGAGGCGACCAAATAGGACGACGTTCCATCGGGATATAAAGACAAGAAAGGCGGGGGCTTCAGCCCCCGCCTTTCTTGTCTGGGGTGTGGGCGGGTTAATAGTGGCCTCCGTCCTGCCGAATCTCCTCACGCGTGACCGGACGCCGGCTCAGCGCCCGCCATACGTAGGCGATGTAGGCCGCCACGAACGGCACGAAAAGCGATACCCACGCCATGGTCCGCAGCGTGAAGAGGCTCGACGAGGAGTTGCGGATCGTCAGCGACGACTGCATGTCGGCGAGCGAAGGGTAGTAGGCCGTATCGTTCCAGCCGGCCAGGAGCAGCAGCGCCAGCACCGTGAGCACCGTCCCTGTGCCGCCGAACCAGATGGCCTGCCGCCGTCCCGCCCATCCCATGATGATGCTTCCGAGCACGGCGGCGATACCCGCGGCGAGCATGACGGCTACCCACGGCATTGCCTGCAGGTTGTGGAGGTATTTGTACGGTTCGATGGAGATCGTCCCCGTGGCGGGGTCGGCGGTCCAGCCGTCGGCCAGGAACAGGCAGAGCAGCCAGATGACGAATACGGCGACGAAACCTCCGGAGAGGCGGCGCAGCCGGTGGCGAAGTCGTTGCCGGATCGTTTCGTCGTCGATGTCGCGGGCGAGGAACTGGCAGGCCAGGATTATGGAGAGCAGCGCTACGGAGAGCCCCAGTGCCCAGTTGCGGGGGTTCGCCACGGCTTCGAGCCCGTGCCATGGTGTCGTCCACTGCGAGATTACCGCGGCGGCGCCCGTTTCGGCCAGGTTGAGCCGGTCGACCGTGAAGTTTGCTCCCGTGAAGAGGGTCCCGACGGCCATGCCGAGGAGCAGCGGCCCCAGGAGACCGTTGATCAGGAGGAAGATGTTGTAGGTGCGTTCTCCGAAGATGTTGCCCGGTTTGCGGCGGTATTCGTAGGCTACGGCCTGCAGGACGAAGCAGAGCAGGATGGCCATCCAGACGTAGACCGCCCCGCCGAACGACGTGGAGTAGAAGAGCGGGAACGACGCGAAGAAGGCTCCGCCGAAGGTGACCAGCGTGGTGAAGGTGAGTTCCCATTTGCGTCCCAGCGAATTGACGATCATCGTGCGCTCCTCTTCCGTGCGTCCGAGGTCGTAGAGCAGCGCCTGCCCGCCCTGCACGAAGAGCAGGAAGACCAGCACGGCCCCCAGCAGCGAAATGACGAACCACCAATAGTGTTGCAGAAAAGTCAGCGTATCCATAGGTGCGGCGTTATTTTTCGGGTTCGGGACCCAGTTTGATCTGTCGGAAAAGGATGCTCAACTCGGCGATGAGCAGAGCCGTGAAGAGGATCAGAAAGAGAATGAAGGTCGTGGCGACCGAGCTGCCCGGGACCTTCGATGCCGCGACACCCACGGGCATCAGTTCCTGGATGGCCCACGGTTGGCGCCCGACCTCGGCGACGATCCATCCCGCCTGCGAGGCGAGGTAGGCCAGCGGAATGCACCAGACGGCCGTGTGGAGCAGCCAGTGTTTCGAGGCGAGGCGGTCGCGGCGGTTGTACCACCACACGAGCCCCAGCACGAGGATGAAGAGGCAGCCGGCGCCGACCATCACGCGGAACGAATAGAAAAGCAGCGGCACGTTGGGAACGAGCTCCTGCGGGTTGTCGATGTATCCGTAGCCGAAGTAGGCGAAGTACTCCTTGAGAAACGCTTCGCCCTGTGGCGATGCAGGGTCGAAAAGAGCCTCGATGCGTCCCATTGCGGCGTGGTCGCCGGCATCGCGCGCCGTGCGGTAGGCGGCCAGCGTGTCGATGACGGCACGTCCGCGCGCCATCTTCTCCTCGGCCGACAGCAACCCCTGTGCGGCGTTGCCGTCGATCAGGTCGTCGATGCCCGCGACGTAGGCCCCGGCATCGCGGAAACTCATCACCGAGAGCAGCTTCGGGAGGTCGACCTTGAAATGGAACGGCTCCTGCGGCGTGCGCGACGCCTCGCCCTTGAGCAGCCCGATAACCGTCAGCGGCGCCCCCTCCGAACCCTCGTAGAGGGCCTCCATGGCGGCGAGCTTCATCGGTTGCGTGCGTGCGATGACGGCTCCCGAACGGTCTCCCGTCAAGGCCGTGATTATTGCGAAGACCAACCCGAAGGCCGATGCTACGGCAATGCTCTTCGTCGCCATCCGCCGTTCGCGGCGGCGCAGCAGGTACCAGGCGCTCACGCCCACGACGAACAGCGCCGCAAGGGTGAACGACGAGGTGACCGTGTGGAAAAACTTGTTGACGGCGACCGGCGAGAGGGCGACCTCCGAGAAGGAACTCATCTCGTTGCGCACCGTCTCGAGGTTGAACGTGCAGCCTACGGGATGCTGCATCCAGGCGTTCGCCACGAGGATCCACCATGCCGAGAGGTTGGCACCGAAGGCCGTGAGCCACGTGGCTGTAAGGTGGAAGCCCTTTGAGACCTTGTTCCACCCGAAGAACATCACCGCCACGAAGGTGCTTTCGAGGAAGAAAGCCAGGATGCCCTCGATGGCCAGCGGCGCCCCGAAGATGTCGCCCACAAAATAGGAGTAGTTCGACCAGTTGGTGCCGAACTCGAATTCGAGGATCAGTCCCGTGGCCACGCCGATGGCGAAGTTCACGCCGAACAGGCGCATCCAGAACTTCGTCGTGCGGCGCCAGAAGTCGTCGCCCGTGCGGACGTAGAGCGTCTCCATGATGGCGACGAGAAATCCCAGCCCCAGGGTGAGCGGGACGAACAGCCAGTGGTAGATGGCTGTCAGGGCGAACTGCGCCCGTGACCAGTCGACGGTCGAGAGGTAATCGGAGATCATGGTTCGTGATCGATCAGGTTTTCGAGTACGTAACGCGCCTGCTCGTCCTCGCTCTTGCCGGCGAGCAGGTCGGGAAAGAAGAAGAGCTTGAGCACGGCGAACAGCACGAACAGCTTGATGAGGATGATCGCCCAGAGCGTCCGCCCGAGGGTCATCTCGCGGAATCCGTCGATGTAGAAGCGGAGGATGTTGTGCAGCGTCTTCATGGTGCCGTCGGGCCGTTGCCCAAATCAAAGTTACGATTTTTTTGCAAAAATCGCTCCGTTGTGCAAAAAAACCCGCGGCACCGGTCGAAAGAGCCGGTGCCGCACGGGCCGTTGTTGCCCGCCGTGCCGTTATTCGGCGGCAGGGGCCCCGGCGTCGGCCACGGGTTCGCCCAGCTCCCGGTCGAGGATCTCCCGCGCCTTGTAGAACGCGTCGCTGAAGCCTCGTGCGCGGATTGTCCCGTCGGGCCCCAGCAGCACGAAGAAGGGCCAGCCCTCGATGTCGTAAGCCTCGCACAGCGAACCGTTCTCGGGATGGCCGGTCTCGAGCTCCGCCTCCGTCCACGTGTGGTGCAGCATCTCCCCCAGCACCGGGCGGATGTCGTCGGTACCCGATACCGGGGTCTTGGTGTCGGCGGGCAGCTGCTCGTAGAGCTTCCGGATCGTGGCGATCGACTCCGTGATGCCCAGTACCTCGAATCCCTGCGCTCGGTAGCGGTCATGGAGTGCGCGCACCTGTGCGTCGATGTAGATTGACCCCGGGCAAAGGCCCCAGTGGTAGACCAGCAGGTAGCGCCCCGCATAGGAGGCCTTGTCGCGCGTCGTGCCGTCGGTGGCGACCACCGAGAAGTCAGGGCCCGGTTGTCCCTCGGCAAGCCGTTCGGCCCGGGCGATCTCCTCGGCAAAGCGCTGTCCGTAGTAGCTCTCCTGCAGCGCGGGGGCGAGGGCGGCATAGGCGGCCTTCGACTCCTCGACCGGCTGGTAGGTCACCCGTGCAAGGTGGCTGAGGAGCAGGTAGAGCGTTCCTTCGGGACGGGCGTCGCGGTAGCGCTGCATCGCCTCGCGCGTGCGTTGCATCGCCTCGGCGTGGTCGTCGTAGAAGCGGTTGAAACGGTTGATGTGCTCTTGGGCCGTGACGGTGTCGCCCCGCTCCATCGCCTCGGCCTGAAGCCGCAGGCAGTCACCGCGGTAGCGCCCCAGCGAATCCTCGAGCCGCAGTGCCTCGGCGAGCAGCGGGTCGTCGTACACGCCGCCCTGCAACCGGCAATAATAGAGGTAGTCGGCCGTACCGCTCAGCGTGATGTGGTCGCCGTCGGTAACGATCACCTCCTTGCCCGACCGGTCGCACATCGGGGCTTTGCCCTCCTTGGGGTGGTAGGTGATCAGGTATTTCTGGTCGTGGGGTTGCCGCCCCTTGTAGTCGAAGCGTTCCGAGTCGGCGACGACAAGGTCGAAGGCGGGCTCGAGGTCCCAATCCGGGAGGATGATGCGTTCGAAACGCAGCGTGTCGCCGGGTTGCAGCCCGGCGATCTCGCCCGTAATCGTAAAACGGTGCTGCCTCTGGCACGCCGCGGTGCCCAGCAGCAGCGCCGGCAGCAGCATCCAGGCTGCGGCGTGGCGGAGTGTGCGGTTTTTCATGGTCGTTTTTGGGGGGGTGTTTCATTCAAATAAATCAGGTCCGCAACGCGATCCGTGCCTCAATCGGCTCAGGAGGGGCGGCGGATATGCCAAAGGTACGGAAAAAAATCGTTTTGCAACTATTTTTTTTAGTTTATCTTCCGCTTTTTTCGGACGGCACACCGCCCGTTTGGATGCCGACAGGGCAGGAGAGCGGTCGAACGTGCGGCAGGCCGCTGCGGCAAGAGGCCGTTTGTCGGTTTTTTTCACTATTTTTGCCCCGGAACGCACGAACGCTTTCGGAACCCATGAAGCCCAATACCCCGAAAAACCCTTCGCCCTGGATCTCGGCCATCCCGTTGGCCGTGCTGACCCTGCTGCTCTACGTCGTGATCCGCATCTTCGGCGGCGACGCCATCAACGGCGGCAGCCAGATCGCCCTGCTCTCCGCCACGTCGGTCTGCGTCATGCTCGCGATCGGCATCTACCGCTGCCGCTGGGCCGTGCTCGAGGAGGCCATCATCGACAACATCCGCGCCTCGGCCTCGGCCATCCTCATCCTGCTTCTGATCGGCGCCATTGCCGGCACGTGGATGGTCTCGGGCGTCGTCCCCACGATGATCTATTACGGACTGCAGATCCTCCACCCCTCCTATTTCCTCGTTGCCACGTGCGTGATCTGTGCCGTCGTGTCGCTGATGACCGGCAGTTCGTGGACCACCATCGCCACCATCGGCGTCGCCCTGATGGGCATCGGCCGTGCCATGGGATTCCCCGACGGATGGGTCGCCGGGGCCATCATCTCCGGGGCCTACTTCGGAGACAAGCTCTCGCTGCTCTCCGACACCACGGTGCTCGCCTCGTCGACCGTCGGCGTGCCGATCTTCACCCACATCCGCTACATGCTCTACACCACGGTGCCCTCGATGCTCATCGCCCTCGGGGTCTTCGCCGCCGCGGGGCTGATGCTCGACCACGGGACGGCCACCCATGCCGAGGCCTATGCCGATTCGCTGGCCGCGACGTTCCGCATCTCGCCCTGGCTGCTCCTCGTGCCGCTGGCCACGGGCATCCTGATCGCCCGCAAGCTCCCGGCTATCGTGACGCTCTTCTGTGCCACGGTTTTTGCCTGCGTGGCCATGTGTCTCGCGCAACCCCATCTGGTTGCCGAGGTCGCCGGTATCGGAGGCCCTGAAGGAACCGGACACCTCGGCTTCCTCTCGGGATTCAAAGGGGTGCTGACCTCCTGCTTCGGCCCCACCCACATCGCAACGGGCACCGAGGGCCTCGACGGACTGGTCGCCACGCGCGGCATGGCCGGCATGCTCAATACCGTGTGGCTCGTGATCTGCGCCATGTGCTTCGGCGGCGTGATGACCGGCAGCGGCATGCTGCGCTCGTTGACAGGCATCTTTCTGCGTTTCGTGCGCCGTCCCTTCCCGGCTGTCGCCTCGACCGTCGGCGCCGGGCTCTTTTTCAACCTCTGCACCGCAGACCAGTACATCTCGATCATCCTCTCGGGGCGCCTCTTCAAGGACCTTTACGCCGAACGCGGCCTCGAGGAGCGTCTGCTGAGCCGTTCGGTCGAGGATTCGGCGACCGTGACGTCGGTACTCGTACCGTGGAACTCCTGCGGCATGACCCAGGCCACGGTGCTCGGCGTGGCGACCTTCATCTACCTTCCGTACTGCATCTTCAATATCGTCTCGCCGCTCATGTCGATGGCCGTCGCGGCGGTGGGATGGAGAATCCGTAAAAACAACCGCTGAACACATTGAATCCATGAAACCCGTGGATGATCCAAAAAACATGAAGACATCGCTCGTGATTTTCGACCTTGACGGCACGCTGCTCAATACGATCGGCGACCTGGCTGTGGCCTGCAATGCCGTGCTGGCCATGCGGGGACTCCCGCAGCACTCCTACGAGGAGTATCGCCACTTTGTCGGGAACGGCATCCTGCGGCTCGTCGAACGCGCCCTGCCCGAGGAACTCCGTACGCCCGAGAACGTGGCTCTGGTACGTGCCGACTTCGTGAAGTACTATACCGAACATATCGACCGCTATACGAAACCTTACGACGGGATTTCCGGGCTGGTGACCGAACTCGTGCGCCGTGGTGTCGGGATGGCCGTGGCGTCGAACAAGTTTCAGGTCGGTACCGAGAAACTCATCCGCCTGTTCTTCCCCGGGGTGGAGTTTGCCGCGGTCTTCGGACAGCGGCCCGGTGTGCCGCTCAAGCCCGATCCGACGGTTGTCCGGGAGATTCTTGCCCTGACCGGTACCCCGCGCGAGGAGGTGCTCTACGTCGGGGATTCGGGCGTCGACATGCAGACCGCACGTGCCGCAGGCGTCCGCTCGGCGGGTGTCACGTGGGGGTTTCGCGAGCGGCAGGAGCTTGTCGATGCCGGCGCCTGCCACCTGGTCGACCGTCCGGAGGAGTTGCTGGGGCTGTTGTGAGGCCTCTTCCCTGAAAAGATCGGAGCGCCGGCGAACGATTCGCCGGCGCTCCGTGGCGTTGGGGCCATGGCTCGGATGCCTTCCTGTCGGTCAGTTGGCGTATAGTTTTACGTCGTCTTCGGTGATACGCGCTCCCGAGAGGATGATGAGCCGCTCGACAACGTTGTGCAATTCGCGGATGTTGCCGGTCCACGGCATTGCCTGGAGAAGTTTCATCGCTCCGGGCGTCACCTCCTTGGGTCCCAAGTCGTCTTCGGCGCAAATCGTGTGGATAAAGTGCCCGACAAGTGCCGGAATGTCGCTCGCGTGGTCTCGCAGGGCCGGAACGCGTACGACGATCACCGCCAGCCGGTGGTAGAGGTCCTCGCGGAAATTGCCCTTGCGGATCTCCTCGCGCAGGTCCTTGTTCGTTGCGGCGATTACCCGGACGTCGACGTCGATGTCCTTGTCGCTGCCTACCCGACTGATGCGGTTCTCCTGAAGGGCCCGCAGCACCTTGGCCTGCGCCGCGAGCGACATGTCGCCGATCTCGTCCATGAAGAGCGTCCCGCCGTCGGCCTGCTCGAATTTGCCCTTGCGCTGCTTGATGGCCGAGGTGAAGGCCCCGCGTTCGTGCCCGAAGAGCTCGCTCTCGATCAGCTCCGAGGGAATGGCCGCGCAGTTGACCTCGACGAACGGGGCTCCGGCACGCCGGCTCTTGGCGTGGAGCCAGCGTGCTACCAGTTCCTTACCCGTGCCGTTCTCGCCCGTGACCAGCACCCGGGCATCGCACGGCGCGATTTTTTCGATCAGTTGGCGGACATGTCCGATCTCGGGCGACGTTCCGATGATCTCGTCGGCACCGGTGGTATGGGCCCGTCGGGAGCGGCGTGTGGCCGGAGCCGCAGAATTCATCGCGGCGGCCGGCTCAGGAGCATCAATGGCACGATGTATGGACTGCAGCAGGCGGTTCATGTCAATGGGTTTGGTGAGGAAGTCCCGGGCTCCGCGGCGGACGGCCTCGACCGCTGAGTCGACCGAGGCGTCGGCCGAGAGGGCGATCAGCGGTATCCCTATGTCGGGAAGCCGGCATCCCGTGTCGGAGAGGATGAGGTCGAACGGAATTTTATCGTACAGTTCTGCGGCCGACGTTTCGTCTGCGGCCGCCTCGGTCGAGAATCCTTCGTATTCGAGCCGCTCGCGCAAAATGTTTCGCACGCTTTTTGATCGGTCCACAATTAAAACCTTTGCCATAGCTTGTTTTTCCTGAAATTTTACCTACTTTTGTCGATGATTTGCATCGGTATGCTCGGCGACGGATCGGGATTCTCCGGCTTGGGCCGGATGGGTGAGCGGATCGAGTCGCTTAGGCCCCAAAGGTATGATTTTCCGCGGAATCCGGAAATCGTCCACAATGGTCGGAATTCGGGGCAACCCCTCTTGAAACGGTTTATCGGAACAGTCCGTTTGGCGTATTTGCCGGACGAATCGAAACGGCGGGCGGAACCGCACATGACCTATGAAAAAAAACTATAACTACACACGACGAAAGTTGTACCTGCCCGAATACGGGCGACATATCCAGGAGATGATCGATTCGCTGCTCGAAATCGAGGACCGTCGCGAGCGGAACCGTCAGGCCCGGGCCGTCATCGCCGTTATGGGCAACCTGAATCCCCTGTTGCGCGATACCGCTGATTTTACCCACAAACTCTGGGATCACCTGTTCATCATGTCTGATTTCCAGCTGGATGTGGATTCCCCGTATCCGCGTCCCACCCGCCAGGAGCTGACCGTCTCGCCCCGGCACATGGCCTATACCCAGAGCCGTATCACCTACAAACACTACGGAAAGTATGTCGAACGCATGATCGGAAGCCTGGCTGCGGAGCCCAATCCCCGGGCTGTCGCGTCGGCCGTGGACAACCTGGCCCGCTACATGCGTGCCAAGAGTTACGAGTACAACCAGGAACATCCCAACAACGAGGTGATCGTAAAAGATATAAAACGAATGTCCGGAGATGCTATCGAGATCGATGAAGTTGCCTTGAATAATCTCCGAAGTGACTATAAACAGCACTTTTCAGCACGTTCCCAGAAGAACGGGCCGCAGAACCGTGCCGGGCATCAGCAGTCACGCGCGCAGAAGAACCGCAACCAGCAGCAACACCGCGCATATGTGAAAAATAGTGCTCCGCACCGCAATTCGCAAAAATAAACGGTTGTCTTTTGCGTAATTTTTCTATCTTTGTATCCGTTAAACGCTGACAGATGAACAGACAAACACTCGTCTTATCGCTCGCATCGGCCGCTCTGTTGTGTGGTTGCCACTCTTCGACCGTGAAAATCTCGGGTCGTTTCGTGGGGAGCGATGCCAAACAGATCTATCTTGAAGAGACGTCGCCACTCAAACAGGCTCTTGTCGATTCAACCCAGCTTGCAGCCGACGGCAGCTACTCTTTCCAACTCAAGGGCGTACCCGAGACTCCGGTGCTTTACAACCTTGTCTATAACGGCGAACGCATCCCGCTGCTCATCGCCGGCGGTGACCGGCTGACGGTGGGTTCCGTGGGAA
Source organism: Candidatus Alistipes intestinipullorum (assembly GCA_019113885.1). Taxonomy (GTDB): domain Bacteria; phylum Bacteroidota; class Bacteroidia; order Bacteroidales; family Rikenellaceae; genus Alistipes; species Alistipes intestinipullorum. Next base: position 21,263 of record DXGO01000095.1, on the reverse strand, counting down.
GCGTCGTGCGGAACTACGTCGTCGAGGGCTCCCACGAATCGGAACTCCTGCGGCAGTTCTACCAGTCGTTCGTCGCCGGGGCACAGCGCCTCGACAACATCGCCGCGGAGTTCGGACAAGCAGACCTTACCGAAGAGAAACGCAAGGAACTGACGCGCGAGTATACCGACGAGTACTACCGCATCCGGCGCGAACAGCTGCGCTTCATTATCGAGAACAAGGCGACGGTGGCTGCCGTCTATGCCCTTTACCAGCGGCTGCCGGGCGATACCTATCTCTTCAACGGCGACAGCGACGTGGTCTATTTCCGGACGGTCGCCGAGGCCCTCGAGCAGGTTTATCCCGAATCTCCCTACCTGCAGTCGCTGCTGGGGGAGATCGCCCGCATGGATGCCCGCATCAGCCTCTCCTCGCAAATTTCCGAAGCCACGTATCCCGACCTGGAACTCTCCGACATCTACGGCAAGAAGATACGCCTTTCGTCGCTCGCCGGCAAAGTCGTGCTGCTCGATTTCTGGTCGGCGGAACTGGGCTCCAGCAATGCGTTGAATGCCGACCTGAAGGAGACCTATGCCAAGTATGCCGACGCCCCTGTCGGTTTCGAGGTCTACCAGGTGGCCATCGATACGTCGAAACCCGCGTGGATCACGGCCGTGCAGGAGCAGCAGTTGCCCTGGATTTCGGTGAGCGACCTGCGCGGCCGCGCCTCCACGGCCCTGGGACTCTACAACGTGCAGCGCCTCCCGGCCAACTTCCTGATCGACAAGGAAGGCACCATCGTGGCTAAGGACATCTACGGCAAGAGCCTCGAAGCGAAACTCGACGAACTGACCCGCTGATGTACTATTTCGCATCCGACATACATCTGGGTGCGGGCGACGAGACGTCGGCGCGGAGTGTCGAACGCCGTTTCGTCGCATGGCTCGACGCCGTGTCGCACGACGCCGAGGCGATCTTCCTCGTGGGCGACATCTTTGATTTCTGGTTCGAATACAAGCGGGTTGTACCCAAGGGGTTCGTACGCACGCTCGGCAAACTGGCCGAACTGACAGACCGCGGTATCCGTGTGGTATTCTTCACGGGCAACCACGATATGTGGGTCGGCGACTATCTCCGGCGCGAGTGCGGCCTGGAAATCCACACTTCGCCCTGCGAGATGACGCTCGGCGCGAGCCGAGTCTTTATCGCTCACGGTGACAACATGAAGATCGACGACCAGCCCCTGTTGCGGGCGCTCAACCGCACGTTCCGCTCGCGGTCGCTGCGCTGGGCCTTCTCGTGGTTCGTGCACCCCGACTGGGCGATGAAGTTCGGGCAGTGGTGGAGCGGGAAGTCGCGCAAGAGCCACAATGCGGCCGACGAGGAGGCGCTTCGGAACGGTACGGGCGGAGGATTCGACGCCGCGCTTACCGAACCGTTGATCGCCTATGCCCGCGAGTATGCCGCGACGCATGCCGTCGACCACTATGTCTTCGGACACATGCACTTCCCGCGCGACTACCGCGACGGCGCGCTGCATGTGGTGAACCTCGGGTGCTGGGAGAAGGACCCCGCCTACGCCGTGCTCGACGCGCACGGCGAGATGACGTTGAAAAAGCTGGAAGCATGAAACAATACCTCGATCTGCTGCGCCGTATCCAACGGGAGGGCGTCGTGCGGGGCGACCGCACGGGTACCGGGACCAAAGGGGTCTTCGGGCACCAGATGCGCTTCGACCTGGCGGAGGGATTCCCGCTGCTGACCACCAAGAAGGTCTTTCTCAAGGGGGTGATCCATGAACTGCTGTGGTTCCTGCGCGGCGATACCAACATCCGCTACCTGGTTGAAAACGGCGTGCATATCTGGGACAACGACGCCTTCCGCTATTACAACGAGTTGTGCGTGCGCCATGGTGTGCTGCCCGTCGACCGCGAGACGTTCCTCGCCTCGGCCGGCGTCGAGTCGCCCATCGAGGGGTATCGCTTCGGCGACCTGAACCATGTCTACGGTTACCAGTGGCGTTCGTGGCCGCGGCCCGACGGCGCGTCGGTCGACCAGATCGCCCAGGCTGTCGATCTGATCCGGCACAACCCCGAATCGCGCCGTATCCTCGTTTCGGCGTGGAACGTTGCGGAGATCGGTGACATGGCCCTGCCGCCGTGCCACGTGCTCTTCCAGTTCTACGTAGCCGAAGGGCGCCTTTCGTGCCAGCTCTACCAGCGCAGCGCCGACACCTTCCTCGGCGTGCCCTTCAACATTGCTTCTTATGCCCTGCTGACGATGATGATGGCCCAGGTCTGCGACCTGCAGCCGGGCGAATTCATCCATACGCTCGGCGATACGCACCTCTATCTGAACCATCTGGAGCAGGTCGAGGAGCAGTTGCGGCGCGAACCGCGTCCGTTGCCGCGCATGCGCCTCAATCCCGATGTAAGGTCGATCTTCGATTTCCGCTACGGGGACTTCACCCTCGAGGGGTACGATCCCTGGCCGGCGATCAAGGCGCCGATGTCGTTCTGATCCGTACCTCGCCCAACGCGCCCGGGCATCCGGGAGTTCCGCGTCCCTTACGCAAGAAAAAACGTTGTCCGTTATGCTTTCCATTATCGTGGCCGTCGCCCGCAACGGCGTGATCGGCGACAAGAACAGCCTTCTGTGGCACATCTCCGAGGACCTGAAGCATTTCAAGGCCCTCACGAGCGGTCACCCCGTCATCATGGGCCGCAAGACCTTCGAGTCGCTCGGGCGTCCCCTGCCGAACCGTACCAACGTGGTTGTCTCGCGGCAGGCGATCGGAATCCCCGGCTGCGAAGTGGTCCATTCGCTGCGGGAGGCGCTGGCGTTGTTCCCCGATCCCGAGGAAGAGCTGTTTGTCATCGGCGGGGCGCAAATCTACGCCGAGGCGCTGCCGTTGGCCGACCGCTTTTACCTTACGCGTGTCGACCGCGACTACGAGGGCGACACCCGCTTCCCGGACTGGAACCCCGACCAGTGGCGGCTGCTCTGCTCGGAGGCCTTCCCCTGCGGCAAGGAGTACCCCTGGCCCTTCGTCTTCGAGACCTACATGCGGAACCGGTAGCCCAAATTTACGCATTTGTACCACCTCGCGCCTGCCGCGAAATCCCTACCTTTGCCTTTGCAAAGGTTTTTTTGTGCCTATGGGAAAGTATTTCGATATGCTCATGGAGGAGGACGTCCGCATGCGTGAGGGCCTCCACTCCTGCATGAACTGCGGCGTCTGCACGGCAGTCTGCCCCGCGGCCGAGTTCTATTGCTACGACCCCCGGCAGATTGTCAACACCGTCCAGACTCGCGACGACGAGGCCATCGAGGCGTTACTCAAGAGCGATACGATCTGGTATTGCGGCGAGTGCATGTCGTGCCGACCCCGCTGCCCGCGCGGCAATACCCCCGGGTATGTGATCCAGGCCCTCCGACGCCTGTCGCAGCGCCTGGGCTTCTTCGTCGAGAGCGAGAAGGGCCGTCAGCAACTGGCCCTCAAGCGTACGATCGGCGAGAACATCCTCCGCACGGGTTACTGTCTTGTGCCGCGGCTCATCAAGCCCGAGCTGCATCCCGAACAGGGGACCGTCTGGCGGTGGATTTATGACAACGACAAGGAGATCTACGGGCAGTTCACCCCGGTTTACGGAAAGGTCGGGGCCGGTGCCCTGCGCCGCCTCGACGACGAGTCGCTCGAGGAGATCAACCGTATTTTCGAAGTGAGCGGTGGCAAGGAGATGTTCGATACCATCGAGCGACACTCCGACCGCAAGGCCCGCGAAATGGGCTATGAGAGGGGTGCCGACCAACAATACATGATGGACGTTTTCCTGCAGAACAGCAACGAACACTATTGATGCCATGATGAAACGCAGAAGTTGGCAGGACTACCAGAAGGAGATTGCCGACGACAACTATTATTATGCCCGCAGCTGCATCCGTCAGAATTTCTTCCCCGGAAGCGAGAAGGCGTTTATCGACATCCTGCACAACGACCTGGGCAAGGACCTGCTCGACGATCCGAAACATTCGTCGTGCACCGGCATCGGCTACCATTCGGACATCGTGCCGCTGGAGACCATCATGACCGTGGTGGCGCGGCAGTTCTCGCTGATGAACGAGGCTGGGTACGAGAATTTCGTCACCTCGTGTATCACCTCCTTCGGTATCTACTGCGAGATTCTCGCCACGTGGGCCGAGTTCCCCGAAACGGAGGAGCGCACGCGCGAATACCTCTACAAGGCCACGGGCCGCGAGTTCCAGAAGCCGCGGAGCCTGGCCCATACGTCGGACGTCATGTTCCATTTCCGTGAGGAGATCGCCCGGAGGGCCAAACGCCTGCTGGTCAACGCCACGACGGGCGAACCGCTGAAGGTCGTCGAGCACATCGGCTGCCACTACGCGAAGATCTTTCCGAAATCCGGCATCGGAGGGTCGGAATTCCCCTACGTGCTGGCCGGGATGATCGAGTCGTGGGGCGGTGAGGTGGTCGACTATCCCGAACGCCGCCACTGCTGCGGTTTCGGATTCCGCAACTACCTCGTGCAGGCCAACCGCGGCTATTCGATCGCCAATTCGCAGAAGAAACTCGAGAGCATGGCCCCCTACAAACCCGACTTCATTGTCGCGAACTGCCCCGGGTGCGCGATGTTCCTCGACAAGTGGCAGTACACGATCGCCGAGATGGAGGGCACGACCTACGGCGAGAACGGTCACGGTATCCCGGTGCTCACCTACGAGGAGATGGCCGGTCTCGTGCTGGGCTACGACCCCTGGGTGCTGGGCATGCAGATGCACCAGGTCGATGTCGAGCCGCTGCTCGACAAGATGGGTGTGGAGTACGACCCCGCGGCCAAGTACCTGGGCCGTAACGGAAAATACATCGGAAAACCCGCGTCGGCGGTGGTCAACTGCTGTCCGACGGATACGATATACGACATCAGAGAGTAATGAAGAAACGAGTTATCGTCATAGGCGGCGGCGTCGCGGGCATGCAGACGGCCCTGCGGCTGGCCGAGCAGGGCGTCGAGCCCGTCATCATCGAGAAAGAACCGGAACTCGGGGGCAAGCTCCGCGGCTGGCATGTGCTGTTCCCGTCGTTCACCCCCGCGAGCGAGGTGCTTACCGAGCTGCGTCACCGCGTGAACGAGGCCGGCATCGAGTGCCGCACCTCTTCCGAAGTGCGCGAGATGTCGCCGCGTGGCGTGGTGCTCGCCGACGGCGAGCGCATCGGTTGTGACGCCGTGGTCATGGCCTCGGGATTCACGCTTTTCGACGCCTCAATCAAGGAGGAGTACGGATACGGCATCTACGACAACGTCTACACGACGGTCGACATCGAGCGCATGCTCAACGAAGGGCGTGTGGCCAAGGCCGACGGGTCGCGTCCGCGGCGCATCGCTTTCCTGCACTGTGTCGGCTCGCGCGACGAGAAAGTGTGCCAGCAGCACTGTTCGCGCGTCTGCTGCATCACGGGCGTGAAGCAGGCCATGGAGATGAAGCAGCTCTTCCCTGAGGCCGATGTCTTCAACTTCTACATGGATATTCGCATGTTCGGCCCCGGGTACGAGGAGATGTATCGCGAGGCGCAGCAGAAATACAACATCCATTTCGTGCGCGGAAGGATCTCGGAAGCCGGACCCACCATCGACGGGAGGGTCCAGATCAAGGCCGAGGATACTCTCACGGGGCGTCCGCTGCGCATGAGCGTCGACATGCTGGTGCTGATCGTCGGCATGCGGGCCAACGACGACAACGAGTCGCTGGCGGCAGGCGCCGGGTTGCGGCGTCTTACGAGCGGTTTTATGGCCCCGCGCGACCTCTTCCTCGGGAATGTCTGCAGCAATGTCGACGGAATCTTCTATGCCGGGACGATCACGGCCCCGAAGAATATCGGCGAATCGCTCAACGAAGCTGTAGCTGCGGCCGATGCCGCGGCCCGATACGTAAAGGCTTAGGTTATGGCAGCGATCAATTTCGGATTCTCCATCTCGAAGCCCCGGGCCATCGACCTCGACCGCAACAACCTGCGCAAGAGCGACGAAATCCTGCGCGAGATGCCCGAGTTGCAGGCCTGCATCGGATGCGGGGCCTGCACGGCGGTCTGCACCGCCGGGAACCTTACGGACTTCAACTTCCGGAAAACCCATACGCTCGTACGCCGCGGCGAGTACGAGGGCATCTATACCGAAATGAACAAGTGCATGCTGTGCGGCAAGTGCCGGCTGGTGTGCCCCCGGGGCATCAACACCCGCGCCGTGGTCATGCTTGTGAAACGTAAACTGGGAGACTTCTGACGATGACTTTCTACGCTCCGTTCTGCATCCCCTTCATGGTGGGCGCCGCGCTGATGTTCGTCATCGTGGCGTGGAAGTGGCTCTTGTGGCTCTATCGGCTGCCGAAGTCCGACAAGCGCCTGATCCTCCGCGGGCTGCCTACGCGCCGGACGCTGCAGGCCGTCGGGGAGGTGGTGCGCGAGTCGCTGCTCCACCGCCGCATCTTCAAGGTGAACCCCCTGTTGGGCTACATGCACATGTCGCTGGCCTTCGGATGGTTCCTGCTTATCCTTACGGGCTGGATCGAAATCATCTCCTACGTGGGGTTCCGCTATGTGCCGCTGCAGGGGCACGTCTTCTTCAAGTATTTTGCGACGAGCCTCGAACACAAGCCCGCCTTCGATTTCCTGATGGACCTGCTGTTGCTCTTCGTCCTCTCGGGCGTGGCCCTGGCCTGGGGCAAGCGTTTTTATTCGCGCGCCATGGGCATGCGGCGCACGACGAAGCATGTCCTCGGGGACCGTGTGGCCTTGTCGGCCCTGTGGTTTATCTTCCCGGCGCGCCTGGTCGCCGAAAGCGCTACCTGCGCTCTCTACGGCGGTGGAGGATTCCTTACCGGCTCGATCGGCCACTGGATGGGCACCCATATCGGTGTGCTGCCCCTGATGAACCTCGAAGCGGTGGCCTGGTGGTTCTACTCCTCATGCCTCGGCATCTTTTTCGTGGCGCTGCCCTTCTCGCGCTACATGCACATCTTTACCGAGATTCCGCTCATTTTCCTGCGCCACTACCGCCTCCGCTCCAAGGAGAAGCACTCCTCCTACGACCACTTCCAGGTCGAGGCCTGCTCGCGCTGCGGCATCTGCATCGACCCCTGTCAGCTGCAGAGCGTGCTGGGAATCAATGATGTGCAGTCGGTCTACTTCCTGCGTGACCGCCGTTATCGCATGCTGACGCGCGAGGTGGCCGACGATTGCCTGATGTGCGGGCGCTGCGCCGAGAAGTGTCCCGTAGGCATCGACCTCAATACCCTGCGGCTCAACTCCCGCGACCGGATGCGCAACGTCCCCGACGAACGCCGCTATACTTATATCCAAGGGCTGGACCGCTCGTCGGGCGAGGGCAAAGTGGGCTATTTTGCCGGCTGCATGACGCTGCTGACGCCCCGTACGCTCTCGGCCATGGCGACGATTTTCGACGCTGCGGGCGAAGAGGTGTGGTGGGCCGACCGCGACGGGGGTGTTTGTTGCGGGCGTCCGCTGAAACTCTCCGGCGAGACCGATTCGGCGCGCAAGATGATGCGCTACAACGCCGACCTCTTCCGCAAACACGGCATTACGACGCTGGTCACCTCGTGCCCGATCTGCCTGAAGGTCTTCCGTGAGGATTACGACCTGCCGGGCATCGAGGTGCTGCACCATTCGGAATACATCCTGCGGCTGATCCGCGCCGGGCGGCTCTCGCCGACGCACGGAACGACACGCTATACGTATCATGATCCTTGCGAACTGGGGCGCGGCAGCGGTATCTACGATGAGCCACGGGCCGTTATCGAGGCGGTGGGCGAACTGCTCGAACCCGCGTCGACGCGCGAAAATGCCCTTTGTTGCGGGTCGTCGGTGGCGAATCTCGCCATCTCCGACGGCCAGCAGGTACAGATCGCCCGTTCGGTGGCCGCCGAGATGGAGGCCACGGGGGCCGAGGTGATCGTTACGGCCTGTCCGCTCTGCAAGAAGGCTATCGGTCGGGGCACGCAACGCGAGGTGCGTGACCTCTCGGAGATCGTGGCGGCCGCGCTGAAATAAAATTTTTCGTCCTAAGGGGCTGATAAAAAGGCCGGAATGGCGCCTCGCGGCCCGGAGGGTGCAAATTCGATTTGCAGGTGTCGTTTTTTTGTGCTATCTTTGCAACAGCAAAAGCGATAAAACGCGCTCCGGCGCAAAAGACATATCGCGGGATGGAGCAGTTGGTAGCTCGTCGGGCTCATAACCCGAAGGCCGGAGGTTCGAGTCCTCCTCCCGCTACCACAGCGGACAACTCTTTCGAATTGTCCGCTTTTTTTGCTCCTTTCTCCGTGCTGGCGCCGTTCCGGAGTGCTTTGAACCCGCTTTATGGCCTCCGGTCGGCCATTCATCCCGATTTTTTGCTCGAATTGTCGGAAAATTCGTATCTTTACACGGTTAGGTTAAACAGGTTAGAGACGCTATGGTCAAAAATACTATTTTGGAGACCATCGGAAGCACCCCGATGGTCAGGATCAATCGGCTGAATCCCAATCCCAACGTCAATATCTTCGCCAAACTCGAGGGGTTCAACCCCACCGGCAGCATCAAGGACCGCATCGCCCTGAAGATGATCGAAACCGCCGAGCGGGAGGGACGCCTCACTCCCGGTAAAACCATCATCGAACCGACGTCGGGCAATACGGGGATCGGCCTGGCGATCGTCGGCATCGTCAAGGGGTATCCCGTCGAGATCGTAATGAGCCGTGCGGTGTCGATCGAGCGGCGCAAGATCATCCGTTCCTACGGGGCGAAGGTGACCCTTACGCCGGCCGAGGAGGGAACCGACGGTGCTATCCGGCTGGCCCGGCGCAAGGTGGCCGAGCACCCCGACCGCTATTTCATGCCCGACCAGTTTGCCAACGCCTGCAACTACCTGGCGCATTACCAGTCTACGGCCCTCGAAATTTGGCAGCAGACCGGCGGTCAGATCGACTACCTCGTCTGCGCCATCGGAACGTCGGGGACGCTGATGGGAATCTCGCGCTTCCTGAAGGTGATGAAGCCCGACATCAAGGTGGTCTGCGCACAACCCATCCGCGGCCACTACATTCAGGGACTCAAGAATATGGAGGAGGCGATCGTGCCCGACATCTACGATCCGTCGCAGATCGACGTGCAGGAGATGATCGAGAGTGAGGAGGCCATCGCCATGGCCCGGGAGATCATTGCCCGAGAGGCGATTTTTGCCGGGATGAGCAGCGGCGCAGCCATGTTGGCGGCCGTGAGGACGGCTCAGCGCATCGAGCGCGGCAACATTGTGGTGGTCTTTCCCGACCGTGCTGAAAAATACCTCAGCACGACGATGTTCGACCAGTTCTCCGACGAGCGCGTCGGAATCTGACTCTTTCGGAACCACCGGAGGCGGCGTTCCAGCCTTCGTGTTATGAAAAAACCGTCGCAGAGTTCCTGCGACGGTTTTTTCAGTTTTTCAGTGTCCCGGGGACAGAAGAATATTATTCGGCGTTATCTCTTTCCGAAGGCCTCTTTCCCTCGATTGAGGAAATTGATGAACCCTTGGATGTCGAGGTCATAGCCGCGGGGCTCGACCAGGGGCTTCCCGTCGGCACCCTGCAGGACGTAATAGGGCTGGGCATTGACACCGTATGTCTTCAAGGCGTAGTAGGAGTTGATCTTGCCGAGGCTTTTCAGAACCTTCCCGGCATCGGTCGTCACCCAGTCCTCCTCGGGCAGGACCTTCTTGTCGTCCGAGTAGAGGGCGCAGATCACATAGTCGTTGCGCAGGAACTCCAGCACTTGCGGGTCAGACCATACGCGGGCCTCCATTTCGCGGCAGTTGACGCATCCGTGGCCCGTGAAGTCGATGAAGATCGGTTTCCCGACCTTGGCGGCATAGGCTTCGGCCTCCTTGAGATCGAAGAACCCTTCGAGTCCGTGCGGGAGGTGGAGGAAGTCGCTGTATTTGCGTTTGCCGTCGATGCCCTCCGACGTGGCGGCAGGAGCTGCGGAGGCGGTGTTGGCCCCGAGGACGAAGTCCTGCGTGGTGAGCGGCGGGAGGTATCCCGAAAGCCCCTTCAGCGGGGCGCCCCACATGCCGGGGATGAGGTAGACGACGAACGACAGCACGACGATGGCCAGCGCGAGGCGTCCGACGCCGAGGTGGGTCACTTCGTCATCGTGCGCAAAGCGGAGTTTCCCTAAAAGATAGAGCCCCAGCAGTGAGAAGACGACGATCCAGACGGCAAGGTAGACCTCCCGGTCCAACAGCCCCCAGTGATAGGTCTGGTCGGCTACGGAGAGGAACTTCATGCCGAGGGCGACCTCGATGAATCCCAGTACGACCTTCACGGAGTTCAACCATCCGCCGCTCTTGGGCATCTTCTTCAGCACCGAGGGGAAGAGTGCGAAGAGGGTGAAGGGCAGGGCGAAGGCCACGGAGAAGGCCAGCATGGTGATGATCGGCGTCCAGAACTCCCCGGAAGTGGACTTGATAAGCACCGATCCGACGATGGGGCCCGTGCAGGAGAACGACACCAGCACGAGGGTCAACGCCAGGAAGAAGATGCCTCCCAATCCCTTGGTGTCGGCCTTCGAGTCGGTCTTGTTGACCATCCACGAGGGCATGGTGATCTCGAAGGCTCCGAAGAACGAGGCGGCGAAGACCATGAAGACGAGGAAGAAGAGGATATTGGGCAGCCAGTGCGTTGCCAGCCAGTTGAAGATGTCGGCCGTTACGGCATCACCCCCGACGATGCGCGTGATGAGGATGATCGCGGCGATGGGCACCGTGTAGAGGAGCACGATGAAGAGTCCGTAGAGCGAGGCGCGGAGGCGACCCATCGCGGGACCTCCCTCACCTTTGAGGAAGTACGAGACGGTCATCGGCACCATCGGGAATACGCAGGGCGTCAAGAGGGCGGCGAATCCCCAGAGGATCGCTTCGATGATCAGGGCCCAAAGACCTTTGCTCCCCGCGGCATCCTTTGCGGCGGGGGCTGCGGATTTGGGGGCCGGAGCAACTTCGGCGGCGGAAGCACCCGCTTTTTCGGGTACGGAGATCGTCAATTCGGTGTCTTCGGGGGGCATGCAGCTCTGGTCGTCGCAGATCATCCATTCGAGTTGAGCTGAGACGGTTGCCTGTTCGGCGGTGAGGCGGACGCGCTGTGCGAATTGTGCCTTGCCGGAGAAGGTGCCGATCTCCATCTGGAACATCTCGTCGAAGTAGCGGTGTGGCGTGGTGAGCTGCTCGACCTCCCCTTCGAGTTCGAGCCCCTCCGAGGGGGTGAAGGTGATGGTGGTGGCATTCGGCCCGCCTTCGTAGGGGCCCATGTCATACATGTGGAAGGGCGCAGGGATCGAGGCTTCGAGCACGATCCGGTACGTGTCGCCTTCGAGCGGTTCCACCGTACTGCTCCATTTGACGCTCTGCGCTTGGAGGCTCACCGCGAAGAATGCCGTGAGAACCGTCAGGATCAAGCGAATCGATTTGTGCATGGTTGTCATGGTTTGCTTTATCTTTTGCGCAAAGATACGGTTTTTTGCGGATAAATTGTTACTTTCGTGCGATGATTAGGATTTCGCTTGTTATACCTACGCACAATCGGGCGGCGGCGCTGATCGGTGCCCTCGAATCCGTTGTCCGGCAGTCGCTTCCGGCTTCCGACTGGGAGTGCGTGGTTATCGACAACAACTCCGCGGACGACACGCCCGCTCGTTTTACCGCCTTTGCCGCGGCGCATCCCGACTGCAACCTGCGGCGCGTCGAGGAGCATCGCCCAGGGGTATCCTATGCGCGCAACCGGGGGCTCGAAGAGGCCCGGGCCCCGATCGTCGCCTTCATCGACGACGACGAACGGGTCAACGAGGGCTTCCTGAACGCATACCTTGAATTCTTCGAGGCGCATCCCGGGGCCGTTGTGGCCGGAGGTCGCATCATCGCCGAGTATCCCGAAGTTCGTCCGTCATGGATGTCGCGTTATGTGGAGATGCCGATCGCCAATCCGATGGATTTCGGCCCTGCGGTGCGGCCCTTCCCCGCGGGGCGCGTTCCCGGCGGCGGCAACATGGCCTTTCGCCGCGACGGGCTGGCCCGTTTCAGGGGCTTCGACCCCTCGCTCGGACGCGTCAACGGCGAGCTGATCGGCGGGGAGGAGAACGACCTCTTCGAACGCTTGTTGCGCGGCGGTGAGACGATCTGGTATGTCCCGGGCGCAGTGATGTGGCACATCATTCCACCGCAGAAACTTACCCGGGAGTATTTCCGGCGGCTGAGCTACAATGTTGGCGTCAGTCAGCGCCTCCGGGCGCAGATTCACCACCGTGTGGCGAAGTGTTTTGTGCGCGAGGCGGCCAAATGGATCGCCACGCTGCTGCTCTGTTGCACGATGGCACCCCGCAAGTCGGTGTGGCTGCTGCGCCTGCGCTGGGGCATCAGCCGGGGCCTTTTCACTCGGGTGGACCGTACGCCGGAGGGGAACGGCTGAAAAGGACGGACTCGGAACAAAGAGACACGAAAAGGGCGGAACCGCGTGTGGCTCCGCCCTTTCTCATCTCTCTCCCGAAGGATCAGAAGAGGTATTTCTCGTTTTTGACCTTGTTGACCAGCAGGTCGATCTCCTCCCAGGCCTCCTCGCCGAAGGTCGTGCCCACGACCTCGATCACCTTGCCGGCCGTGATGGCCCCGATCGTGCCGCACTGGCGCAGCGTCAGCCCCTCGCACAGCCCTGCCAGGAAGCCCGCGGCGTAGAAGTCTCCGGCTCCGGTCGTGTCGACCCGTTTCGCGGCGGCCATGATACCAACATGGACCACTTCGTCGCCCTGCTTGATAATCGCCCCTTTGGTTCCGATCTTCACGATAGCCAACTCGCACATCGTCGAGATCGCCTGCAGGGCGTTGAGCGGTTCGGCTTCGCCGGTGAACGTCTTGGCTTCGTCCTCGTTGGCGAAGACGATGTCGACATACTGCCCGACGAGCGAGCGCAGGAAGTCGAGGTTTTCGGCCACGATGTTGAAGCTTGCCAGGTCGAGGGCCACCTTCAGCCCGCACTCCTTGGCCGTGCGCGCCGCCTTGAGGATCAGTTCGTGGCTCTGTACCAGGTAGCCTTCGACATAGAGGCAGTCGTAGCCGTCGAAGACCGTCGGCTCGATCTCCTCGGCCGTCAGCTCGAGCGCTGCGCCGAGGTGGGTGACCATCGTGCGCTCGCCGTCGGCCGAAATGAGCGACACGCATTTGCCCGAACGCTCCTTGCCCCGGAAAACGATCGGCTGGATGCCGAGGTTCTCGAGTGCCTGGACGAAGAAATCCCCCGTGGTGTCGGGCCCGACCTTGCCGATGAACCCTACGCTGCAGCCCAGGCGGGCCATGGCGCGGATCGTGTTGCCGGCCGAGCCCCCGAGCGAGAGCGAATAGGGGAGTCCGGCTACGGATTTCGAAATTTCGGTCTGCAACTGCGTGTTTACGAGGCTCATTGAACCTTTGGCCAGTTTGAACCGGCTCAGTACCGAGTCGGTATTCAGGTTGACGAGCATGTCCGTAAGGGCGTTGCCGATGCCGATGACGCGTTTCATCTTGTTGGGTGAGTATTGGCGGGGACGTACCCCGGGTTGAACATTTCCGTGGTTTTCGGGCGCGTTACATCGACAGGATCTTGACCAGCTCGAGTGCTCCGCGGTCGATCCCCTTGTCGTGCTTGACCGCCTTGGCAAACGGTACGTAGACGATCTGGCCGTTCATCGTGCCGATCATTACGTTGCGCTGCCCGTCGAGAATCGCCTCGATGGCCGCTTCGCCCATGCGCGAGGCGAGGATGCGGTCGACCGCCGTGGGCGATCCGCCGCGCTGGATGTGTCCCAGGATCGTCACGCGCGCGTCGTATTGCGGGAACTCCTTCTTCACACGTTCGGCCAATGCCGTGGCGCCTCCCGTCTTGGGGTTTTCGGCGACGATGACGATTGCCGAATTCTTGCTCTTGCGGAATCCGTGGTTGATGAGTTCGGCCAGTTGGTCGACCTCGGTGTCCATCTCGGGGATGATCGCGGCCTCCGATCCCGTGGCGATGGCGCTGTTGAGCGCCAGGTAGCCGGCCGTGTGGCCCATCACCTCGACGAAGAAGAGGCGTTCGTGGCTCGACGCCGTATCGCGGAGTTTGTCGACCGCCTCCATGATCGTGTTGAGCGCCGTGTCGTATCCGATGGTCGAGTCGGTGCCGCCCAGGTCGTTGTCGATCGTGCCGGGAAGCCCCACGATCGGCACGTTGTATTCGTTGGCGAAGTAGCTTGCCCCGGTCAGCGACCCGTCGCCTCCGATGACCACCAGAGCGTCGATACCGGCGGCCACCATGTTGTCATAGGCCTGTTTGCGGCCTTCGGGGGTCTTGAACTCCTGGCAGCGCGCCGTCTTGAGAATCGTGCCGCCCAGTTGGATAATGTTGCTGACACTCTGTGACTTGAATTCTACAATCTCGTTGAAGACCAAGCCTTTGTATCCACGCATGATTCCCTTGACGGTGAATCCGTTGAAAATGGCGCTGCGCGTCACCGCGCGGATCGCCGCATTCATGCCGGGGGCATCGCCGCCCGACGTCAGAATGCCTATACATTTGATTCCGGCCATACGTTCGTATTTATAGGTACATAATCGTTCAAAGGTACGCATTTTTTTCGGCTTTCTCAAAAAAATGCGGACGGCAATGAGATGCCGCCCGCACATTGTCTGCCGGAACTGTCTGTCTTACTGTGCGTCGCTTTCCGGGGCGGAACTTGAGGCTTCGAGCCTGAGCTGCGCCGTATCGCCCTTCTCCCGGGCCTCGGCCTGGATCGTGACCACCTCCTTGCCGTTGGAGGTGACCTGCATGGCGCCCTTGCGCTTGTCGACGGTGATGTCGAGCGACTGCGAGGGAATGTTGATGTGCACCGTCTTGCCGCTCTCCTCGACGATGCTGTTGTCGTCGTACTCCTCGAGCATCCGTTCGAGCGTCATGGTGTCCTGGTTGACGATGATCTCGCTGTTGAGAATCCGTTCGATGTTGTGGCGCTTGCGGCGGATCTTGTCGCTGACGTTCTCCCGGATGGCGATGACCGAGCAGGCGATGATCGAGACGATCCAGAGCAGGAAGATGGTCAGCACGGCCTTGCCGCCGGGCTTGCGCGATGCGATCAGGCACATCAGTACGTAGATCAGCAGGATTACCGGGATCAAGACGATAAAGATGCCCATGATGGGGACCCAGAGTGAGAAGTCGACGAGTTTCCACAGGTGAATTTGCTCCGGTCCTCCGATGATGACGGCGAACAGCCCGATGACGAGCGCGCAGGCTGCCATGATGAGCCCGAAGACAATGATCCCGGCGAAAATCTTCAACAGGATAAGGACCACTTTGCCGAAAAGCGATACGGCTTCGGCGATGATCGGGCGTGCCCGGGCGTCGGGTTCGTTGTTGGCCGTCGCGGCGGTGACCTCGCCGATCGACTGTGCGGTGATCTTTTCGCCGTTCATCTCGAGCCGCTGGCGTGCCGTGCGGGCCGCCGGCACGGCGAACCACATGATGAAGTAGCAGATCATGAAGATGCCGAACAGGTTGCCGAACAGCGGTGCGAACCAGTGCAGGAACGGGATGCTCCCGAAGCAGGTGAACAACAGCGGCAGGAAGAGTATCAGCCGTACCCATACGGGGTCGATGTCGAAATATTTGCCGATCCCGGCGCAGACGCCGCCCAACTTGGCATTCTCTGTGTCGCGGTAGAGGCGGCGGGGGATGCGCGGCGTGTCGCAGTGCAGGTCGCGGTCGTTGCTTTGGTCGGAAATATCCTCGGCCGAACCCATTTGTCGGATGATGTTCATCATCAGCGGCTTCTCCACGACCCGCGTGTTGTCCTGCGCCGAGAGGATCAGTTCGGCGATGCGCGCTTCGATGTCGGCCACGATCTCCGCTCCGTCGGGGTTGTCGCCGTAGCTCTTTTTCAGGCTTTCAAGATAACTCTCGAGCGCTTCGTAGGCGTCGATGTCCATCGTGAAGGCTACGCCCGATATGCTGCATTTCTTAACTTCTTTCATTTCAGTATGCCGTTAATGGATTTATTTCCGCCGGATGCTTCCGCCGCTCGAAGTCTCCGCGTCGATCTCGCACTCCCCCGAGTAGCGGATCGAGGCGCCGCTCGAAGCGTGGGCCTTGAGCGATTGCCTGCAGCCGACCTGGATGCCCGAGCCGCTCGAGGCCTTGACGACGGCGTTGTCGGCCGTGAGCTCCCCGGCGTCGATCCGCGCCGCCGAGCTTGTTTCGGCCGTGAGGTTGTGGGTTGATCCCTCGAACTCGATCTTTGCCGCGCTCGAGGCATTGGCCGAGCAGTCGGCGGAAGAGATTTCCGCTTCGATCTCTGCGGCGCTCGATGCGTCGAACGAGCATGAGGTGGTGCGGAGCACGGCATCGATACGTGCGGCGCTCGATGCCTTTGTCACACACTCGTTGGCCTGGTAGGCGACCTTGATCTTTGCGGCGCTCGACGCGTCGATGTTGGCACGGTCGGCATGAAGCTCCGTGTCGCTCAGGATGCAGGCGGCGCTCGAAGCTTCGAGCGAGCGGATTGCTCCGTTGCGGGCCGGAACGGTGACCGTGATGTCGGCATTCGACACGTTGACGATCTTCGGGTCGATGGTGATTCTCAGGATGCCTTCTTTTTCTTCGACGACCACGTGGTCGATCAGGTTGTCGTTGGCGTCGATGCGGATCACGTCGCTCTTGTCGGAGAGCACGACACGCGTGCCGCGCGCCGCCGAGACGGCATCGAAATCGGGGGCTGCGAGGGTGCGGGTGACGATCCGGTCGCTTCCCTTGATGCGTTTGCCCCAGAGGTTGGAGGCTTCGCAGGTGATGTAGGCCGTGACTGCCAGCGCTGCGGCCAACAAGGTGGCGAAAACAAGGAGTTTTTTCATGTTCGGGTGTTGTTTCAACGGGTTATTGTTCAGCTTTTTCGTATCCGTGCCGGATGCGCTCGATCTGTGCGACGAGTTCGTTCCAGGCCACGTCCAGGGCCTCGAGGTATTCGCGTCCCTTGTCGGTCAGCGTATAGTATTTGCGGGGCGGCCCCTGCGGGGACTCCTCCCAGCGGTAGGTCAGCAGCCCGGCGTTCTTTTGTCGTGTGAGGATCGGGTAGAGCGTACCTTCGACGACGATCATCTCGGCCTGTTTGAGTTCGGCAATGATCTTCGGTGCGTATGAATCTTCGCGCGACAGAATGGCGAGGATGCAGTACTCCAGAATGCCTTTGCGCATTTGCGCCTTTACGTTGTCTTCTGCCATATCGGTATGCGTGTATTATTTGGGCGATCGGGGGACGATCAGCCAGAGAATGATGTAGACCCAGAGAGAAAGTCCTGCGAAGAGGATCAGGAATACGGTGGCCAGGCGGACCATCGAGGTGTCGAGTCCGAAAAACTCCGCCACACCGGCGCATACGCCGGCGATCATCTTGTCGTTCGAACGGTAAAGCCGTCCGGAATTGTTTGTTGCCATGGTTATTGTCTTTTTTCGGTACCGTAGATGTTGAATTTGCGTGTCGGCTCCTCGGGAATGACGATCCAAAGGATGACATACGCCCAGATCGAAAGTCCTCCGAAGAGGATCGGCAGCAGCATGATGAGCCGGATCATCGTCGGGTCGGCGTCGAAATAGTCGCCCAGACCGCCGCAGATTCCGGCGATCGAGCGGTCGCGGCGCGAACGGTAGAGCTTGCGGACCGGGTGCCGGGGCTCTTCGTCCGTCGGGGGCGTGTCGGGGCCGGCGGTTCCGGCAACTCCGGCGGTGTCGTGTGGCTCTCCGAAGTCGGAGGGTGCGCCCAGCCTGGCCATCGTCGCACGGACGATTTCGAGCGTTACGACGTGCATGGGAGAGGGGACCTTTTCGACCAGAATCTCCGCGACGCGGGACTCGATGTCGCCCATCGTTTCCGTGTCGTCGTCGGGCAGTCGGCGCCGGATCTCCCTGAAATAATGCTCCAGGGCCTGGTATGCGTCCCGGTCGATGGTGAAGGCTATGGAGCCGATGTTGGCGTTGACAGTCTCTTTCATGGTACAGGGCCGATCCGAGGATCGGACTTTTTGATGGTTTGCTTGTTTTCTGATGCAAATATATGATATGTTTAGGTATTTTGCAATACAAAGTACTTATTTTTTCACAGTTTTTTTGTTGACGCCAATTATAAATAATGTATATCGCTTCGGGATACCGGTTTTTTACCTTCCCGGTGCCGAAACAGAGAAAAAAAGCGATCTTTGAGTTCTGAAATGTTGCGTTTCGACGTGTTGTTTCGTCTTACGGATAGAAATGGAGGAGTTCGAATTCACTGCCCGGATATGGCCGCTCCGCGACCGCATGTTCCGCTATGCGCAGAGTCTGCTGCTGTCGTCGGCCGAGGCCGAAGATGCGGTGCACGACCTGCTGGAGCGGCTGTGGCGGGAGCATGACCGGCTGACACCGGGCCGCAACGTCGATGCCTGGGTAATGACGGCCGTGCGGAACCGATGCTACGACCTGCTGCGCAAACGCCGGGCCGATGCACGCCGCAACGATGCGGTGGCTGGCGGGGCCGAGCGGTCGACGGGCGGGGAGGCTGAACGGTGGGAAGCGCACGAGATGGTGCGGCGTGCAATGTCCCTCCTGCCCGACCGGCAGCGTGAGACGCTTCATTTGAAGGATATCGAGGGGTGCCCGACGGGCGAAGTGGCCGCTTTGCTCGGATGCGACGAGGCACAGGTGCGCGTACTCCTCTCCCGTGCGCGCCATGCGATGCGGGAGGTGTTGAAAAAAATGATGGATGATGAAAGGACAACACGATATGAATGAGTGGCCCGATAGGATGGCCGCGCACGAAGAGGTGGCCCGGCTCGAATGGCTGGCGGCCCGCTGGCTGGCGGCCGAGGCGACCCCGGCCGAGGAGCGGGAATTGCGTGACGGACTCCGCGGGGCGGAGAAACTGCCAGTTTCGTTGCGGGAGTTGCAGGTGCTGCTGGGCGGTCTGGAGGCGCTCTCCGGGGAGCGAATGCCCCGAACGGCCCGAACGGCCGGGATGCCGGGAAGGATCGGGGCGGCCGGGGCGCCCGACGCAGAGCGCCGGGCCCGGGCGGAGTTGCGGCCCGCAGGCGACCGGCGACCGCTTCGTCGTCGCATCCTGCGGTGGAGTGCGGCGGCAGCTGCGGCGGCCGTCGTGGCCGTAGGGCTGTTTTTCTGCATCGACTGGTTGCGGACCCCCTACTGCTACATCGACGGCGTGGCGATCTACGATCGTGAGGCGGCCATGCAGGCAACGGCCTATTTCGACTCTTTTGCCGCGCTTGATGCCCCGAACCGGCTGGTCGACGAACTTCTTGAGGCCGGTGCGCAATAACGGCGCGCTTTGCATGGACCCAATGAGCGAAACGAAAACAAAAAACGCAATAGGATGAACAGAACATTTTACTCTCTGCTTGCGGTAGTCGCAATACTGCTGTGGTCCGGCCCCGCGGGGGCGCGGACAATGTGCTCGGACCCGGAAAAGACCGATTCTGCAACCGTGCTCCGGCTGACCGACACCTTGCCGGCAGCCGACAGCCTCGAACGGATCGATGCCGTGGATACCGATCTGGTGGCCCTGCACCGCACTTCCCGGGGCGACGAGGTGGTGCTTGAGGTCGGGGGTTTCGGTATCACCCTCTCTGGGTTGACCGTCGAAAAAATCCAGGATCGCAGCAGCAGGGGGCATACGCCCCGGTTCAATCTGACGGCCCTCTCCGGTACGGAGTGGGGCTACAACATCCCTACCGGGCTGGATTACGGAGCTTATCCCGCCGGGACGGAGCGCTTCTTCGACCTGCGTAACAGCAAATCGTTTCACCTTTCCACAACGCTCGTGGGCCTCTGCGTCCGGCTGGATCGCCGCCAAAGGCTCAAAGTCTCGACCGGACTGCGCTATACGATCGACAATTACCGCCTCTCCGATACGCATGTAACACTCGGCAACGAGGCCGGTATGGTCGTCCCCGTCACCCTTGACGAACAGGCCGACAAGTCGAAACTCCGCATCACGTCGCTGGGGATTCCGCTGACCTTCTCATGCCGGGTGGCGAAAAATCTGGGGATTTCGCTTGCCGGATACTTCGATTTTACGATGGGTGCGAACTCCATCCATAAGCGGCCGAAAGTGAAGAACCCGCTTTCCGGGGTGAATGCCTTCCGGTTCGGAACGACTATGGCCATCACCTACCACAGTGTCGGGGTCTATGTCCGTTACAGCGTCACGCCGCTTTTCGAAACGGCCGCCGGCCCCGAGGTGCATCCGCTGTCGATCGGGCTCTGTGTGGACATGTAAAACCTGTATGTCATGAAACGAATCCTGATTTTGATCCTGCTGTCTTTGCCGCTTTTCGTACGGGCTCAGAGCGCCTCGGAACGCTTCTTCGACCACTACTCGAAGGCCGAGGGATTCGCCAGCGTACAGCTCGAACGCAAGATGATGCGCATGATGAGCCGCCAGGCCGCCGAAAAGGGCGATGAAAAACTGGCCGAATTGCTCGACGGTATCCAATACATTCGCATTGTGGCTCTCGGTGGCGGCAGTGATACCGAAGCGGCGCGGTTCGTGGCAGATGCCGAGGCGCTGGCCTCGACTGAGGATGCCGGATACCAATTGGTGATGGCAACGTCCGATGCGGGGCAAACGACTCGTTTTTACCTTCGTGAAGCGAAATTTTCGTTCGATTCCGAACTGCTGATGCTGACCTACGGAGAGAAGGAGACTGTGGTGATGAATATTTACGGGATGTTCGATCTGAAACAGGTCTCCCGCCTGTCAACCATTCGGCCCCGGCAGGAGTGAGTGGCAGCCGCGGTGCGTCGGAATGCTGCGGCTTCTCCGGCCCGTGGAGAAGGACCTGATGCCCCTCCCCCGTTTGTCCGGAACACGAAAACGGCACCCAACCTTCGTTGCGTGCCGTTTTCGTTATCGGTGGGCCCAGAGGGGCATGATCCCACGACCTTCGGATTATGAGTCCGCTGCTCTGACCAACTGAGCTATGGGCCCGGTAAACACCCTGCATGCGGGCATTTGCGTGGCGCAAAGATAGGAAAACAATCCGGATTGCGCAACCCCTGCAACCGCATGCGTATGAAAAAAATTGCCGCAGGGCTTGTTTGTTGCGAATAAATTCGTACCTTTGTCCCGCTTAAGCACAGAATTTTAACAAAAACAACGAAATGAAAAAGGGTATTCATCCGGAAAATTATCGTTTGGTGGC